>NZ_CP040887.1:1574291-1889150 GCF_006337125.1 Serinicoccus chungangensis
CACTGCTACGTCATCCTCAACCTCTTCCCCTACAACCCGGGCCACCTGCTCATCTGCCCCTACCGGCACGTCCCGCTCTACCTCGACCTCACCGACGAGGAGACGGCCGAGTTCACCGCGCTGACCAAGGCGGCCATCCGGGCGATCCAGGCGGCGAGCAACCCGGCAGGCTTCAACCTGGGGATGAACCAGGGCGAGGTCGCCGGCGCCGGCGTCGCGGCCCACCTGCACCAGCACGTCGTGCCGCGCTGGATGGGCGACGCCAACTTCCTGCCGATCGTCGGGCAGACCAAGGCGCTCCCGCAGCTGCTCGCCGACGTCCGGGAGCAGCTCGCCGCCGCCTGGCCGGCCTGAGCGCCCGCCGGTGCACCTGCGCGCGGGGGCGGCATACCTGGTCCGGGGGCGGGTCTGCGGTCCGTAGACTGGGACGTGCGGCGCCCCCCGACCGCCGCGCCGTCCCCGATCGAGCACGAGAGGCCCCCAGGCATGTCCGAGCCCACCCAGCCCACCACCGGCACCACCCGCGTCAAGCGCGGCATGGCCGACATGCTCAAGGGCGGCGTCATCATGGACGTCGTCACCCCCGAGCAGGCCAAGATCGCCGAGGACGCGGGAGCCGTCGCCGTCATGGCTCTGGAGCGGGTGCCGGCCGACATCCGCGCGCAGGGCGGGGTCTCGCGGATGAGCGACCCGGACATGATCGACGGCATCATCGAGGCCGTCTCCATCCCGGTCATGGCCAAGGCCCGGATCGGCCACTTCGTCGAGGCGCAGGTGCTGCAGAGCCTGGGGGTCGACTACGTCGACGAGTCCGAGGTGCTCACCCCGGCCGACTACGCCCACCACATCGACAAGTGGGCCTTCACCGTGCCCTTCGTCTGCGGCGCCACCAACCTCGGGGAGGCCCTGCGCCGGATCACCGAGGGGGCGGCGATGATCCGCTCCAAGGGCGAGGCCGGCACCGGTGACGTGTCCAACGCGACCACCCACATGCGCTCGATCCGCGGCGAGATCAACCGGCTCTCCTCGCTGGCCGACGACGAGCTCTACGTCGCGGCCAAGGAGCTGCAGGCGCCCTACGACCTCGTCAAGGAGGTCGCGCGGGCCGGGAAGCTCCCGGTCGTGCTCTTCACCGCCGGCGGCATCGCCACCCCGGCCGACGCCGCGATGATGATGCAGCTCGGGGCCGAGGGCGTCTTCGTCGGCTCGGGCATCTTCAAGGCCGGCAACCCCGCGCAGCGGGCGGCCGCCATCGTCAAGGCCACGACCTTCCACGACGACCCCGACACCCTCGCCGAGGTCTCCCGCGGCCTGGGCGAGGCCATGGTCGGGATCAACGTCGACGACATCCCGCAGCCGCACCGGCTCGCCGAGCGCGGCTGGTGAGCGAGGCCGACGAGCAGCCGGCCGGCGTGCCGGCCGACGGGCAGCCCGCGCCCCGGCCCCCGGTCGTCGGCGTCCTCGCCGTCCAGGGCGACGTGCGCGAGCACGTCGCCGCCCTGCGTGCCTGCGGGGCCGATGCGCGGCTGGTCCGGCGCCCCCGGGAGCTGGAGGGCCTGGACGGCCTCGTGGTGCCGGGCGGTGAGTCCACGACCATCGACCGGTTGTGCCGCATCTTCGGGCTGCACGAGCCGATCCGTCGCCTCGTCGCCGAGGGGCTGCCGGTCTACGGCTCCTGCGCGGGGATGATCCAGCTCGCCGACGAGATCCTCGACGGGCACCCGGAGCAGCAGACCTTCGGCGGCATCGACATGACCGTGCGGCGCAACGCCTTCGGCCGCCAGGTCGACAGCTTCGAGACCGACCTGGAGATCGCCGGCCTGCCCGACCCGGACCGGCCGTTCCCCGCCGTCTTCATCCGGGCGCCCTGGGTGGAGCGGGTCGGCCACGACGTCGAGGTGCTCGCCGCCGTGGAGGGCCACCCGGTCGCCGTCCGCCAGGGCGGCCTGCTGGCCACGAGCTTCCACCCCGAGGTCACCGGCGACCACCGGGTCCACGCCCTCTTCGTGCAGCTCTGCTCAGGCTGAGTCCGGCAGGACCATGAGGACGAGGTCGTCCGCGTGGTCAGGCACCCAGCCCGGCCGCAGGGTGGCGACGTCGCGCCAGCCCCGGCGCAGGTAGAGCGCCCGCGCGGCCGCGTGGCCGGGGAAGACGTCGAGCACCGGCAGCAGCCCCTGCTCGCGTGCCCAGCCGACGGCGGTCTCCAGCAGGCGTCCGCCCAGGCCGAGCCCCGCCCGACCGGGCCCGACGAAGAGCGTGGAGACGGAGCCGAGGCGGGCCAGCGGCATACCGGTGGCGGCGAGGAAGCCCCGGCCGATCTCGCCGTCCTCCACCCGGTCGACCGCGACGTGACCGGCGAGCGCCCCGTCCACCTCCACGACCCAGGCGGCCAGGTCGCGGGGCCGGGCGACGAACTGCTCGCCCGGCATCGGCAGCGGGTCGCGCATGGGGTAGCCGGTGGCCGGCTGCTGGGCGAGGAGCATCCGCGCGAGCTCGGGGACGTCCTCGTCCGCGCGCGGGCGCAGGAGGACACCGTCGGGGGAGGAGGGCACGACGCGAGCCTAGGCCGTGCCCCGACGGTATGCCGACGGTCTCAGCGCAGGTGGCGCCCCAGGGCCGCCATCGTGGTGTCGGTGATCCCCGAGTCGCCGCCGAGGACGTACATCGAGCCCGGCTGCAGGTGGGTGAGCGCCAGCTCGGCGCCCCGGGCCACCTTGTCGCCGCGGGTCAGCACCAGCGGGGCGTCGTGCCGCCCGGCGAGGGCGGCCGCGACCAGGGCGTCCGGGAAGTCGGTGCCGATCGCCACGAACGCGGGGTCGGTGCCCTGCGGGAAGGTCGCCGCGACCTTGGCCGCGGTCCGGTAACGGTCCGTGCCGGCCCAGCGCTGCGCCCCGACGGAGGCGTAGCGACCGGCCTCGCGCATGACCGTCGCCGAGACCGCGCCGTCGCCGCCCAGGACGACGACCTCGCGCGGGCGCAGCCGCTCCAGGGCACGTCGGGTGCTGGGGTGCAGCTCGTCGCCCCGCGTGAGGAGCAGCGGCACCTGCTCGCCGTTGGCGACGGCGGCCCCGGCCAGGGCGTCCGGGAACGCCTGACCGCTGGCGAGCAGCACCCGGTCGACGCGGGAGGGGTAGTAGTCGGAGAGCGCGGCCGCGGTGGCGTAGCGGTCGGTCCCGGCCACCCGGTCCACCCGGCCGGTGCGGGCGTAGGAGCGCAGCTCCCTCAGCACCGTGTCGCCGACCGCCTCGGTGCCGCCGAGCACGACCAGCCGGTCCGGGCGCAGGCGCGTCAGCGCCCGTCGCGTGGCACCGGGGAGGTCGTCGGCCCGGCTCAGCAGGATCGGGGCGTCGTAGACCCCGGCCCGGGCCGAGGCGGCCAGGGCGTCGGGGTAGTCCTGGCCGGAGACGACGTAGACCACCTCGAGGCCGGGGGACCACTGCTCTGCCACGGTCGCCGCCGTGCCATAGCGGTCGGTGCCGCCGAGGCGCACCGGCCCGGTCGGCGTCGGCTCGGGCGCCGGGGCCGGGGCGGCGAAGGTGAAGTAGTCCGAGGACAGCCCGTCGGACCACGTCGGCCAGTAGCGGGCCAGCATGAGGCCGGTGCCGGTGGCGTGGGCGTAGGTGTACTGCCCGCCGGCGGTGAAGCCCTCGACCCGGGCGGTGAGCACCCGCCCGCCCCAGGCGCCCACGCCGTCGCGGGTGAGGACCTGGATGCGCTCGACCCGGTGGATGCCGTAGCGCTGCTGCAGCGCGGTGCGCGGCAGCGAGGCGCTCCAGCGGTGCCGCGGGTTCGCCGCCACCGCGTCGTAGGGGTCGCGCTGGGCGGTGAGGTAGTCGTGCCCGTTGCCCGAGGCGATGGTCTGGCCGCCGGTCGAGGCGGAGTACATCGTCGTCGCCAGCCGGCGGCCGTTGGGGAAGGCGAAGGTCAGCACCTGCCCGGCCGTCGCGTCCACGGCCGAGGTGTTGGCGGTGTACTCGTAGGAGCTGATGCTGCCGTCGCCCCGGCGCACCCCGCGCCCGCGGTAGGCCTGGCACGCGGTGGTGTCGCAGATGTCGTAGTAGCTGGTGCTGGCGCTGCGCTGGGCGTAGGTCCGGGCGGCGACGGACTGCGCCTGGAGCGCCTCGGGGTGGAAGGACGGGCCCATCTCGGCCGCGACCACCGAGCGCAGGTAGTGCTCGAGGGGCAGGTGGTTGACGCTCGCGAGGGACGTGCTCCCCCGGTACGTCGCCGTGACGGCACCGCGGTAGATGCGCCGCGACCCGTCGGGGAGCACGAGGTCCACCGTCTGCTCCGAGGGGGAGCTGAAGGTGACCGGGCAGCGGCGGGACATGCCCGAGGGCCACCACGTCGACCACGAGGACCCGTCATACCCCTGCAGGACGCAGGACGACGCCGAGCCGCTGGTCGCGCGGACCCGCCACTGGCTGCGGCCGGACGGGAGGGCGTAGGTCGTGCCGCCGGCCGTCGCGCCCACGCGCAGCCCGCTGCGGTGCGCGACCTGGGTCACGCCGTCGTGGTCGATGGTGATGCCCACGGAGATGTCCGACGGGGCCCAGGTCTCCAGTCGGGTGCCGGGGTAGTAGAAGGAGATGATCCGCTCGTGCGACAGGCCCTGCTGGCCCGCGCCGTGCGCCCCCCACTGGGACATGCCGATCCGGTGGCCGAAACCGCCCCCGGTGATGTCGTAGCTCCCGTCGGCCGGGACGGGGTAGACCTCCGAGCCGGGCACGGGGGCCGGCAGCACGGAGGCGTCCGTCACCACCGTGGTCTCCCCGAGCTCCTCGGGGGTCTCGACGGCGTCGACCGACTCGGCCTGCTGGGCGTAGGGGAGGGCGTCCTGCGCCGCGTCCGGCTCCTGCGGCGCGGCCGTGGCGGGCGCACCGGTGAGGGAGAGGACGACAGCGAGGGTGAGGCCGACGAGGGACGGTCGTCGCACGATGACTCCATGAGGATGGGAAGGGTGCCCGAGCAGGGACGTTGCCCAGGCGCTCATTACTATGCGGTACGAGATGTGCCTGGGGCAAGAGTGGCGGGTGATCCCGCCGACCGGTCGGCGCGTGCTCCCCGGGCCTCGTCGGACCCGTCGGGCTTCCGGCCTGCCGGACCTCGGCAGGTAACCTGAGGAGCTGGTGCCGCCCCGACCCGGACGGGCGCGGCATCCCTGACCGTCACGTCGACAGATCGAGGAGCAACGATGAGTGGCCACTCCAAGTGGGCGACGACCAAGCACAAGAAGGCCGCGATCGACGCCAAGCGGGGCAAGCTCTTCGCCAAGCTCATCAAGAACATCGAGGTCGCGGCCCGGATGGGCGGGGGAGACCCGGCCGGCAACCCGACCCTCTACGACGCCATCCAGAAGGCCAAGAAGAGCTCGGTCCCCAACGACAACATCGACCGGGCCGTCAAGCGCGGCTCCGGCGCCGAGGCCGGCGGCGCGAGCTACGAGGCCCTGGTCTACGAGGGCTACGCCCCGGGGGGTGTGGCGCTCTACATCGAGTGCCTGACCGACAACAAGAACCGTGCGGTCATGGAGGTGCGCACGGCCCTGACCCGCAACGGCGGCTCGATGGCCGACAGCGGCTCGGTGGCCTACCTCTTCGAGCGCAAGGGCCAGGTCGTCGTGCCCAAGGAGCAGGAGAGCGGGGAGACCAGCGAGGACGCGCTGCTGGAGATCGTGCTCGAGTCCGGCGCCGAGGAGGTCGAGGACGTGGGCGAGTCCTTCGAGGTCATCTCCGAGGCCGGCGACGTCGTGGCGGTCCGGACGGCGCTCCAGGACGCGGGCCTGGACTACGACTCCGCCGAGACGACTTTCGTGCCCAGCATGCAGGTCCCGCTGGACGCCGACGGCGCCAAGAAGGTCATCCGGGTCGTGGACGCCCTCGAGGACTGCGACGACGTCCAGAACGTCTACTCCAACGCCGACATCTCCGACGAGGTCCTCGCCGAGCTCGACGCGCAGGACTGACCCCTCCCTCCGGAGGGCGTGTCGCGCCCGGGGCCGGTCGCGCCGGACTTGTAGCGTGGTGTCCGAACATCTGTCCACACCACCGAACGGGAGCGGTATGCGCGTGCTCGGCGTCGACCCCGGCCTCACCCGCTGCGGCCTCGGGGTCGTCGAGGGGCTCCCGGGGCGCTCGCTGCGCCTGGTCGAGGTGGGGGTCGTGCGCACCCCGCCGGGCGACGAGCCGGCCGAGCGGCTGCTCACCCTGCAGACCGAGATCGACGAGTGGCTGGCCCGCACCCGCCCCGACGCTGTGGCGGTGGAGCGGGTCTTCGCCAGCACCCGCAACAGCAGCATCATGGGCGTGGCGCAGGCCTCCGCCGTGCCGATGCTGGCCGCGGCCCGGCTCGGGCTGCCCCTCGTGCTGCACACGCCCTCGGAGGTCAAGGCCGCCGTCACCGGCAACGGCCGGGCCGACAAGGCGCAGGTCACCCACAT
Source organism: Serinicoccus chungangensis (assembly GCF_006337125.1). Lineage (GTDB taxonomy): Bacteria > Actinomycetota > Actinomycetes > Actinomycetales > Dermatophilaceae > Ornithinicoccus > Ornithinicoccus chungangensis. Next base: position 1,580,731 of record NZ_CP040887.1, read on the forward strand.
GGTGACGCGCATCCTCACCCTCGAGCAGGCCCCTCGGCCCGCCGACGCCGCCGACGCGCTGGCGCTGGCGATCTGTCACCTCTGGCGCGGAGCCGCACGTGGCCTGCCCGAGGACGCCGCGGGCGGCCGCAACCGTCTGCAGGACGCCGAGGACCAGGCGTCCCGTGCCGCCCCCAACCGGCTCGCCCAGCTGCACGCCGAGCACCGCACCGCCCGCGCGGCCAGCGCCCGTGCCTCGGCGCGCGGCGGGCGTGCCACCACCGTCAGCAGCAGGAGGAACCCCCGGTGATCGCCTCGGTCCGCGGACCCGTCCGCCACGTCGGTCTCGACCACGTCGTCGTCGAGGTCGGGGGCGTGGGTCTGCTCGTCCACACCACCCCGGAGACCGCGTCCGGCTGCCGGACCGGGCAGGAGCTCACCCTGGAGACCACCCTCGTGGTCCGGGAGGAGTCGCTGACCCTCTACGGCTTCGCCGGTGCGGACGCCAAGGCCCTCTTCGAGCAGGTCCAGACGGTGAGCGGGGTCGGCCCCCGGCTGGCCCTGGCCATGCTGTCCGTCCACTCGCCCGGGGACGTCCGGGCCGCGCTGGCCCAGGGCGACCTCGTGGCCCTCACCAAGGTGCCGGGCATCGGCCGCAAGTCCGCCGAGCGGCTGGTCCTGGAGCTCAAGGACAAGATCCTGGCGATGGGCGTCGAGCCCGGTCTGGCCGGCGGCGCGGGGGCGGCACCGGGCGGTGCGGCCGGCGAGGACGCGGTGCACACCCAGGTCCGGGAGGCCCTGCAGGGGCTGGGCTGGACCACCCGGCAGGCGGACGGCGCGCTGACCGCCGTGACCAAGGGCGCCGACGCGCCCACCGACGTGGCCGCGCTGCTGCGGGCGACGCTGCGGGAGCTGGGCCGGTGAGCGGCGCCGACGAGACGACGACCGACGGGTCCTACGAGGTCGACGTGCCGCCGGAGGCCTACGGCGACCCCGAGCGGGTCGTCGACCCCTCCGGCACCGACGAGGAGCGCCGCATCGAGGCGGCCCTGCGGCCGCGCCGGCTCGCGGAGTTCCCCGGGCAGCGGCGGGTGCGGGACCAGCTCGGCCTCGTCCTCGAGGCGGCCCGGCGGCGCGGCAGCCCGCCCGACCACGTCCTGCTCTCCGGCCCGCCCGGGCTGGGCAAGACCACGTTGGCCATGATCATCGCCGGCGAGCTCGAGCAGCCGATCCGCATCACCAGCGGCCCCGCCATCCAGCACGCCGGCGACCTGGCGGCCGTGCTGTCCTCGCTGGTGGAGGGCGAGGTCCTCTTCCTCGACGAGATCCACCGCATGTCCCGGCCGGCCGAGGAGATGCTCTACCTCGCGATGGAGGACTTCCGGGTCGACGTCATCGTCGGCAAGGGCCCGGGCGCCACGGCCATCCCGCTGGAGCTGCCGCCGTTCACCGTGGTCGGGGCCACGACCCGCGCGGGGCTGCTGCCCGCGCCGCTGCGCGACCGCTTCGGCTTCACCGGGCACCTCGACTACTACGCCACCGAGGACCTCGTGGCCATCCTGCGCCGCAACGCCGCGCTCCTGGAGATCGAGGCGGACGAGCCGGGCATCACCCAGATCGCCTCCCGGTCCCGGGGGACGCCGCGCATCGCCAACCGGCTCCTCCGCCGGGTCCGTGACTGGGCGCAGGTCCACGGCCAGCACGTCGTGGACGAGGCGGCCGCCCACGAGGCGCTGGCGCTCTTCGACGTCGACGAGCTGGGGCTGGACCGGCTCGACCGGGCGGTGCTCGAGGCCCTGTGCACCCGCTTCCGCGGGGGCCCGGTGGGGCTGTCCACGCTCGCCGTGGCCGTCGGGGAGGAGCCCGACACCGTGGAGACGGTGGCCGAGCCCTACCTCGTCCGCGAGGGCTTCATGATCCGCACCCCGCGCGGGCGCGCCGCGAGCCCCGCCGCCTGGGAGCACCTCGGGCTGACCGCCCCGCCCGAGGCCGGGGCCGCGGTGCCCGGGCACGGCGCGACGGGCCGCTTCGGCGGGGACGACCCCCAGGCCGGCACCCTGCCGCTGGGCGACTGACCGTGGACGTGCTGCCGCGGCGGGGGTTCCTCGGTCGGGCGGCGCGGGTGACCGTGGACGTGCTGCCGGGGACACGGCACACCGGCCTCTTTGGCCGCCCCAGGGGACTCACCTAGACTGCCCGGGGTGCCTGCCGCGCGCGTCAGCGTGCGCAGCGGGACGACGGCGTCGCACCGGCGCCCCACGAGACACGCTTTCTGAAGGGTCACTCCATGACACTGGCGACCGGCGCCGCTGCGGGCACGGGAGGCTCCGGCCTCACGGTGCTCATCCTGGCACTGCCGATCCTCTTCCTGCTGTTCCTCATGTTCAGCCAGCGTCGGCGGGCCAGGGCCGTCACCGACGCCCAGGGACAGCTGCAGCCGGGGCAGGAGGTCATGACGACCTCGGGGATGTACGGCGTCGTGCGCGCCATCGAGGATGACGTCGTGCACCTGGAGGCCGGGGGCTCGGTCTTCCGCTTCCAGCGCCGGGCGATCCTGCCCCTGTCCATGGTGGGTGGCGGCTCGACGTCCCGGGGGGCAGCGGCCGACCAGGGCGCCGAGGGCACGGACGGCGACGAGGAGCCCCAGCGATGACGACGTCCACCCCGGCCCCGCGCCGGGACGAGGACCTCGCCGGCGACGCCGACCGCGGCGGACGCCGGCAGCGGGGCGGCGGCTCCGGCCGCGGTCGCACCCCGCGCCGGCGCAACGCCCGGATGCGCGGTCCGCTCCGCACGCTCGCCAGCCTGCTCATGATCATCCTGCTGCTCTTCGCGAGCATCGGCGGAGCGCGCCTGTGGGCCGAGCCGGCCGCCTCGCTCACCCCTCAGCTGGGCCTGGACCTCGCCGGCGGTCGCCAGATCGTCCTGGAGCCGCGGACCGAGGAGGGGGCCTCGGTCTCGGCCGACCAGCTCGAGCAGGCCATCGACATCATCCGCCGCCGCATCGACGGCGGGGGCGTCGCCGAGGCCGAGGTGACCCGCAGCGGTCAGAACGTCTCGGTCGCCATCCCCGGCAACCCCTCCGCCGCCCAGGTCGAGGCGCTCAGCCGCTCCTCGCAACTGCAGTTCCGCCCGGTCCTCGTGGCCCAGCCCACCGGCCCGCAGGCCGAGGTGCCCCCGCAGCGCACCCTCCCGCTGCCGCCGAGCGTGCTCGAGGAGCAGCTCCAGCAGGCCGAGGAGCAGACCGGTGGCGGCGAGGACAGCGTCGACGACGGCTCGGGCGACGAGGCCGAGCAGACCGAGGGCAACCGCGGTGGCACCCGGCTGGACGGGGCCGCGGGTGTCAGCGCGGCCGACGACCCCCTCGCCGGCCAGCCGGTGTCCGCCGGTGACTCCGACGGCGCGGCCACGCAGGAGCCCGGAGCCCCGGCCGGTGACGACGCCGACTCCACGGCACCGCCCCAGGACGAGGCCGTGCCGCCCGCCGACGCCTCCAGCCTCGAGCAGATCACCCCGGAGCTGTCCGAGGAGTTCACCTCCCTCGACTGCTCCGCCCCCGGCGTCGCGGGCGAGGTCGCGGCGGCCCCGGCCGACGAGCCGACGGTCGCCTGCTCGGCCGAGGGCGACGAGAAGTTCATCCTCGGCCCGGTCGAGCTGACCGGCAGCAGCGTCACCGACGCCAACGCCGGCCCCGAGACGGTCCAGGGCGGGGCGGTGACCGGCCGCTGGCAGGTCAACCTCACCTTCGACGGCGAGGGCGGCCAGACCTTCGCCGAGATCACCTCCCGGCTCTACGGCTACCCGCAGGGCCAGGCGCAGAACCGCTTCGCGACGATCCTCGATGGCGAGGTCATCACCGCCCCGACCGTCAACGGCGTCATCTCCGGCGGCACCGCGACCATCTCCGGCGACTTCACGCCCGAGGAGGCCCAGGCCCTGGCCAACCAGCTCGAGTTCGGCGCCCTGCCGCTGAGCTTCGAGGTCCAGACCTCCGAGCAGATCAGCCCCACCCTGGGCGGCGAGCAGCTGCGCTGGGGCGTGGTGGCCGGGATCATCGGCCTGCTGCTGGTCTTCGCCTACATGCTGGTGCAGTACCACGCGCTCGGCCTGGTGGCGATCGGCTCGCTCATCATCGCCGCGCTGCTCGCCTACGGCTCGGTCACCCTGCTGGGGTGGGCCAACAACTTCCGGCTCACGATGGCCGGGGTCACCGGCCTCATCGTCGCCATCGGCATCACGGCGGACAGCTTCATCGTCTACTTCGAGCGCATCCGCGACGAGGTGCGGGCCGGCCGGCCGCTGCGGTACGCCGTGGACACCGGCTGGGACCGGGCGCGCCGGACGCTCATCATCTCCGACGTCGTCAACCTGCTGGCCGCGGCGGTCCTCTACCTGCTCTCCGAGTCGGGCGTGCGGGCCTTCGCCTTCGCGCTGGGGCTGACCACGGTGATCGACCTCCTCGTCGTCTTCATGTTCACCCACCCGCTGGTGAGCATCCTGGCCGACACCCGCTTCTTCGGCGAGGGCCGCAAGTGGTCCGGGATGGAGCCCGAGCGGCTCGGTGCCAAGCGCTCGGCCTACCTCGGCCGTGGCCGCGTGCGCGAGCCCGACGTCATCGCCCCCGGGCGCAGACGGCATACCCGCGAAGAGCTGGAAGGTGGTGTGGTCTGATGTCGCGCTTCTCCCGGTTGGGCAACGACCTCTACTCGGGGGCCCGGTCTTTCGACATCGTCGGTCGCCGTCGCTTCTGGTACGCCCTGTCGGCCGTGCTCATGCTCGTCTCGCTCTTCGGCCTCGTCGGCCGCGGGCTGAACTTCGGCATCGAGTTCAGCGGCGGCTCCGAGCTGCGGGTCAGCGGGGTCAGCAGCGCCGAGATGGAGGACTACGAGCAGACCGCCGACGAGGCGCTCGAGGCCGTCGACCCCGGCGGCACGACGACCATCACCCGCATCGGCGACGACACCGTCCGGGTGCAGACCGGCGAGCTCGACAACACCGAGGCGGAGACGGCCCGCGCCGACCTCGCCGAGGCCTTCGACGTCGACACGGCCGCCGTCACCAGCTCGTTCGTCGGCCCCTCGTGGGGCGAGACGGTCACCCAGCGGGCCGGCATCGCCCTGGCGGTCTTCCTCGCGCTCGTCACGCTGGTGCTGACGTTCTACTTCCACACGTGGAAGATGGCGGTGGCCGCCCTCGTCGCCCTGGTGCACGACGTGCTCTTCACGGTGGGCATCTACGCTCTGGTGGGCATCGAGGTCTCGCCGGCGTCGGTCATCGGCTTCCTCACCATCCTGGGCTACTCGATCTACGACACCATCGTCGTCTTCGACAAGGTCCGGGAGAACACCGACCACGCCTTCGACACCAAGCGGCAGACGTATGCCGAGGCGGCCAACCAGGCGGTGAACCAGACCCTGGTCCGCTCGATCAACACCTCGGTCGTCGCGCTCCTGCCGGTGGCCGTCATCCTGGTCGTCGGGGTCACCCTCATCGGTCCCGGGACGCTCGTCGACCTGTCGTGGGCGCTGTTCATCGGCATCACGGTCGGCACCTTCTCCTCGATCTTCATCGCCACCCCGCTCCTGGTGCAGCTGCGCCAGGGCGAGCTGGTCGTGCGCCGGCACGACGCGCAGGTGACCCGCCGTCGCGAGCGCCGCGAGGCGCGGTCGTCGCACGCCGACGACGAGCTGCTGGAGACCGAGGACGAGGGGCAGGAGGGCGCCCTGGTGGGTGCCCCCGCGGGTGCCCAGGACGAGGCGACGAGCCCCGCCGGGACCGGTGCGACGTCGGCCCGGGGGGAGCAGGCGCCCGGGCGTCAGCTGCACCCCTACGCCCAGCGTGGGCCGCGCAACCAGCCCAAGCGCAAGCGCCGTGGGCGCTGAGGCGGGGGTCGGACCGATGACAGCTCCCGACGCGCGGCTGGCGGCGGACGTCCTCACGGGGATGCGGGACATCCCCGACTTCCCGGAGGAGGGCGTGGTCTTCAAGGACTTCACGCCGGTGCTGCTCGACCGCGGGCTGCGCGACCGGATCATCATCGACACGGTGCAGCGTCGGCAGGGCCAGGTCGACGTCGTGGCCGGCATCGAGGCCCGCGGGTTCATCCTCGGGTCGATGGTGGCGCACGCCCTCGGCGTCGGCTTCGTGCCGGTGCGCAAGGCCGGCAAGCTGCCGGCGGCCGTGCACAGCCAGTCCTACACGCTGGAGTACGGCACGGCCACCCTGGAGATCCACCAGGATGCCGTCTCCCACCACGAGCGGGTGCTCGTCGTCGACGACGTGCTCGCCACCGGCGGAACGCTGGCCGCGACCTGCGAGCTCATCGAGCGGTGCGGCGCCAGCGTCGCGGCGATCGAGCTCGTGCTGGAGATCGAGGCGCTGGGCGGCCGGGGCCGGCTGGGCGGCTACGACCTGCACTGCCTCACCAGCGTCTGAGCGCGCCGCGCACGCGCCTCACCGGGCTGCTGGCGTGCTCCGGCCAGCGCCTATGATCTGTGCATGAGCGAGCCCGCAGCCACGACACCGCCCGCCAGGGTGGGTGGCGGGCTGCGGCCGCGGTGGGCCCGGCTGGGCGGCACCCGCACCACGGCCAACCCCGCCCTCGAGCCGCTGCTGCGCTCGGTGCGGGCCACCCACCCCAAGGCCGACCTCGCGCTCATCGAGCGCGCCTACGCGGTGGCCGAGGAGATGCACAAGGGCCAGCTGCGCAAGAGCGGCGACGCCTACATCACCCACCCCCTGGCGGTGGCGACGATCCTCGCCGAGCTGGGGATGACCCCCTCGACCATCGCCGCGGCGCTGCTGCACGACACGGTGGAGGACACGCCATACTCGCTGCCGCAGCTGCGCCGCGACTTCGGCGACGAGATCGCGATGATGGTGGACGGGGTCACCAAGCTCGACAAGATGACCTACGGCGACGCGGCGCAGGCGGAGACCGTCCGCAAGATGGTGGTCGCGATGGCTCGCGACATCCGGGTCCTCGTCATCAAGCTCGCCGACCGGCTGCACAACGCCCGGACCTGGCGCTACGTCTCGCCCGAGAGCGCGGCGCGCAAGGCCTCGGAGACGCTGGAGATCTACGCCCCGCTGGCGCACCGGCTGGGGATGAACACCATCAAGTGGGAGCTGGAGGACCTGTCCTTCGCCCAGCTCTACCCCAAGGTCTACGACGAGATCGTGCGGATGGTCGCCGACCGCGCCCCCGCCCGCGAGGAGATGCTGTCGCGGATCCGCGGCGAGATCTCCGAGGAGCTGCGCACGGCCAAGATCCGGGCGACGGTGACCGGCCGGCCCAAGCACTACTACTCCGTCTACCAGAAGATGATCGTGCGGGGGCACGACTTCGAGAAGATCTACGACCTCGTCGGCGTGCGGGTGCTCGTCGACTCCATCCAGGACTGCTACGCGGTGCTCGGCGCCCTGCACAACCGGTGGAACCCGGTGCCGGGGCGGTTCAAGGACTACATCGCGATGCCGAAGTTCAACATGTACCAGTCGCTGCACACCACGGTCATCGGCCCGGGGGGCAAGCCGGTGGAGATCCAGATCCGCACCTTCCAGATGCACCGGCGTGCGGAGTACGGCGTGGCGGCGCACTGGAAGTACAAGGAGCAGGGGCCGGACGGCTCCCGTGCGGTCGCCGGCGCGGACGGCGCGCCGGGCGCCCTGGAGGGCATGCAGTGGCTGCGCCAGCTCATCGACTGGCAGCAGGAGACCTCCGACCCCGGTGAGTTCCTCGACTCGCTGCGCTTCGAGATGGGGGCGGCCGAGGTCTACGTCTTCACCCCGGACGGCGACGTCATGGCGCTGCCCGCGGGGGCGACGCCGGTCGACTTCGCCTACGCCGTCCACACCGAGGTCGGCCACCGCTGCGTCGGCGGCCGGGTCAACGGCAAGCTGGTGTCGCTGGACTCCGAGCTCAGCAACGGCGACGTCTGCGAGATCATCACCAGCAAGGCCCAGGACGCCGGCCCGAGCCGGGACTGGCTGAGCTTCGTCAAGAGCGCGCGCGCCCGCAACAAGATCCGGCAGTGGTTCACCCGCGAGCGGCGCGAGGAGATGGTCGACTCCGGCAAGGACGAGATCGCCAAGGTGCTGCGCAAGCAGAATGCCCCGCTGCAGCGGCTCATGAGTCACGACACCCTCACCGCGGTGGCGCAGGGGCTCAACTACAAGGACATCGACGGGCTCTTCGCCGCGGTGGGCGAGGGCCACGTCTCGGCACAGCACGTCGTCAAGCAGCTCACCTCCACCCTCGGCGGCGAGGACGGCACCGAGGAGGACCTCGCCGAGGGCGTGCGCCCGCGGCGCGGCCGGGTGGCGCACGCCGACCCCGGCGTGACGGTCGTCGGCGCGGACGACGTCTGGGTCAAGATCGCCAAGTGCTGCACGCCCGTGCCCGGCGACCCCATTCTCGGCTTCGTCACCCACGGCAAGGGCGTCTCGGTCCACCGCACCGACTGCACCAACGCCGCCGACCTGCAGGCCACGGCACCCGAGCGCATCATCCGGGTCGCCTGGGCCCCGACCGCGAGCAGCCTGTTCCTCGTCAACATGCAGGTCGAGGCCCTGGACCGCTCGGCGCTGCTCTCCGACATCACCCGGGTGCTCTCCGAGCAGCACGTCAACATCCTGTCCGCCTCCGTGCAGACGAGCCGCGACCGGGTGGCCCTGTCGAAGTTCACCTTCGAGATGGCCGACCCCTCCCACCTCGAGTCCGTCCTGCGCGCGGTCCGCCGCATCCCCGCCGTGCTCGACGCCTACCGGGTCACCGGCACGACCAGCACCGACCCGCACCGCCGCAGCCACGTCTGAGCCCCGCCCCCGCCCGTTCTGGACATTAGGTTCTGGGGGACGGGGCCCACTTTCCTCTGTCCAGAACGGCGGGGTCCGCCGTCGGGAGCCGCGCGCGGGGGCAGGCCGGGGGTAGACGCCCTCGGGGAGTCCGCCGTCGGGGGACGGGGCGTCAGGCGGGGGTGAGGAAGGCGGCCAGCGCCGCGGCATACCCGGCCTGGTCGAGGGTGCCGCAGATCTCGCGCGTGGAGTGCATCGACAGGACCGGGGCCCCGAAGTCGACCGTGGTGGCGCCGGTCAGCGCCGAGGTCATCGGCCCGACGGTGGACCCGCACGGGAGGTCGGAGCGGGTGACGAAGGTCTGCATCGGCACCCCCGCCCGCTCGCACGCCAGGGTGAAGGCGGCCGCGCCGGGGGAGTCGGTGGCGTAGCGCAGGTTGGTGTTGACCTTGAGGACCGGCCCGCCGTTCATGAGGATCGGGTGCTCCGGCTCGTGCCGCTCGGGGTAGTTGGGGTGGGTCGCGTGCGCCATGTCGCCGGAGGCGACGACCGTGCCCGCCAGCGCCCGCCAGTAGTCCTCCCGGGTGCCGCCGGCCGCCAGGACGATCCGCTCCAGCCAGGAGGGCAGGAAGGTGGACTGCGCGCCGCGCTCGGAGGTGCTGCCGACCTCCTCGTGGTCGAAGAGCACGATGACCGGCACCGTGGGCGTGGCTCCCTCGCCCGGCTCGGCCACGGCCTGCAGCAGCGCCCGCACGGCGGCGTAGGACGTCGCCAGGTTGTCCAGGCGGGCGGAGGCGAGCAGCTCGCCGTCGCCGCCGATGCGCCGGGCCGGGGTGAGGTCGTGCGTCATCGCGTCGAAGCCCAGGAGGTCCTCGCGGGGGACCTCGACCCGGGCGGCCAGCCAGTCGCTGAACCCACCGTCGGCCCCGCCCCCGGGGCTCCAGTGCGGGGCCAGGTGCTGCTGGTCGTTGAGCCGGAGCCCCTCGGTGCGGACCGTCCGGTCGAGGTGGATGGCCAGCTGGGACACCCGCAGCAGCGGGTCGTCGCAGCGCCAGAGCCGCTGGCGGACGCCACCGGGGGCCGAGGCGTCGCGGACCGCGACCCGCCCGGAGAGCCCGAGGTCGCGGTCCAGCCACGAGTTCGTCAGCGCCCCGCCGTAGACCTCGACGCCCAGCATCCGCCACCCGGCCCGGGTCCAGTCCGGGTGCGGCTTGACCCGCAGGTTGGGGGAGTCGGTGTGGGCGCCGACGACGCGGTATGCCGTGTGCGCCGGGCGGTCGGCCGGCAGGTGGGCTGTCGACCAGGCCAGCAGCGACCCGCCGCGGCGGACCACGTAGTGCCCGGGCGCCGTGGGGGTCGCGTCGACCTCGTCGACCTCGGTGAACCCGGCGGCACCCAGCAGGCCGGCTGCGGTGTCGACCGCGTGGAAGGGCGAGGGCGAGGCGTCGAGGTAGGCGCACAGCCCGTCCGCGACCTCGCCGACCTCGGTCGCGAGGCGGGTGAGGGAGCTCACCGGCTCAGACCGCCGCGGGCGGAGTCCAGCCAGACCTGCTTGGTGGCTAGCTCGGACTCCAGGGCGCCGACCTTGCGGTCGTCCCCGGCCGCCCGGGCGGCCTCGAGGTCGGACTCCAGGCCCTGCACGGCCCGCTCGAGCTGGTCCACCATGGACCGGGCCCGGGCGTCCAGCTCGGGGTCGCTGCGCCGCCACTGCGAGTCCTCGATGTCGCGGACCTTCTGCTCGACGGCGCGCAGCCGGTTCTCCACCCGCTTGATGTCGCCGCGCGGCACCTTGCCGGCCGCGTCCCAGCGGTCCTGCACCTTGCGCAGCTCGGCCTTGGCCTGGTCGAGGTGGGCCTCGTCGACGGTGATGGCCTCGGCCTCGACGAGCAGGGCCTCCTTGACCTTGAGGTTCTCCGAGTACTCCGCCTCCTCGGCGGCCACCACCTCGTCCTTGGCGTCGAAGAAGGAGTCCTGCGCGGCCTTGAACCGCGCCCACAGCGCGTCGTCGTCGGCGCGCGAGGCCCGGCCGGCCCGCTTCCAGTCCTGCATGAGCCGCTTGAAGGCCCCGGCCGTCGCGCCCCAGTCCTTGCTCGCCGCGAGGGTCTCGGCCTCGCGGACCAGCCGCTCCTTGGTGGCCTTGGCCTGGCCGTGCTCCTCGTCGAGCTGCGCGAACCACGTCTTGCGCATCTTGTCGAAGGAGGACCGGGCCTGGCTGAACCGCTGCCAGAGGGCGTTCTCGGCCTCCTTGTCCAGGCGGGGGCCGGAGCGCTGGTGCGCCTTCCACTCGTCGAGCAGCTCGCGGACGCGGGCGCTGCTCTGCTTCCACTGGATCCGGCCCGGGTCGGTCGCCGCCAGCTCCTCGGCCTCGGCCACGAGGCGCTCGCGCTCCTGCGCGGCCTGGGCCTTGGCCTTGAGCCGCTCCTCCTGCTCGGTGCGCGAGCGGGCCTTCACCTCCGCCTCGAGCTCCTTGACGACCGCCTGCAGGGCCGCCAGGTCGCCGACGACGTGGGCCTCGCCGATCTGCTCCTTGAGGTGGGCCAGGGACTGACGGGCGTCGTGCGCCGACACCTCGGTGCCGGCGAGGCGTGCCTTGAGCAGGTCGGCGGAGGCGAGCATCTCGTCGTACTTCCGGGCGAAGTAGGCCAGCGCCTCCTCGGCGCTCGCGCCGGGGTAGGACCCGACCTCACGCTCGGTGCCGTCGGCGAGGATGACGAAGACCGTGCCGTCCTCGGCCACCCGGCCGTGCTTCATCGACTCGGTGGGGTCCGGGTGGGGCTCCGGGGCCACGGCCGGTGAGCCGCCGGCAGGACGCGGGGCCGCCGGCTTGCGCGCGGCGAACATGGCGGGGGAGGGCGCGGCCGGGCGCGGAGCCGCTGCGGGCTCGGCGGGTGCCTCGGGCTCGGCGGGTGCTGCGGGCTCGGCGGGTGCTGCGGGCTCGGCGGGTGCTGCGGGCTCGGCGGGTGCTGCGGGCTCGGCCGGTGCCTCGGGCTCGTCCGGTGCCTCCGCCGTCTCGGCGGGTGCTTCCGTCTCGGCGGGTGCCTCGGCCTGCTCGGGGTCCGGTGCGCCGGTGGGCTCGACGTCCTGGGTCGCCGCGACCTGGGGCTCGGCGCCCTGGTCGTCGGGCTCGGTGGGGGAGGGCGTCTGCTCGGACACGGTGGTGGCCTCTCGCATAGGGACCGCGAGCGCGGCCATCGGGGCCGCCTCGACATGACGTTGACCCCTCGACCCTACCCAACGCGCCGGTCCGCGACCGGGACGAGGTCGGGCGGCGACGGTGCGTAGGGTCGGTCCCATGTTCGTCCGCAGCATCGTCGCCGACGCCTTCGGCACCAACTGCTACGTCGTGGCCCCTGCCGAGGGGGAGGAGTGCGTCGTCGTCGACCCGGGGATCGGTGTCGAGCGACGGGTGCAGGACGTCCTCGCCGAGCACCGGCTCCGCCCGGCCGCCGTCCTGCTCACGCACGGCCACCTGGACCACGTGTATGCCGTGACCCCGGTCTGCGCGGGCACCACCGCGGTCCGCCCATACATCCACACGGACGACCGCTACCGGCTGCAGGACCCGTTGTCCTCGCTGGGCCCCGAGCTCGTCCTGGCGATGGAGCAGCAGTTCGGTCGTCGGGCCACCTGGACCGAGCCGGAGGAGGTCGTCGAGCTGGCCGACGCGCAGGACCTCGAGATCGCCGGTCTGCGGATCGGCGTGGCGCACGCGCCGGGCCACACCGAGGGCTCGGTGCTGTTCACCACCGCGGGGGTGCCCGACGGCATACCGGGCCAGGAGCTGGACCGGACCGTCATCTCCGGCGACGTCCTCTTCGCCGGGTCGATCGGTCGCACCGACCTGCCGGGCGGCGACGGCGCGGCGATGCGGCGCAGCCTGCGTGACGTGGTGCTGCCGCTGGCCGACTCCTCGCTCGTGCTGCCCGGTCACGGGCCGGCCACGACCATGGCGCGGGAGCGGGCCACCAACCCCTACCTCAGCGGTCTGTCGACCAGCGGCTGACGGCTACGCCCGCGCTTCCGGGCTGCCGCCGTGCAGCTCGCGGTGCAGCCGCTGCATCCGGGCGTCCAGCTCGGCGGCGCTGGTCGCGGCGTCCTTGAGCTCGGTGAGCAGGCCCTCGGGGACGTTGCCGTCGTACTTGTAGTGGATCTTGTGCTCGGTGCTGGCCCAGAAGTCCATGGCGATGGTGCGCAGCTGCACCTCGACGGGCACGTCGACACGCCCGGTGGAGAGGTAGACCGGCACCTCGACGATGGCGTGCAGGCTCTTGTAGCCGTTCGTCTTGGGCTGGGCGATGTAGTCCGAGACGCGGCGGATGGTGATGTCGTCCTGCTGGGTGAGCAGGTCGAAGATCCGGTAGGCGTCGGTGACGAAGCTGCACGACACCCGGATGCCGGCGATGTCGGTGATCTCGCGCCGGATGGTCTCGAGGTCCAGGGTCAGGCCGCGCCGGAGCACCTTGTCGCGCAGGCTGTCCGGGGACTTGACCCGGCTGGAGACGTGCTCGATGGGGTTGTAGTCGTGCATGTGGGCGAACTCGTCGCGCAGGATCTCGATCTTGGTCTCGACCTCGCGCAGCCCGAACTCGTACTCCAGCAGGAAGCGCTGCAGCTGGCTGCCCACCTCCCGCAGCTGGGCGGGGGTGATGCCACCCTCCGTGGCCAGGGCGAGGGAGGGCGGCTCGGCGGCGGCAGCGGTGCTCATGTCCTCCACTATGCCCCGCGTCGGCGTCGCGTGCCCGTGCGCGGGGCGGCGGGGGCACGGCATACCGCTCGATAGACTCCTGCGGTGATCTCCCCGCGCACGCCCTCCGGTGTCCTCGAGCTGCTGCCGCCGGAGCAGGTCGCCTTCCAGAGGATGCTGGACGCGATCCGCTCCGGCTACGAGCGGTTCGGCTTCCTCCCGATCGAGACGCCGGTCTTCGAGCGCTCCGACGTGCTGCTCACCAAGACCGGCGGCGAGACCGAACGCCAGGTCTACTTCGTGCAGTCCACCGGTGCGCTCGACAAGGCGCGCGCCGAGGGCGGCGACGAGGGGCTGCCCGATCTCGCGCTGCGCTTCGACCTCACGGTGCCGCTCGCGCGCTACGTCGCCGAGCACGAGCACCAGCTGACCTTCCCGTTCCGGCGCTACCAGATGCAGCGCGTCTACCGCGGCGAGCGGCCGCAGCGAGGGCGGTTCCGCGAGTTCTACCAGTGCGACGTCGACATCATCGGCTCCGGCGAGCTGTCCGTCCGCCACGACGCCGAGGCGCCGGCGATCATCAACGCGATCTTCACCGACCTGGCGATCGGCACCTTCACCATCCAGATCAACAACCGCCGGCTGCTCCGCGGGTTCTACGAGGACCTGGGCATCACCGACGGCGACGTCCAGGCGGCCGTGCTGCGCGAGGTCGACAAGCTCGACAAGCGGGGCGCCGACTACCTGCGCAGCACCCTGACGGGGGAGGGCTTCGGGCTGGCCGACGAGGTCGTGGAGCGCATCCTGTCGTTCGTGCAGACGCGCTCGACCGGCCACGCGGACGCCCTGGCCCGGCTCTCCGAGGTGGAGGCGGCCTCCACCGGCAGCAGCGCGCTGGCCGAGGGGGTCGCCGAGCTGCGCGAGGTGCTCGCCCTCGTCCGCGCGCTCGGTGTCCCGGAGAGCAACTACTGCCTCAACTTCTCCATCGCCCGCGGGCTGGACTACTACACCGGCACGGTCTACGAGACGACCCTCGACGAGCACCCCGAGCTGGGCTCGATCTGCTCCGGCGGCCGCTACGACGACCTGGCCGGCCAGTACACCCGTTCGCGCCTGCCCGGGGTGGGCATCTCCATCGGGCTGTCCCGGTTGTTCTGGCAGCTGCGCGAGGCGGGTCTCATCGACGCCTCGGCGGGGGAGTCGACCGTGCAGGTGCTCGTGCCCCAGGTCGACCCCGAGCTGCTCGACGACCAGCTCGCGCTCGCCTCCCAGCTGCGGCACGGCGGCATCAACACCGAGGCGGTCCTCGACGGCGGCAAGCTGGGCAAGCAGCTGCGGTATGCCGACCGCGCCGGCATCCGCTTCGTCGCCCTGCTCGGCGCCCAGGAGGTCGCCGACGGCACGGTCACCCTCAAGGACCTGCGCCGCCAGGACCAGTTCACCGTGCCGCGGGACGAGGTCGTCAGCGCGCTGCGGGTCGAGCTGGCCCAGCCCCTGGTCTGAGGCGCGCTGGGCGCGCGCCCGGTGCGTACGGCATACACGTCGGGTGTGTGCTGAACGCGCGTCCGGTGTGTGCTGAACGCGCGTCCGGTGTGTGCTGACCACGCGTCCGGTGCGCGCGGACCACGCGTCCTGTGCAGGGGGGCGCGGTCAGTCGTCGACGGTCACCGACAGGATGCTGATCGGCTGGGCGGGGGCGCCGTCGCCGCCGCCGGAGCCGGTGCCCTCGGCGGCGACGCCCTCGACGATGTCCAGGCCCTCGGTGACCCGGCCGAAGATGCTGTAGCCGCCGCCCTCCACGGGCAGCTGGGTGTCGTCGTAGACGACGAAGAACTGGCCCCCGTTGCTGTCCGGGTCCTGGGTGCGGGCCATCGCCAGCGTGCCGGGTGGGTACATCCCCGTCTCCGGGGCGTTCTCGATGCCGTAGCCGTAGCCCGGGCCGCCCTGGCCCGTGCCGGTGGGGTCGCCGCACTGCAGCACGTAGATCCCGCTGGTCGTGAGCCGGTGGCACGGGCTGTCCTGCCAGTAGCCCTCCTCGGCGAGGAAGGCGAAGGACGCCACGGTCTGGGGCGCGTCCGCGGCGTACAGCTCGAGCCCGATGTCGCCGCAGGTGGTCTCCAGCGTGGCGGTGACCGTCGCCGGGTCGCCGCCCAGCGGCTCCGGGAGGTCCTGCGGGGAGTAGGTCGTCACGTCGGCGGGCGGCTCCGGGGCCTCCTCGCACGACAGGGGCGCCGGGGAGGCGTCGGACCCCTCCTCCTCGAGCTGCAGACCCGGGGACGCCCCGTCCCCGCAGGCGGTGAGCAGGAGGAGGCTGGCGGCGAGGGGCGCGAGTCGGCGGTGCACCCGGGCATCCTCGCACGTCTTTTTGGAGCCCCCCGTGGCAGCGTGTTAGCGTGATAGCACGTTGATACACCCCCGGCGGGGCGAACCCCGTCCGGTCGAGCACGGAAGGACGCGCATGAAGCAGCGGGACACCCACGGCTCCGCGCTCGCCACCCGTGCCCGGGTGCGGGCCGACCTCGCCCACGTCCTCGCCGCCCTGCGCGACCCCGCGTCCGTGGACGCCTTCCTGGACGACCTGTGCACCCCCGCCGAGATCGAGGCGCTGGCCGACCGCTGGTCGGTGGTGCCCCTGCTCGCCGAGGGGATGTCGTACCGCCAGATCCACGACGTCACCGGCGTCAGCGTGACCACGGTCGGGCGGATCGCCCGGTGCGTGGAGGGTGGCGCCGGCGGGTACCGTGCCGCCCTGGAGCATCGTCGTGCGCACCCGGCGGGCGCCTCCACCGCCTGAGGCACCCGCCGGCCTGCGCCGCCCCCGTTCCCCCGCCCCTCCTGAGCACCGCACCCGGTGCGGGAGCCCAGAGCCCCGAAAGGCCCCGATGACCCCGCCTGCCCAGCCCCGCGAGCGCCTGCGCGTGGCGATCCAGAAGTCCGGCCGCCTCGGCGACCCGGCCCGCGAGCTGCTCGCCTCCTGCGGGCTGACCTGGCGCGAGAGCCGGGACCGGCTGTTCTGCTACGGCGAGAGCCTGCCGGTGGACCTGCTGCTGGTGCGCGACGACGACATCCCCGGGCTCATCGCCGACGGCGTGTGCGACCTCGGCATCGTCGGGCGCAACGTGCTCGTGGAGCACGGGCTGGCCCGGGAGGCCCAGGGTCGCGGCGTCGAGCTCACCGAGTGGCGCCAGCTCGGGTGGGGCACCTGCCGCCTCGACATCGCCATCGACGAGGAGCAGGAGTGGACCGGGCCCGAGCAGCTGGCCGGCCTGCGGATCGCCACGTCCTACCCGCACACCCTGGGCCGGTGGCTGGCCGAGCAGGGCGTGCAGGCCGACCCGGTCGTGCTCAACGGCTCGGTGGAGATCGCCCCCCGCCTGGGCCAGGCCGACGTCGTCTGCGACCTCGTCTCCACGGGCGGCACGCTGCGCGCCAACCAGCTCACCCCGGTGACGACGATCCTGCACAGCGAGGCCGTCATCGCCGGGCCCGGGCGGACCCTGGACGACGGGCGCCAGGAGATCGCCGACCTGCTGCTGCGCCGCCTCGACGGGGCCGTGCAGCTCAAGGAGTCCCGGCTGCTCATGCTGCGCACCGCGCGCAGCGGTCTCGACACCGTCCTCGGGCTGCTGCCCGAGGGCCACGAGCCGACGGTCATGGCGGTGGAGGGGCGCGACGAGGTGGCGCTGCAGATGCTCGTGCACGGCCCGGTGTCGTGGGCCCGGCTCGAGGACCTCAAGCGCTCCGGGGCGCACAACCTCATGGTGCTGCCGGTGGAGGGGATGCTGGCATGAACATCCTCACCTGGGCCGACCTCGACGACACCCAGCGACGCGAGGCGCTGCGGCGCGGGACCGCGGCCGCCGGGCCGGAGGTCACCGCCGGCGTCGCCCAGATCCTGCAGCAGGTGCGCGAGGGCGGGGACGAGGCGCTGCTCGAGCTCACCGCGCGCCTGGACGGAGCCCGTCCCGCCGCGCTGCGGGTCCCCGTCGCCGACCGGGACGCCGCGGCCGCCGCGCTGGACCCCGGGCTGCGCGCCGCGATCGCCGAGGCGGCCGGCCGCATCCGCACCTTCCACGAGGCCGGCATGCAGCAGGGGTATGCCGTCGAGACCGCCCCCGGTGTCGTCTGCCGGCGGGTGGTGCGCCCGATCCGCCGGGTCGGCCTCTACGTCCCCGCGGGGTCGGCCCCGCTGCCCAGCACGGCGCTCATGCTGGGCGTCCCCGCCCAGCTCGCGGGCTGCCCCGAGGTCGTGCTCTGCACGCCGCCGCGGCCCGACGGCACCGCCGACCCGGCCGTCCTGGCGGCGGCGGCCGAGTGCGGCATCGAGGACGTCTTCGTCGTCGGGGGAGCCCAGGCGGTGGCCGCGATGGCCTACGGCACCGCCTCGGTCCCGGCCTGCGACAAGCTCTTCGGGCCGGGCAACGCGTGGGTGACCGAGGCCAAGCGGCAGGTGAGCACCGCGGAGGGCGGCCCCGGCATCGACATGCCGGCCGGTCCCTCCGAGGTGCTCGTCATCGCCGACGCGGGCGCCGACCCCGAGTTCGTCGCGGCCGACCTGCTCTCGCAGGCCGAGCACGGCCCGGACAGCCAGGTCGTCCTGCTCACCGACAGCCCGCAGCTCGCGTCCGCCGTCGCCGCCCAGGTCGCCGAGCAGGTCGAGTCGCTGCCGCGGGCCGACATCGCCCGCAAGGCGCTGGCGTCCTCCCGCCTCGTCGTCACCGCCGACCTCGACCAGGCGGTCGAGGTGTCCAACGACTACGCCCCCGAGCACCTCATCCTGGCCCTGCGCGACGCCGAGGACTGGGTGGGCCGCATCGACCGGGCCGGGTCGGTCTTCCTCGGCGACCACACGCCGGAGACGCTGGGCGACTACTGCTCGGGCACCAACCACGTGCTCCCCACGGCCGGCGCGGCGCGCTTCACCGGCGGGGTCAACGTCGCCGCCTTCCAGATCGCCATGACCGTCCAGCAGGCCACGCCCCGGGGGCTGGCCGCGGTGGGGCCCTGCGCGGTGACCCTGTCCGAGGCCGAGGCGCTGCACGCCCACCAGCGCGCGGTGACCCGTCGCCTCGCCCGGCTCCCCGAGGGGGCGGCGACATGAGCCCGGCACGCGGGGAGCTGGCCTTCCCCACCGACCTCCTGCGGCCCGACCTGCGCGGCTTCGCCGGCTACTCCTCGGCCCGCACCAGCACCCCCACCGGCGCGGCGGACCGCATCTGGCTCAACGCCAACGAGTCCGGCGTCGCCAACCCCGCCGACGCCTCGGGGGCCTCGCGGCGCTACCCGGACCCCCAGCCCGCCGAGCTCGTCGAGGCGTTCGCCGACCTGTGGGCGACCACCCCCGACCGGGTCGTCGTCGGACGTGGCAGCGACGAGGCGATCGAGCTGCTCGTGCGCAGCCTGTGCCGCCCCGGCGGGGACGGCGTCGTCGTCACCTCCCCGACCTTCGGGATGTATGCCGTGTCCGCCCGGCTGCACGGCGTGCCCGTCGTCGACGTGCCGCAGGTCGACGACGGCCTGCGCTGGCACGTCGACACCGCCGCCGTCGCCCGCGCGGCCCGGGAGCACGGCGCCCGCGTCGTCTTCCTCGCCTCGCCCGGCAACCCGACCGGGTCGGTGGTGCCGCTGCGCGAGGTCGCCCGGCTCGCCGAGGAGCTCGCCGACCAGGCGGTCGTCGTGGTCGACGAGGCCTACGGCGAGTTCGCCGCGCAGCGCTCGGCCGTGACCCTGCTCGAGGAGCACCCCACGCTGGTCGTCCTGCGCACCCTGTCCAAGGCGCACGCCCTGGCCGGCGCCCGCGTCGGCATCGCGCTGGCGCACCCCGACCTCACCGCGGTGCTGCGTCGGGTGCAGGCGCCCTACCCGCTGCCGGAGCCGGTGACGAGGCTCGCGCTGCAGGCCCTGGCCCCGCAGGCCCGGCAGGCGACGGGGGAGCACGTCGGCGACGTGCTGCGCCTGCGGGACGAGGTCGGGCGGTGGCTGCGCGACCTGCCCGAGGTGCGCACCGTCTACGCCAGCGAGGCCAACTTCTTCCTGGTCCGGTGCGACGACCCGGACGCGCTGCTGCATACCCTGGACACCGCCGGGATCGTGGTGCGCGACATGCGCCACCTGCCCGGCCTGGACGACGCGCTGCGCATCACCATCGGCACCGGCCCGGAGATGCGGACCCTGCGCGGCGCCCTGGCCGGTCCCGCCGACGACACCACCGCGGCACCCGGCCCGGCCGGCGGCCGCGCGCCGACCGAGACCCCCACCCCGACCGAGGAGACCCCCGCATGAGCCCCCGCCCGATCTGCTTCGTCGACCGCGACGGCACGATCATCACCGAGCCGCACGACCACCAGGTGGACGCGCTCGAGAAGGTGGCCTTCGTCGACGGGGTCATCCCCGCCCTGCTGCGGATCCAGGCGGCCGGGTTCGACCTCGTCATGGTGAGCAACCAGGACGGCCTGGGCACGGAGTCCTTCCCCCAGGCCGACTTCGACGCCGCGCACGGCCTGGTCATGCAGGTCCTCGGCAGCCAGGGCGTCACCTTCCGGGACGTCTTCGTCGACCCGCACCACGCGGGCCCGGACGCGCCGTGGACCCGCAAGCCCGGCATCGGCATGGTCGTGCACCTGCTCAAGGACCGCGGCGTCGACTGGGAGCGCTCGGTCATGGTCGGCGACCGGGAGACCGACCGGGAGTTCGGCGACAACCTCGGCATCCGCACCTACCTGCTGCCGGGGGACGACTGGGCGCAGATCGCGCACGAGCTCGCCGACGCCCCGCGCACCGCCCGGGTGGAACGGGCGACCTCCGAGACCAGCATCACCGTCGAGGTGGACCTCGACGCGACCGGGGGCAGCGAGATCTCCACCGGCATCGGCTTCTACGACCACATGCTCGACCAGCTGGCCAAGCACGGCGGCTTCCGGATGCGGGTCGCCTGCAGCGGTGACCTGCACATCGACGACCACCACACCGTCGAGGACGTCGCCCTCGCGGTCGGCGAGGCGATCCGGACGGCGCTGGGCGACAAGCGGGGCATCGGCCGCTACGGCTTCACCCTGCCGATGGACGAGGCCCAGGCCACCGCGGCGCTCGACCTGTCCGGGCGGCCCTACTTCGCCTACGAGGGCAGCTTCGAGCGGGAGAGCGTCGGCGACTTCTCCACCGAGATGGTCGAGCACTTCTGGCGCTCCTTCGCCGACGCCATGCGCTGCACCCTGCACCTGTCGGTGACCGGCAGCAACACCCACCACATGATCGAGGTCGGCTTCAAGGCGGTCGCCCGCGCGCTGCGGATGGGCATCGCCCGGCAGGGGGACTCGGCCGAGCTGCCCTCGACCAAGGGCGTCCTGTGAGGGTCGCGCTCGTCGACGGCGGCGGCACCAACATCGGCTCGGTCAGCTACGCCCTCGAACGTCTCGGCGCGACGAGCCGGCTCACCGCCGACGCCGGCGACATCCTGGCGGCGGACCGGGTCATCCTCCCCGGCGTCGGCGCCGCCGGGGCGGGCATGCGCCGGCTGCGCGAGCTCGGGCTCGTCGACGTGCTGCACCAGGTGGAGGCTCCGCTGCTCGGGGTGTGCCTGGGGATGCAGCTGCTCTTCGAGCGCTCCGCCGAGGACGGCGGTGTCGAGACCCTCGGTCTCGTCCCGGGCGAGGTGCGCGGCATACCGCCCCGTCCTGGCGTCCGGGTGCCGCACATGGGCTGGAACTCCCTGGTCGACCTCGTCGAGGACCCGCTGCTCATTGGGATCGAGGAGGGTGAGCGGGCCTACTTCGTCCACTCCTACGCCGCGCCGGCCGGGGCGTCCACGCTGGCCGCGACCGAGCACGGGGGCCGGTGGAGCGCGGTGGTGCGCTCCGGCCGGCGGTGGGGCGCGCAGTTCCACCCGGAGCGGTCTGCCGGGCTCGGGGCGAGGTTTCTGCGAAACTTCCTCCACGAGGTCGAACGATGACACGACGCATGGCCCCCGCAGCCGACACCGGAGAGATCCACGTGACCCACACCGGACCGTTCACCGTCTACCCCGCGATCGACGTGCGCGGCGGGGCCGTGGTCCGCCTGCTCCGGGGCGACTACGACCAGGAGACCCGCTACACCGACAACCCGGTGGCGGTCGCCGAGAACTACGCCCGCTCCGGCGCCGCCTGGCTGCACCTCGTCGACCTCGACGCGGCTCGGGCCGGGGGCTACACCCTCGGCGAGACGCTCACGAGGATCGTCGAGACCACCGGGCTGCGGGTGCAGACCGGGGGAGGGGCGCGCAGCCTCGAGGACGTCCAGCAGCTGCTCGACGCCGGGGCCGAGCGGGTCGTCGTCGGCTCGCTGGCGGTGCGGGAGCCGGAGACGGTCGCGGGGTGGCTGGACCACCTCGGCCCGGACCGCATCACCGTCGCCCTCGACACGAGGATCGGCGAGGACGGGCGCTGGGTGCTGCCGACCTCCGGCTGGACGTCGGTGGGCGAGCAGGACCTCACGACCACCCTGCACCACTACCAGGGCTCCGGGCTGCGCCACGTGCTGTGCACCGACATCGGCCGCGACGGGACCCTCTCGGGCCCCAACTTCCACCTCTACACGATGCTCACCCGGTCCAACCCGGCGCTGCAGGTCCAGGCCTCGGGCGGGGCGCGGTCCGTGGACGACGTCCGCGCGGCCAAGAAGCACGGATGCGCCGGGATCATCCTCGGCAAGGCGCTGCTCGAGGGCCGGCTCACCGTCGGCGACGCGGTCCAGGAGGAGCAGGTATGACGCTCGCCCGCCGCATCATCCCCTGCCTCGACGTCCGCGAGGGCCGGGTGGTCAAGGGCACCCGCTTCCGCGACCACCGGGACATGGGCGACATCGTCGAGCTCGCCCGGCGCTACGCCGCCTCGGGCGCCGACGAGCTCGTCTTCTACGACATCACCGCCAGCCCGGAGGGGCGGGGCGTCGACGTCGGCTGGGTGGAGCGGGTCGCCCGCAGCATCGACATCCCCTTCTGCGTCGCCGGCGGGATCCGCTCGGTGTCGACCGCACGGGCCGTCCTGCACGCGGGGGCCGACAAGGTCTCGGTCAACACCCCCGCCACGCAACGCCCCGAGCTGGTGGGCGAGCTCGCCGAGGCCTTCGGGGTCCAGTGCGTGGTCGTCGGCGTCGACAGCCTGCGCGACGCGGACGGCCACTGGCGGATCCGGCAGTTCACCGGCAGCCCGGACGCCACGCGGGCGCTGGAGGTGACGACCCTGGACTGGGTCCGCCGGGTCGTCGACCTGGGGGCGGGCGAGGTGGTGCTCAACTGCATGGGCTCGGACGGCGTCCGCGACGGCTACGACCTCGAGCAGCTGGCGGCCGTGCGCGCGCAGTGCCCGGTGCCGCTCGTGGCCAGCGGGGGTGCGGGGACGCCGCAGCACTTCGTCGACGTCTTCCGCGAGGCCGACGTCGACGGCGCCCTCGCCGCCACCGTCTTCCACGACGGGTCCATCCCCATCCCCGCGCTCAAGCAGACCCTGGCGCAGGCCGGCGTCGAGGTGCGCCTGGACGCGTCCCCCACCCCCACGCAGGAGGCCTCGTGAGCGACTCCCCGGCACCCCGCGAGGACGGCGGCGGCCCCGACCACCACGACGCCCCCGACCGCGGCGCAGGACCCACGGGCCCGGCGTCGGTGGAGGTCGGCTTCGCGGTCACAGACGTCGACTTCGCCAAGACCGACGGCATCGTGCCGGGGGTGGTCCAGCACGCGAGGACCGGCCAGGTGCTCATGGTCGGCTTCCTCGACGAGCAGGCGCTGAGGACCACCCTCGACACCGGCCTGGCGACCTTCCACAGCCGCAGCCGGGGGACGCTGTGGACCAAGGGCGAGACGAGCGGCAACGTGCTGCGCGTCGAGGCGGTCGAGCTCGACTGCGACCGGGACACCCTGCTGCTGCACGCCCTGCCCTCCGGCCCGACGTGCCACACGGGGGAGCGGACGTGCTTCGACCCCGGTGCACGCCCCGGGTCCTTCGTGCACGAGCTGGACGAGGTCGTGCGGGGGCGGCAGCTGGAGCTGCCCGAGGGGTCCTACACCACCACGCTGTTCACCGGCGGGGTGCGCAGGGTCGCGCAGAAGGTGGGCGAGGAGGGCGTCGAGACCGCGCTCGCGGCGGTCGCCCAGGACGACGAGGCGCTGCTGGGGGAGTCGGCCGACCTCGTCTACCACCTGCTCGTGCTGCTGCGCTCGAGGGACCTGGGGCTGGCCGACGTCGAGCGGGTGCTCCGGAGACGGCACGGCTGAGCCCGCCGACCCCCGGCGGGGTGCTGCCGCGCCGGGACGAGCCGACCCGGCGCGGACCGGTCAGCCGGGGCCGGGGCGTGCGCGCAGACCGACCTCGGCGAGCTCCAGGTCGGCGAGGGCGCGGATCGTGGCCGGGTCGCCCGAGCGCCAGGCGGCGACGGGGTCGTCGGAGAGCTGCTGCAGGCGCCGCGGGTGCTGGTGGACCAGGGCCCGCAGGGCGAGCAGCTCCTGCGACCGCGGGTCGTGCAGCTCACGACCGAGGGAGCGGGCACGCCGCACCCAGGAGAGCCGGAGCACCAGCCAGAGCAGGACGACGATGAGCACGGGGGTCACGGTCGACAGCACGCTGACCAGCCAGGCCACGGTCCGGACCCCGGTCTCGAGCCGGTCGGCCGCGGTGACCAGGTCGGTCCCGACGCCCGCGGCGCCGGTGAAGGGTGCGTCCAGCTCGTCACCGACCAGGGGGATCTCGGTCACCCGGCCCGCGACCTCCTCCATCCGGGACTCGAGGCCGGTGCCTGCTGCCCGCAACGGGACCGCCGGCGCGGCGAGCGTCATGACGAGGTCGAAGACCAGGCGACCGACGAGCACCCAGAGGACCACCCAGCCCAGGACGAGCAGGTCGGCGAGGACCTGACGGGAGCGGCGGGCGGGAGCATCGGCGTACCAGCGCATGAGGGCAGTTTCCCCCACCCGCACCGGACGTGCGGCGGTGCCGCACCGCACGGGCGTCGTGCTCCGCCGGGTGCGCGTCACGCGACCGCGGTGTGCCGCCACCTGAGAGGATCGCGTCCGTGAGCACGTCCGCCGCCCAGAGCACCCAGCGCACGCCGCTGGCGCGCGCGGCCGGCGACTGGCTGGACCACCTGAGGGTGGAGCGGGGCCGGTCCGACCACACGCTGCGCGCCTACCGTCGCGACCTCGACCGCTACCTGGGCTACCTGGACGGCCTGGGCGTGCGGACGCCCGAGGACGTGCGCGAGCAGCACGTGACCGGTTTCCTGGCCCACCTGCGCACCGGCGACGACGGGCACCAGCCGCTCGCGGCCACGTCGGCGGCGCGGGCCGTCGTGGCGGTGCGCGGCCTGCACACCTTCCTCGCGGTGGAGGGGCAGGCCGCGGCCGACCCCGCCCGCGAGGTCACCCCGCCGACGCCGCCTCGCCGGCTGCCCACGGCGCTGACCGTGCGCGACGTGGAGCGGCTGCTGCAGGCCGCCGCCCTGGGCGACACCCCGGCCGCGCTCCGCGACCGGGCGCTGCTGGAGGTGCTCTACGGGTGCGGTGCCCGGGTGAGCGAGGCGATCGCCCTCGACGTCGACGACCTGGAGCTCGGCCGCGAGGACGGGGGCAGCGGCGGTGTGCTGCGGCTGTTCGGCAAGGGACGCAAGGAACGCGTCGTGCCGATGGGGCGGTATGCCCGGGACGCCGTCGACACCTGGCTGGTCCGGGGCCGCCCGGAGCTCGCCCGGCGCGGCGCGGGCACCCCCGCCGTGTTCGTCAACGCGCGGGGCGGCCGGCTCTCGCGGCAGTCCGCCTGGACCGCGATCAAGGCCGCGGCCGACCGGGCGGGCCTGCGCGGCGAGATCTCGCCGCACACCCTCCGTCACTCCTTCGCCACCCACCTGCTCGACGGCGGCGCGGACGTCCGGGTCGTCCAGGAGCTGCTCGGCCACGCCTCGGTCGCGACGACCCAGATCTACACCCACGTGTCGACCCAGCACCTGCGGGAGGTGTACGCCCAGGCGCACCCGCGCGCCCGCACCGCCCCGGACCGGGCCTGACGCCCGTCCGGTGCGGCCAACCCCGCCGTCCGGTCCGGGAAGTCTCAACCTCAGGTCGAGGTGCAGGCGGATGGCCCTCACCTGGACCCGTGGATTAGGGTCGGATCGATCGGCGGGACGCCGACCACGACCACCACGCACTGGAGACACCACGTGACCCACGACCGGCTGCCCGGTACCGAGACCTCGGGCGTGGGGCAGGAAGGCCCCACCGGCCGCCCGTTGCCCGACTTCGCCGTGCCCCCGCCGCTGGCCAGCCACGGCCCCGCGCGCGTCATCGCGATGTGCAACCAGAAGGGCGGCGTCGGCAAGACCACCACGACGATCAACCTGGGCGCCGCGCTGGCGGAGTACGGCCGCCGGGTGCTCATGGTCGACTTCGACCCGCAGGGGGCGCTCTCGGTGGGGTTCGGCGTCCGCGCCCACGACCTCGACGTGACGATCTACAACCTGCTCGTCGAGCGCGGCCACGACGTCCGGGACGTCATCCAGCCGACCCGGTTCCCGAACATCGACATCCTCCCGACCAACATCGACCTCTCGGCCGCGGAGGTGCAGCTCGTGGGCGAGGTCGCCCGGGAGCAGGTCCTGGCGCGCGTCCTGCGCCCGGTGCTGGACGACTACGACGTGGTCTTCATCGACTGCCAGCCCTCGCTGGGCCTGCTGACCGTCAACGCGCTCACCGCGGCGCACGGCGTCGTCATCCCGCTCGAGACCGAGTTCTTCGCCATGCGCGGGGTCGCCCTGCTCATCGAGACGATCGAGAAGATCACCGACCGGCTCAACCCGCGCCTGGAGATCGACGGCATCCTCGCCACGATGTACGACGGCCGCACCCTGCACTCCCGCGAGGTCGTCCGCAGCGTCGTCGACCACTTCGGCGACACGGTCTTCCACACGGTCATCAGCCGCACGGTGAAGTTCCCGGACGCCACCCTCGCGGCCGAGCCGATCACGACCTACGCCAGCACGCACTCGGGCGCAGAGGCCTACCGCCAGCTCGCCCGCGAGCTCGTCTCCCGCGGCGGCGCCCCCTGAGCGAGGTCGGTACGCCGCCCGTCACCGGTCCCGGGCCCGAGACGCCGGGCGGGGTCCTGGTGGCCGGGCGGGCCGGGTTCGAGGTGCACCTCGACGTCTTCTCCGGGCCCTTCGAGCTCCTGCTGGGGCTCATCGCCAAGCACAAGCTGGACGTCACCGAGATCGCCCTGGCCCGGGTGACCGACGAGTTCGTCGCCTACCTCCGCGCGGCCCAGGAGGGCGGCGGGGAGTGGGACCTGTCGCAGGCGAGCGAGTTCGTGCTCATCGCCGCGACCCTGCTCGACCTCAAGGCGGCGCGGCTGCTGCCCAGCGCCCGGGAGGACGACGAGGAGGACCTCGCGCTCATCGAGGCCAGGGACCTGCTCTTCGCGCGGCTGCTGCAGTACCGCGCCTTCAAGAAGGTCGCCGACGAGCTGCGGCTGCAGATGGAGGGCAAGGGCCGCATCTTCGCCCGCGACGTCGGTGTCGAGGAGCGCTTCGCCTCCCTGCTGCCCGAGCTCGTGCTGACGATCACCCCGGAGCAGCTGGCGATGATCGCGGGCCGGGCCATGATCCCCAAGCCACCGCCCACGGTCGGCGTGGACCACCTGCACGCCGCGCAGGTGTCGGTGCGGGAGCAGGCCTCGATCGTCGTGTCCCGGCTGCGTGAGCGGGGCAGCGCGAGCTTCCGCGAGCTGGTCGCCGACGCCGACTCCACGCTCGTCATCGTCGCCCGGTTCCTCTCCCTCCTGGAGCTCTTCCGGGACACCGTCGTCGCCCTGGAGCAGGACGAGGCGCTGGGGGAGCTCACCGTGCGCTGGACCGGCCCGCAGAGTGGTGACGTGGCCCAGGTGGGGGCCGAGTTCGACGAGGAGGTGGCCGATGAGCCGGTCGGATGAGCAGGAGGCGACCCCGGTGGGGGCCAGCGACCCGGTGGGGGCCGACGACACGGCGCGGCCCGGCGAGCCGGCGCCGCACCCCGACCCCGCGCCGCCCGCCGAGCAGGAGCCCGAGACCCTCGACGTCGCCAGCCTGCCCGGCGGCCTGCGCTCGGCCGTCGAGGCGGTGCTCATGGTCGTCGACGAGCCGGTGACGGAGGAGACGCTGGCCGGCGCCCTCGGGGTGCCGATCGAGGAGGTCGGCGCGACGCTCGACGCGCTCGCCCAGGAGTATGCCGACGGTCACCGCGGCTTCATGCTGCGCCGGCTCGGTGGCGGCTGGCGGGTCTACAGCCGCCCGGAATACGCACCGGTGGTGGAGAAGTTCCTCCTGGGAGGCCAGCAGGCGCGGTTGACCCAGGCCGCCCTGGAGACCTTGGCGGTCATCGCCTACCGGCAACCCATCAGCCGGGCCCGCATCGGCGCCATCCGCGGGGTCAACGTGGACGGCGTCGTGCGGACCCTCCTGGCCCGCGGCATGGTGACCGAGGCCGGGCAGGACCCGACCGGCGGCGCCGTGCTCTACGGCACGACGGACCTGTTCCTGCAGCGCATGGGCCTGGACAGCCTGGACGACCTGCCGGCCCTGGCCCCCTATCTCCCCTCGGCCGAGGTGCTCGAGGAGCTCGCATCGGAAGGACTCGCATGAGCAACGGCAAGCAGCAGCGCCCCGGATCCCGTGGCGGTGGCAAGGGCGCACCCCGCGGGGGTGGTCGCTCCGGAGGTGGCCGCTCCGGCGGACGTGGCGCCGGCCCCGGCGTCCCCGCCCAGGGAGGTGGCGCCGGTCCCCG
Source organism: Serinicoccus chungangensis (assembly GCF_006337125.1). Lineage (GTDB taxonomy): Bacteria > Actinomycetota > Actinomycetes > Actinomycetales > Dermatophilaceae > Ornithinicoccus > Ornithinicoccus chungangensis. Next base: position 1,608,966 of record NZ_CP040887.1, read on the forward strand.
CCGGGCCGGAGGCAGCCGGCCCCCGCGCCGCCGCCGGCCCAGCACCCCCCCGGACCCGGCGTCCCGCGACGTCCACAGCCCGGAGGGCGTGCGCCTGCAGAAGCTGCTGGCGGGCGCCGGCTTCGGCAGCCGCCGGGCCTGCGAGAAGCTCATCGAGGAGGGCCGGGTCGAGGTCGACGGGCAGGTCGTCGTCGAGCTCGGGGTCCGCGTGGACCCCTCCCGGCAGACCGTGCACGTCGACGGCGACCGGGTCGTCGTGGACACCGACAAGGTCTACCTCGCCTTCAACAAGCCGGCCGGCGTGGTCTCCACCATGGAGGACGACGAGGGACGCCCCTGCCTGACCGACTACGTCGGGCACCTGTCCCAGCGCCTCTTCCACGTGGGCCGTCTCGACGTCGACACCGAGGGCCTGCTGCTGCTCACCAACGACGGTGACCTCGCGCACAAGCTGCAGCACCCGGCCTACGGCGTCCCCAAGACCTACGTCGCCCAGGTGCACGGCGTCGTCGGGCCGGGGGTCGGCAAGCAGCTGCGCGACGGCGTCCAGCTCGAGGACGGCGTCGCGAAGGCGGACAGCTTCCGCCTGGTCGACGACATCCCGGGCCACTCCATCGTCGAGGTGGTGCTGCACGAGGGTCGCAAGCACATCGTGCGGCGGATGATGGAGGAGGTCGGCTACCCCGTCGAGGCTCTCTCCCGGGTCCAGATCGGCCCGATCCGGCTCGCCGAGCTGCGCTCCGGCAAGTACCGCGCGCTGTCCGCCGAGGAGGTCGCCCAGCTCTACCGCTCGGCGGGGGAGTAGGGGCGTCCCGGACGCCGGGGCGGGGGATGCCGCCCTCCCCGCCGGGTAGGGTGGCGGCGTGTCCGCACCACCTCTCACCGTCGCCATCGACGGGCCCTCCGGGTCCGGCAAGTCCTCCGTGTCCCGGGCGGTCGCCCGGCAGCTCGGCCTGGCCTACCTGGACACCGGCGCGATGTACCGCGCGCTGGCGTGGCACTGCCTGGACCGGGGCCTGGACCTGGACGACGGCGAGGCCGTGGCGCAGGCGGCGCGCGACCTGCCGCTCGACGTGCCGACCGACCCGGACGGGCAGACCGTCACCGTGGCGGGCACCGACGTCACCGGCGCGATCCGCGAGCCGCGGGTCACCGAGCAGGTGTCGGCCGTCGCGACCAACCTCGACGTGCGGGCGGAGCTGCGCCGCCGCCAGCGGGAGGTCATCAACGCCCAGCGCGAGGCGCGCGGCGGCATCGTCGCCGAGGGCCGCGACATCACCACCGTCGTCGCCCCGGACGCCGAGCACCGTGTCCTGCTGACGGCCTCCGAGGAGGCCCGGCTGGCGCGGCGGTCCACCGAGCTGCACGGCGGCGCCGATGAGGAGCAGGTGGCCGCCACCCGCGACCAGATCGTCCGTCGCGACGAGCAGGACTCCACCGTCAGCGCCTTCATGGAAGCCGCGGACGGGGTCGTGACGTTGGACACCTCAGACCTGACCTTCGACGAGGTCGTCGCGGCCGTGCTCGCCCTGGTCCGGGGCGAGGTCGCGCCGCGGACCGAGCCGTCGGCACCGCACACCCCTGACCCCGACGCCTGAGGAGCACCCATGAGCATGAGCACCAGCGACAAGATCGCGGCCTACGCCCACCCCGAGCGGCTGGTCACCACCGCGTGGCTGGCCGAGCACCTGGACGACGAGGGCGTGGTCGTCCTGGAGTCCGACGAGGACGTCCTGCTCTACGACACCGGGCACATCCCCGGCGCCCGCAAGCTGGACTGGCACACCGACCTCAACGACCCCCTCACCCGGGACTACGTGGACGGCGAGCGGTTCGCCCAGGTGATGTCCGAGCGGGGCATCGCGCGCGACACCACGGTCGTCATCTACGGCGACAAGTCCAACTGGTGGGCCGCCTACGCGCTGTGGGTGATGACCCTCTTCGGCCACGAGGACGTGCGGCTGCTCGACGGCGGCCGGGCCACGTGGGTCGACGAGGGCCGCGAGCTCACCACCGACGTGCCCGAGGTCGCCCCCGCCGACTACCCCGTGGTGGACCGTGACGACAGCTCCGTGCGGGCGTTCAAGGCCGACGTGCTCGACCACCTCGGCTCGCCCATGGTCGACGTGCGCTCTCCCGGGGAGTACTCCGGCGAGCTGCTGCACATGCCGGACTACCCCCAGGAGGGTGCCATGCGCGGCGGGCACATCCCGGGTGCCAGGTCCGTGCCCTGGGCCCGCGCGGCCAACGAGGACGGCACCTTCCGCTCCCGCGAGGAGCTCGAGGCCCTCTACCTCGAGGAGCAGGGGCTCTCCACGACCGACGACGTGGTCGCCTACTGCCGGATCGGCGAGCGCTCGAGCCACACCTGGTTCGTCCTCACCCACCTGCTCGGCTTCGAGAAGGTGCGCAACTACGACGGCAGCTGGACCGAGTGGGGCAACTCCGTCGGCGTGCCCGTGGAGCGGTGAGGTATGCCTGAGGACAGCGGGCGGACCGACCTCCCCGAGGCGATGGCCGAGCTCGCCGAGGACTTCCACGCGGTGAGCCAGCCCGAGCGGCTGCAGCTGCTGCTGGAGCTCTCGCGCGAGCTGCCGGCCCTGCCCGAGCGCTTCGACGGGAGCCTGGAGACCATGGAGCGGGTCGACGAGTGCCAGTCACCCCTCTTCCTGGCGGTCGAGGTCGAGGACGACCCGGAGCACACGGTCCGGTTGTTCTTCGACGCCCCGGCCGAGGCGCCCACGACGCGCGGCTTCGCCGGGATCCTCCACGAGAGCCTGGACGGGCTGCCGGCCCGACAGGTCCTGGACGTCCCCGACGACGCCCCCTACCGGTTCGGGCTGGCCGAGGCCGTGTCCCCGCTGCGCATGCGGGGGATGGTCGGCATGCTGGGCCGGATCAAGCGACAGGTGCGGCTGCGTCACGACGCCCGCACCGCCGAGCAGGAGAGCGCATGAGCGAGCCGCACGACGACGGCGACGTCCAGGTCGAGTGGACCGGCGGTGACCCCGACGCGCTGCCCGACCTCGAGCCCACCGAGCAGGACGAGGCGCTGGAGCAGGCGCTGCGGGCCGGGCTCGTCGACTTCGAGCTCTCCGAGGAGGACCGGGCCCTGGTCGAGCGCGGCGAGCTCCCCGACGACGAGGAGACCGCCGCGGGCGGCCGCCCGGTCGTCGCGATCGTCGGCCGCCCCAACGTCGGAAAGTCCAGCCTGGTCAACCGGATCCTCGGACGCCGCGAGGCGGTCGTCGAGGACGTGCCCGGGGTCACCCGGGACCGGGTCGCCTACGACGCGGAGTGGTCCGGTCGGCGGTTCACCGTGGTCGACACCGGCGGCTGGGAGGTCGACGCGCAGGGCATCCACCTGCGGGTCGCCGAGCAGGCCGAGGTCGCGGTGGAGCTGGCCGACGCGGTGATGTTCGTCGTCGACGCCACCGTCGGCGCGACCGACACCGACGAGCAGGTGGTCCGGCTGCTGCGGCGCGCCGGCAAGCCGGTCGTCCTGGTCGCCAACAAGGTGGACGACCAGCGCTTCGAGGCGGACGCCGCCGTGCTGTGGAGCCTGGGCCTCGGGCAGCCGTGGCCGGTGTCGGCCCTGCACGGCCGCGGCTCGGGCGACGTCCTCGACGCGCTGCTCGAGGTGCTGCCGCAGACCTCGTCGGTGGCCGGGCCCCACGAGCGTGGTGGCCCGCGACGGGTCGCCCTCCTCGGGCGCCCCAACGTCGGCAAGAGCTCCCTGCTCAACAAGCTCGCGGGGACCGAGCGGGTCGTCGTGGACGAGGTCGCCGGGACCACCCGCGACCCGGTCGACGAGCTCATCGAGCTCGGCGACGACGGGAGGGTGTGGCGCTTCGTCGACACCGCGGGCATCCGCCGGCGGGTGCACCAGACCAAGGGCGCCGACTTCTACGCCTCGCTGCGCACCCAGGCCGCGCTGGAGAAGGCCGAGGTGGCCGTCGTCCTGGTGGACGTCTCCGAGCCCATCGCCGAGCAGGACATCCGGGTGATCCAGCAGGTCGTGGATGCCGGGCGGGCCCTGGTCGTGGCCTACAACAAGTGGGACGCCCTGGACGAGGAGCGGCGCTACTACCTCGAGCGGGAGATCGAGCGCGAGCTGGTCCAGATCACCTGGGCCCCGCGGGTCAACATCTCCGCGGCCACCGGGCGCAACGTCGCCAAGCTCGTCCCCGCGCTCGACACGGCGCTCGCCTCGTGGGACAGCCGGATCCCGACGGCCCGGCTCAACGCCTTCCTGGGCGAGGTCGTGGCCGGGCAGCCGCACCCGGTGCGCAGCGGCAAGCAGCCGAGGGTGCTCTTCGCGACGCAGGCCGACACCCGCCCGCCCAAGTTCGTCATCTTCGCCTCGGGCTTCATCGAGGCGGGCTACCGGCGCTTCCTGGAGCGCCGGCTGCGGGAGCAGTTCGGGTTCGCCGGCACGCCGATCGAGATCTCCGTGCGGGTCCGGGAGAAGCGCCGCCGCTGACCGACCGGGGGATTGGGTCAGCCGGGCACCGATGGGCTAACCTGATCCTCGCCCAGCCGGGCGGACAACAGAACAACGGGATGTGGCGCAGCTTGGTAGCGCACTTGACTGGGGGTCAAGGGGTCGCAGGTTCAAATCCTGTCATCCCGACGAAAAGCCCTGGTGAGAGGTCCTCTCTCACCAGGGCTTCGTCGTGTCCGGGGGAGGTCGGACGCGGCACAGCCCCGGAGGCCGCTGTTAGTGTCGGCCCACACCGGCCCCCGGGGTCGGACCCCGCCCGGCGCGCCACCTGTGCGCCAGGGTCTCGACACCGCGACGACTCCCGAGAAGGCCACCGTCATGGCAGAGGACCGACGACCGCCCCGCACCACGCGTGCCGCCGACGCCCGCCGGGCCGGACGACGGGCCAGCGCCTCCCTCGGCAAGCTCGACTACCAGCGCCCGAGGTACCCGCACGGCATCCATCCGGCCCTGGTGCCGGGGATCTCGGTGGACGAGCAGCGGCGCCGCTACGGCCTGAGCATGACGGTCTTCGCGCTGGCCGGCGTGCTCACCGTCGCCTTCGTCATCTGGGGCGTGACCGACTCCGAGGGCGTGGCCCGGGTCTCCGCGGCTGCCTTCTCGTGGGCGACGACCAACCTGGGCTGGCTGTTCAACAGCGTGGCGATCATCATCCTGGTCGCGCTGCTCATCATCGCGTTCTCGCCCTACGGCCGGATCCCGCTGGGCAAGGACGGCGAGACGCCGGAGTTCAGCACCTTCGCCTGGGTGGCGATGCTCTTCGCCGCCGGCATCGGGATCGGCGTGCTCTTCTTCGGCCCCTCCGAGCCGCTCACCTACTTCGTCACCCCGCCCCCGCTGACGAACGAGGCGGAGTCGACCGAGGCGCTGCACCGGGCGATGGCGCAGACCTACTTCCACTGGGGGTTCCACGCCTGGGCGATGTACGCGCTCGTGGGCGGGGCGGTGGCCTACGCCGCCTACCGGCGCGGGCGCAGCCTGCTCATGTCCTCGATCTTCCGCAGCCTCTTCGGTGCCCGGCACGCGGAGGGCTTCGCCGGCAAGCTGGTGGACATCTTCGCGATCATCGCGACCCTGTTCGGCACCGCCGCCGCCCTCGGCATCGCCGCGATGCAGATCGGGGCGGGGGTGAGCATCGTGTCCGGCGTCGACGAGCTGACCAACACCGTCCTGGTCGTCATCATCCTGGTGCTCACCGTCGGCTTCATCGTCTCCGCGGTCTCCGGGGTCGCCCGGGGCATCCGCTACCTGTCCAGCATCAACATCGTGCTCACGGTCGGCATCGTCGGCCTCGTGCTCTTCCTCGGGCCGACGCTGTTCCTCATGAACCTGCTGCCCTCGGCGATGATGGAGTACCTCGGGTCGATGTTCGACATGATGGGCCGCTCGCTGTCGTGGGGTGAGGAGACCCAGACCTACCAGTCCGCCTGGACCGTGTACTACTGGGCGTGGTGGATCTCCTGGTCGCCCTTCGTCGGGATCTTCATCGCCCGCATCTCGCGCGGGCGGACGATCCGCCAGTTCCTGCTGGGGACCATCCTCATCCCCTCGTCCCTGCTCTTCGTCGCCTACGGGATCATGGGCGGCACCTCGATCTGGATGTACCGCGAGGGGCTGCCGGGCATGAGCGCCGACCTGGCGCCCGCCGAGGTGTTCTTCGCCGTCCTCGACAACCTTCCCTACGTCGGGTGGCTGCCCTACGTCGTCATCGTGGTGCTGTCCATCTTCTTCATCACCTCGGCCGACTCGGCCTCGGTGGTCATGGGCATGCTCGCCAGCAACGGGGACCAGAACCCGCGCCGGTGGGTGGTGGTGTTCTGGGGGCTGGTGATGTCCGGGATCGCGGTCGTCATGCTCTCGCTCGGGGACGCGACCGCGCTGGAGGGCCTGCAGCAGCTGGTCATCGTCACCGCGGTGCCGTTCGCCCTGGTGATGCTGCTCATCATCGTGGCCTGGTTCCGGGACCTGCGCACCGACCCGCTCACGCTGCGCCACCTGTATGCCGAGAACGCCGTGCGCAACGCCGTCGTCGAGGGCATCGACCAGTACGGCGACGACTTCGCCCTCGAGGTCGTGCACGCCCGCCCCGGCGGTGGTGCCGGGGCGGAGGTCGACTCCGAGCACGAGAACTACACGGAGTGGTACCGCCGCACCGACGAGAACGGCGACCCGGTCGACTACGACTACGAGACCGGGCAGTGGGGCGACGGGTGGACCGACGGGTCCGCGGCCGAGGACGCCGACGAGCCGGAGGAGTCCCCGGACGCGGACGTCGCACCCCGGGACGACACCGCCAACCGGAACCCGGTGTGACCCAGCGAGCTGTCCGCGGTCGCGCCGGTGCGGGCGGACGTGCGGTAGCGGCGGCAGTAGGACGCGTGGCACAGGTAGGACCCGCCGCGCAGGGCCGCCTCGTCGCGGCCGGGCGCGAACGTGCCGGAGGTCCACTCCCAGACGTTCCCGGTCATGTGGTGCAGGCCGTAGCCGTTGGCCGGGTAGGCGTCGACGGGCATGGTGCCGACGGGGCTGCTGGGGCGGTCCGGGAAGGTGCCCCGGAAGGTGTTCATCCGCGGCACTCCTCCGGGCTCGCGGACCGCACCCCAGGGGTAGGGCTGCTGGTCGAGGCCACCACGCGCCGCGAACTCCCACTCCGCCTCGGTGGGCAGGCGGGCGCCCACCCACCGGGCGTAGGCGCGGGCGTCGTCCAGCGAGACCTGGGTGACCGGGTGGTCCGGACGGTCCTCGGCGCTCGACCCGGGTCCCTCCGGCGCCAGCCAGGTCGCCCCGGCCACCTGCCGCCACCACGGGGCGGACCGCACCGCGGGTGCGGCCTCCCGGTGCTCCGGGGCGAGCAGCCCGACGAAGACGAAGGAGCTGCCGTGCCGCTCGGCGTCGGTGCGGTGCCCGGTCTCCTGCACGAAGGCCGCGAAGCCGGCCACGGTCACGGTGGTGGGGGAGAGGGCGAACGGCTCGACACGCACCTCGCGGACCGGCCGCTCCCCGTCCTCGGGGTAGGCCAGGGCGTCCTCGCTGCCCATCCGGAACGACCCTCCGGCGAGCCCGACGAGGGTGAGCCGCGTCGGCGCCTGCCGGGCCAGCCGGGCGAGGGCGGCCGCGTCGGGGGCCGACGACGTCACCGACCGGGCGCCGGGCATACCGTCACCGGGGCGGGCCGGACCGCAGCAGGCACCCACCGCACCACCTCCCAGGACGCACGACCGACGGGAACGACGAACCGATGACCGCACCGAACATCGTAGTCATCCAGGCCGACCAGCTGGCGCCGCAGGCGCTCGGCGCTTACGGCGACGAGGCGGCGCTGACGCCGCACATGGACGCGCTGGCCGAGCAGGGTGCGGTCTTCGACCGCGCCTACTGCACGACCCCCCTCTGCGCGCCGTCCCGGGCGTCGATGATGACCGGGCTGATGCCCTCCGAGCTGGGCTGCTACGACAACGGCGACGACTTCGCGGCCTCGGTGCCGACCTTCGCCCACCTGCTGCGCTCGGCGGGCTACCACACCGCCCTCGTCGGGCGGATGCACTTCATCGGGCCGGACCAGCACCACGGCTTCGAGCAGCGGCTGACCACGGACGTCTACCCGGCGGACCTGGACATGGTGCCGGACTGGGGCCGCCCGCTGGACCAGCGGCTGCAGTGGTACCACGCCGCCGACCCGGTCTTCACGGCCGGCGCCGCGACGGCGACCGTGCAGCAGGACTTCGACGACGAGGTGCTCTTCCGCAGCCTGCGGCACCTCGACGACCGGGCCCGGGCCGACCAGGCGGCGCAGCGGGAGGGGAACCCGGCGCAGCCCTTCCTCATGGTCACCTCGTTCATCCACCCGCACGACCCCTACGAGCCGCCGCGGGAGCACTGGGAGCGCTTCGCGGACGTGCCGGTCCCCGCACCGGTCCACCCCCAGGTGCCGGACGTCGGGCAGGACCCGCACTCGCACCGGCTGCGGACCATGAGCGGCTTCGACCGGCAGGACCCCGGCCCGGAGTCGGTCGCGCGGGCCAGACGCGCCTACTACGCGGCCGTGAGCTACGTCGACGACATGGTCGGGGCCCTCCTCGCCCGGCTGGACGTCCTCGGGCTCGCGGACCGCACCGTGGTCGTGCTCACCAGCGACCACGGGGACATGCTGGGCGAGCGGGGCCTGTGGTACAAGATGTCGCCCTACGAGCGGTCGAGCCGGGTGCCGCTCGTCCTGAGCGGGCCGCCCGACCTCGTGCGGCCGGGGCGCTACGCCAACCCGGTGAGCCTGCTCGACGTCCTGCCGACGCTGGTCGAGCTCGCGGGTGCGGACCCCACCCCGGTCGGCGGCGCCCGGGCGGGTGTCTCGCTGCTGGAGAGCGCGCGGCGGGAGGTGGCCGGCGCCTCGCCGCAGGACCGGGACGTCGTCATCGAGTACCTCGCGGAGGGGACCCACCACCCGCAGGTGACCCTCGTCCGCGGCCCGCTCAAGCTGGTGCTCTGCCCGGGGGACCCGGACCAGCTCTACGACCTCGCGGCCGACCCGCACGAGCTGCGCAACGTCGTGCTGGAGGACGGGTACGCCGAGGACGCGGCCGCGATGCGGGCCGAGCTCGAGGACCGCTACGACCTCGCCGAGGTGGAGGCGGAGGTCCTGGCCAGCCAGCGGCGGCGCAGCCTCGTGGCCCACGCCCTGTCCCAGGGACGGGCCCGGCCCTGGGACCTGGTCGTGCAGGAGGAGGAACGCTACGTGCGCGGCGACTTCTGGGCGGCGTTCCGCTACGCCAAGCTGGCCGACGGCGGGGAGTGAGAGGGCGGCCGCAGGCCGCACATCGTTGCCGATTCGTTGCCGTCCTGCCCGGCGCGGAGGTAGCCAGGGCGTGACCTTCTCGCTATGGTCGCGTTGTCGACAACTAGACAATCAGCATACTGCGCTGTCCCGTGCGCGACCCCAAGGAGACGACCGTGGACGACCTCGCACGCCGGTTGGGCCTGAAGACCAACCCTCAAATCTTCTTCACCTCGGCCGGGTTGATGGTCCTCATCCTGGCCCTGCTGCTCATCTTCCCCGCCAGCATCGGTGACGGCTTCGCCGCAGCCCGCACGTGGGTGACGACCAACCTCGGCTGGTTCTTCATCTTCGGCGTCACCGTGTGGCTCATCTTCCTCATCTGGATCGCCAGCAGCAAGTACGGCGACCTGAAGCTCGGCAAGGGCGACGAGGTCCCGGCCTACACCCGGGTCTCCTGGTTCACCATGCTCTTCGCCGGCGGCATCGGCACCATCCTCATGTTCTGGGGCGTCGCCGAGCCCATCTCGCACTTCACCACCCCGCCCTTCCCGGACGTGGAGCCCTACAGCGCCCAGGCGGCGGAGGACGCGATGAACGTCGCGCTCTACCACCTGGGTCTGCACACGTGGGCCATCTTCACCCTCCCCGGGCTGGCCTTCGGCTTCTTCATCTACCGCTACGACCTCCCGATGCGCGTGAGCTCGGTGTTCTACCCCTTCCTCAAGGAGCGCATCCACGGCCCGATCGGCAAGACCATCGACGTCTTCGCCGTCCTCGGCACCCTCTTCGGCCTCGCGGTCAGCCTGGGTCTGGGCACCTCGCAGATCAGCGCCGGCCTGTCCGAGCTGACCGGTGTCGGTGACAGCGTGCTCGTCCGGGTCCTCGTCATCACCGTGCTCACCGCCGTGGCGACCACGTCGGTGGCCGTCGGTCTCGACAAGGGCATCAAGCGGCTGTCCAACCTCAACATCGGGATGGCCGTCGGCATGATGCTCTTCGTCCTCTTCACCGGGGGCGCGACCGTCTTCCTGCTCCGCTCGCTCATCGAGAGCGCCGGCAACTACCTGGCCGCCCTGCCCTCGCTGGCCTTCTGGAACGACGCGCTGGCCAACGCCACCCAGGCCGACGGCTGGGGCTGGCAGGCCGGGTGGACCGTCTTCTACTGGGCCTGGACGGTCACCTGGGCACCCTTCATGGGAGTCTTCCTGGCCCGGATCTCCCGGGGCCGCACGGTCCGGGAGTTCGTCGGCGGCGTCCTCGTGGCCCCCACGCTGTTCACCCTCGTGTGGTTCGTCATCTTCGGCTGGTCGGCGATGGAGATCGACGGCATCGGCGGTGACGGCGGGCCGATCTCCGCGGCGGTCGCCGAGAGCGTGCCGCTCGCGATGTTCACCTTCTTCGAGAACTTCCCCCTGACGACGCTGCTGCAGGGCCTGGTCATCGTCGTCGTGGCGCTCTTCTTCGCCACGTCGGCCGACTCCGCGGCCCTGGTCATCGACATGCTGTGCAGCGGCGAGAACGAGGAGGGCCCGGTCGGACAGCGCGTGTTCTGGGCGGTCTGCCTCGGTGCGCTGGCCGCGCTGCTCATCGTCCTCGGCGGTGACGAGGCCCTCCCGGCGCTCCAGGAGGTCATCACCGTCGTCGGGCTCCCGATCTTCATCCTCGTCTTCGCGATGATCCCGGCCCTCTTCGCCGGCCTGCGGGCCGAGAAGAAGCGGGTCGAGCACGGCGACCCGACGGTCACGCCCCAGGAGCAGATCGAGATCGTCGAGCGGGAGGACGAGCGGCAGCGCGAGGAGGCCGCCCGGCAGCGCGAGGAGGCCGCCCGGCAGCGCGAGGAGGCCGAGAACGGCGTCCCCGCCCAGAAGGAGACCTCCTCCTGAGGCCACCGGCGTGACGAGGGCCCGTCACCACCCGAGGGTGGTGACGGGCCCTCGTCCGTCCGGGGGGCCCGGTGGCGTCGCTGTCGGGCCTCGTCGCCGCCGCCCGGTGGCCTCGCCGCGGAAGACCCGGCGGTCCGGCCCTCAGAGCGCCGAGGCGAGCGCCTTCGTCCAGAGGTCGCCGGCCTCGTCCACCTGCTCCTCGGTGACCACCAGGGCGGGGATGAAGCGCACCACCTGGCCCCAGGCGCCGCAGGTGAGCAGCAGCAGGCCGTGCTCGGCGGCGGCCTGCTGGGCGCGCGTCGCCGTGGCGCCGTCGGGCTCGCCGTCCGCGGTGCGGAACTCCGAGCCGAGCATGAGCCCCAGCCCGCGCACGTCGGTGATCTCGGCGTGCTCCCGGGCGGCGGCGGTGAGGCGCCCGCGCAGCTGCTCGCCGCGCGCCGCCGCGTTGCCCACGAGGTCCTCGCGGCGCATGACGTCCAGGGTCGCCAGCGCCGCGGCGCAGGCCACCGCGTTGGCGCCGTAGGTGCCGCCCTGGGAGCCGGGCCAGGCCCGCCCCATGAGCTCCTGCGACGCGGCGATCCCGGACAGCGGGAAGCCCGAGGCGATCCCCTTGGCGGTGATGAGCACGTCGGGCCGGACGCCGAAGTGGTCGTGGCCCCAGAAGCGGCCGGTGCGCCCCCAGCCGGTCTGCACCTCGTCGACGACGAGCAGGATGCCGTGCCGGTCGGCCCGCTCGCGCAGCCCGGCGAGGAACTCGGCCGAGGCGGGGACGTAGCCGCCCTCGCCCAGGACCGGCTCGACGAGGAAGGCCGCGGTGTCCTGCGGCGCGGTCACCGTCTGCAGGAGGTGGTCGAGCTCGCGCAGCGCGAAGTCGGTGGCCTGCTCCTGGCTCCAGCCGTAGTGCGTCGGGTTGGGGAAGGGGGAGACCGCGACGCCCGGCATGAGCGGGGCGAAGCCGGAGCGGAACTTGGTGCCCGAGGTCGTCAGCGAGGCGGCCGCCACGGTGCGCCCGTGGAAGCCCCCGTGGAAGGCGACGATGTTGGGCCGGCCGGTGGCCTGCCGGGCGAGGCGCAGCGCGGCCTCGACCGCCTCCGACCCGCTGTTGGCGAAGAACATCGAGTCCAGGCCCTCGGGGAGGACCTCGGACATGCGCTCGACCAGGTCGAGCAGCGGACGGTGCATGACCGTGGTGTACTGCGCGTGGATGATCTTGGCGACCTGCTCCTGCGCGGCCGCCACCACGTCGGGGTGGGCGTGACCCGTGCTGGTCACGCCGATGCCGGCGGTGAAGTCCAGGTACCGGCGGTCCTGCTCGTCGAAGATCACGGCGCCCTCGCCGCGGTCGGCGATGACGGGAGTGGCTTGCTTGAGCATCGGGCTGAGGTGCGCCACGGTCGACTCTCCTGGGATTGGTAGATTGTTGACAATCTGAACGTACCGCATCACCAGGAGGTCGTCGTGAGCGCCGAAGGACCCGTCGAGCAGACGTCGCAGGACCGGGGGAGCAGCCCGCGGGAGCAGCAGGACCGGGACCCCGCCCTGGACCGCGTCCCGACCGACCTCTTCATCGGCGGTCGGTGGGTGCCGGCCGCCTCGGGGGAGCGCTTCGACGTGCAGGACCCGGCGACCGGCCGCGTGCTCGCGAGCGTCGCCGACGCCGGACCCGAGGACGGTATGCGCGCGCTCGAGGCCGCCGCGCAGGCGCAGGCCGAGCTGGCCGCGAGCTCGCCCCGGCAGCGCGCCGACTGGCTGAACGCGGCATACCAGGCGGTGATGGACCGCGCCGACGAGCTGGCCCTGGTCATGACCCTGGAGATGGGCAAGCCGCTGGCCGAGGCCAAGGGCGAGGTGACCTACGCCGCGGAGTTCCTGCGCCACTTCGCGGGCGAGGCGCTGCGCATCGAGGGGGGCTACCAGAGGTCGCCGGCGGGCGACGGGCGCTTCCTGCTCCTGCGTCAGCCGGTCGGGCCCTCGCTGCTCATCACCCCGTGGAACTTCCCCATGGCGATGGGCACCCGCAAGATCGCCCCCGCCATCGCCGCGGGGTGCACCAGCGTCATCAAGCCGGCCCACCAGACCCCGCTGTCGATGCTGGCCCTCGTCGACGTCCTGGCCGAGGTGGGGGTGCCCGCCGGTGCCGTCAACGCGGTCACCACCACCCACGCCGGTGCGGTCATGGAGCCGATGATCCGCTCCGGGCTGGCCCGCAAGCTGTCCTTCACCGGCTCCACGAAGGTCGGCAAGGTCCTGCTCGAGCAGGCGGCCGAGCGGGTCATGCGCACCTCGATGGAGCTGGGCGGCAACGCCCCCTTCATCGTCTTCGAGGACGCCGACCTCGACGACGCCGTCGCGGGCGCGATGGCGGCCAAGATGCGCAACATGGGCGAGGCGTGCACCGCCGCCAACCGGATCTACGTGCAGGAGTCGGTCGCGGAGGCCTTCGGGCAGCGGCTCGCCGAGGCGATGTCCCGGCGCCGGATGGGCCCCGGCACCGAGGAGGGCGTCACGGTCGGTCCGCTCATCGACGAGGCCGCCCTGGACAAGGTGCGCGAGCTGGTGCAGGACGCGGTCGAGCGCGGTGCGCAGGTGCTCACCGGGGGCGAGGCCCCCGGCGGGGACGGCTGGTTCTACCCGCCCACCGTGCTGACCGGGGTGTCCCCGGAGGCCCGGATGGGCAGCGAGGAGATCTTCGGCCCGGTCGCGCCGCTCACCCCGTTCACGACCGAGGCCGAGGTCGTGGGCCTGGCCAACGACACCCCGTTCGGGCTGGTGTCCTACGTCTACACGCGCGACCTGGACCGGGCGCTGCGCATGGCCGAGGCGCTGGAGTCCGGCATGGTCGGTCTCAACCAGGGCGTGGTGTCCAACCCCGCGGCGCCCTTCGGCGGCATCAAGGAGTCCGGGCTGGGCCGCGAGGGCGGTGCGGTCGGCATCGAGGAGTTCCTCGAGCTGAAGTACGTCGGGATCGCCGGTCCGCGGTCCGCTCAGGAGGGCTGAGCCCCCGCCACCGGCGGGCCCAGGCTGCCCCGGGGCGAGCCGGTGAGGCGGTGCATGGCGTCGCGCATGTGCCGGACGAGCAGGGCGTCGGTGCGGCGTGCCCCGCCCCGCGTGAACGACCGCGCGAGCTCCCGGTGCTCGCCGACCCGCTCCTCGTCGACCGCGTAGGTCGGCTCCAGCAGGTGGATGCACATCCGCGTCTCGGTGAGCAGCGTGGCGTGGACGCGGGACAGCTGCGGGCTCTGCGCCCGGTCGACCAGCACCTGGTGGAAGCGGATGTCGGCCGTGCTGACCTCGCGCACGTCGCCGGTGGCCGCGGCGGCGGCCATGTCCTCCACGACGGCGAGCAGGGCCCGGCCGGCGTCCTCCGGGTCGGTCTCGTGGATCCGGTCACCCGCGGCCCGCTCGACCGCGGCGCGGGCGAGGTAGAGGTCGCGCACCCGGTCGTCGGTCATCTCGACGACGAACAGGCCGCGGTTGCGGTGGGCGACGAGCAGCCCCTCCTGGGAGAGCCGCTGCAGGCCCTCGCGCAGGGGGCCCCGGCTCACGCCGAGGCGCGCGGCGTACTCCACCTCGCCGAGCTGGCTGCCGGGCGCGATCTCGCCGGTGGCGATGGCCTCGCGGATCCGCGCCGCGACGATGCTCGGGGTCGACTCCCGCGGCACCGGCCGCAGGGCCGGGGCGGCGAGCTCGGTCCAGGGGTCGGTCATCGGTGGGCTCCCTCCGTGGTCCCGGGGTGGTGGGCGGCCGCGAAGAGCCGGCCCAGCCCCGGCACCGCCGGCACCTCGCCCAGCAGCGCCAGGCCGTCGTGCAGGCTCACCTGGTTGGCCGTGAGCACGACGGTGCCGAGGTCGGCCTCCAGGTCCTCCAGCCAGGGCAGGGTGTGCAGGGCGGTGTCCGGGACGAGCACGGCCTGCGCGCCGGTGCGGTCGACCCCGCCGGCGAGGGCGAGCACCTGCTCGCGGCCCAGGGTGCCGACCTCCGCGGCCGTGAGGATGTCGTGGCTGCCCAGGGCGGTCACCTCGATGCCGGCCCGGCCGAGGAAGGTGACGAAGGCCGAGGCGACGTCGTGCGGGTAGGACGCCGCCACCGCCACCCTCGTCAGGCCCAGCCGGTGCGCCGCCCGGACGAACGCCAGCGAGGTCGACGTGGTCGGCAGCCCGGTGCGGGCGGCCAGCCCGGCCACCTGCTCGTGCGCCCCCTCCCAGCCGAAGACGAAGCTGCCCGAGGTGCACGCCCACACGAGCGCGTCGCAGGGGGTGCTGCGGGTCAGCCGGTCGGCACCCTCGGCCAGCCGCGCCGCGCCACCCAGGTCGAGCAGGGCGTCGACCCGGTGGGCGTCCTCGCCGACGCTGGTGTGCGCGACCGGCAGGCGCACGGCATACCCCGCCTCGCGGAGCACCCCCTCCACCCACGGGTAGTCGTCCTCGGCGCTGTGGCCGGGGTAGAGGATCCCGATCGTGCTCACGCTCACCCCTGTCGACGGCGGCCGTCGTCCTCGGCCGGCTGGTGCGTAGATTGTAGACAATCATCGTCAGGAGGACAGATGGAGTACGACGTCGCCCGGCTCTCCCGGGCCCTCGGGTCCCAGGTGCGGGGGTCGGTCGGCGCGGACGCGCTCTCGCGGGCGCTCTACGCCACCGACGCGTCCAACTACCGCGTCGTGCCCGACGTCGTCGTCGTGCCGCGGGACGAGCAGGACCTCGTCACGGCGCTGGCGCTGGCCCGCGAGGCGGGGGCACCGGTCGCGCTGCGCGGGGGAGGGACCTCGATGGCCGGCAACGCGCTCGGCGGCGTGGTCGTCGACGTCTCGCGGCACCTCGACCGCGTCCTCGACCTCGACCCGGTCGCGCGGACGGCGACCGTCCAGCCGGGGGTCGTGCTCGGCCACCTCGTGGCGGCGGCGAGGAGGCACGGCCTGACCTTCGGCGCCGACCCGTCGTCGGCGAGCCGCTGCACGCTCGGCGGGATGATCGCCAACAACGCCTGCGGGGCGCACTCCGTCGCCTGGGGGACCACGGCGGACAACGTGCGGAGCCTGCGGGTGCTCACCGCGGCGGGGGAGCAGGCGAGGGTGGACGCCCTCGGGCCCGACGGTGCCGGGGCGGGAGCCGCACCCGACCCCGCCCTGGCCGGCATCCACGCCGAGATGTCCCGCCTCGGCCGGGACCATGCGACCCTCGTCGGCCGGCGCTTCGGGACCTTCTCCCGGCAGATCTCGGGGTACGCCCTCCAGCACCTGCACCCCGACCGCGGCGTCGACCTGGCACGGCTGCTGTGCGGCAGCGAGGGCACCCTCGCCACCACGCTGGAGGCGACCGTCGCGCTCGCCGAGCCGCCGCCCGCGGTGGTCCTGCTGACGCTGGGCTTCCCGGACGCGGTGTCGGCCGCGCGCAGCGTGCCCACCGTCCTCCCGCACGGGCCGCTGACGATGGAGTCCATCAACGCCACCCTCGTCGAGCGGCTGCCCGACGACACCCGACGGGCGGCGCAGCGGGCCGGGCTGCCGGAGGGGCGCATGTGGCTGCTCGTCGAGATCGGCGGCGACGACGACGCCGAGGCGCGCACCCGGGCGGCCGACGTGGCCGAGGCGGTGCGTGACGGCATACCCGGCAGCACGGCGGCCGTCGTCACCGACCCCGGCGCGCAGGCGGTGCTGTGGCGCTGCCGCCGGGACGGCACCGGTCTGGCCACGCGGCGCGCGGACGGCGCCGAGGCGTGGGCGGGGTGGGAGGACGCCGCGGTCCCGCCGCAGCGGCTCGGTGACTACCTCACCGGGCTGGACGACCTCATGGGGCGCTACGGCTACTCGGGCGCGTCCTACGGCCACTTCGGCGAGGGCTGCATGCATCTGCGCATCGACTTCGACCTCGTCACGGACGCCGGGGTGCGGGACTACCGCGCGTTCGTCGAGCAGGCCACCGACCTGGTCGTCTCGATGGGCGGGTCGGTCTCGGGCGAGCACGGCGACGGGCGGGCGCGCGGCGGCCTGCTGGAGCGGATGTACGGCGCGGACGCGACCGCGCTGTTCGCGGAGGTCAAGCGCGCGTGGGACCCCCAGGGGCGGCTCAACCCCGGCGTCATCGTGGACCCGCCGCCGGTCGACGCGTCCCTGCGCCAGCACGGCCACGCGCGGGGCTTCCCGCAGCGCACCACCCTGGCCTTCACGGCCGACGGCGGCAGCTTCGCGCAGGCGCAGCGACGCTGCGTCGGGGTGGGCAAGTGCGTCCAGACCTCCGGCGGGGTGATGTGCCCGAGCTACCAGGTCACCCGGGACGAGAAGGACTCCACCCGGGGCCGCGCGCGTGTGCTCTTCGAGATGATGGAGGGCGACGTCATCACCGACGGGTGGCGGGCCGAGGAGGTCCACGACGCGCTCGACCTGTGCCTGTCGTGCAAGGGGTGCGTGGGCGACTGCCCGGTCAACGTCGACATGGCGACCTACAAGGCCGAGTTCACCCACCAGTACTACCGGGGCCGGCCGTGGGCGCGGCCGCGCTCGCACTGGTCGATGGGGTGGCTGCCGGCGCTCGCGCGCGGCGCGGCGCTCGCCCCCCGGGCGACGAACGCGCTGACCGGCTCGCGCCTGGCCGGTGCGGTGCGGCGGGCCGGGGGCGTGGCCGCCGACCGCGAGCTGCCCACCTTCGCCGCCCGCAGCCTCACGTCGTGGTTCGCGAAGGAGCACACGCCCGCGCGGGGGCAGGGACGCACCCCCGTCCTGCTCTGGCCGGACACCTTCACCACCTTCCTCGCGCCCGAGGTGGGCCGGGCCGCGGTCGCGGTGCTCGAGGACGCCGGGATGGAGGTCCACCTGCCGCGCGGGCCGGTGTGCTGCGGCCTCACCTGGGTCTCGACCGGTCAGCTCGGCGTGGCCCAGCGGGTCCTGCGGCGGTCGCTGGCCACCATCGGGCCGGCCCTGCGGGCCGGGGCGGTGGTCGTCGGGCTCGAGCCCAGCTGCACGGCGCTCTTCCGGCACGAGGCGGTCGACCTGCTCCCGGACGATGAGCTCGCGGCGCTCGCGAAGGGCCAGGTGCGGACGCTGGCCGAGACGCTCGCCGAGGTGGCGCCCGGGTGGGAGCCGCCGCAGGTCGGTGGCGACGCGCTCGTCCAGGTCCACTGCCACCAGCACGCGGTGCTGGGCTTCGACGCCGACCGGGCCCTCATGGAGCGGGCCGGGATCCGGGCGCGGGTCCCGGACTCCGGGTGCTGCGGGCTCGCCGGCAACTTCGGCTTCGAGGACGGGCACGCCGACCTCTCGCGGCAGATCGGGGAGCGCGTGCTGGCCCCCGAGGTCCGCGCGGCGGACGCCTCCACCGCGGTGCTCGCCGACGGCTTCTCCTGCCGCACCCAGATCGCCGACCTCACCCCCCGCCGCGGCCGCCACCTGGCCGAGCTGCTGGCCGACGGCATACCCCGCACCCAGGCGGCGGGCGCCGGCGGGTCCGCGCCGGGCCCGCGGTAGGCATACACAGGACGCGCCGTAGGCGCGCTCCGGACGGGTGCTCGCGCTACACAGGACGCATGTCTGGGATACACAGGACGCGTGTTCCGACAGACGAGTCGTGTCTGTGCCTCGCGCACGTCCTGGGGGTGCTGACGACGTGTTCGGTGTGCGCTGGTGACGAGTTCGGTATGCGCTGGTGACGTGTTCTGTGTGCGCTGGTGACGTGTTCTGTGTGCGCTGGTGACGTGTTCTGTGGGTGGCTAGCGCGCGTCCGGGGCGAGCAGGTGGAGGATCGTGCGGGCGTAGCCCCGGGCGGCGACGAGCAGCTCCTCGACCGCGACCGACTCGTCGGGCCGGTGGGCCTGCTCGTGCACCGAGCCGGGGCCCTGGACCACCACGGGGACGCCCCACTCACGCGCCACGAAGCCGCCGTCGCAGGCGGCCGTCCACCCCTGGAGCGGCACCGGGCCGCGCCCGGCCCCGTCCGTCGCCGCGTCGACGACCCGCACGAGCTCCTCGGACGGCGACGTCTCGAAGCCGGGCATGTCCATGGGCGAGCTCACCGACCAGCTCAGCCCGCGCGACTCCAGGTCGAGCGCCGCGAGTCGCTCCCGGACGGTCTCGACGACCGTCTCCATCGGCTCCCCGGGCAGCAGCCGGCGGTCCACCTCGACGCGGCACAGGTCGGGCACGGCCGACCCCGACGTGCCGCCCCGGATGACGCCGACGTTGACGGTGGCCGGGCCCACCAGGGCGTGCGCGGCCGTCGCCAGCTCCTCGTGCCACCGGTCCAGGTCCGCGACGACCAGGGCCGCGCCGCTGATGGCGTTGCGCCCGTCGGCCGGTCGGCCAGCGTGGGCGGCGACCCCGCGCACCTCGATGTGCAGGTATGACGCACCGCGCGCGGCCACGACCGTCGCCAGGTCCGTGGGCTCGGCCACGACGCACCCCAGCAGCGGCGGGGGCGGCTGCTGCACGTAACGGCGGATGCCGATGCCGTTCTGCTCCTCGTCGCACAGCGCGTCCAGCCGGACCGGGCCGCTGAGCCGGACCCCGCTCTCGTGGACGGCGGCCATCGCGACCAGGACCGCCGCGAGCCCGCCCTTCATGTCGGCGCTGCCGCGGCCGACGATCCGCCCGTCGACGAGCGCCGCGGCATACGGGTCGACACCCCAGTCCTCCAGCGACCCGGGCGGGACGACGTCCGTGTGCCCGAGGAAGAGCAGACCGGGGCCGTCGCCGCCGTCGAGCCGCACGCCGACGTTGGGCCGGCCCGGCTCCACCTCCTCGAGCGCGGACCGCAGCCCCAGCTCCTGGGCGAGCCCGGCCAGCACGTCCGCCGTCGCGGCCTCCTCGCCCGGGGGGTTGGCGCCGGGGGCCCGGACGAGCCGCTGCGTCAGCGGCACCAGCCGGTCGGCGGTGATCCGGCCCAGGACCTCCTGCTCGGTGCCCGTCCGCTCGCCCCCGCCGCGCCCGGTGCCGGCCTGGCCGGCGCCGGTCATCGGCCGGCGGCGACGTCCACCGCGCGCGCCAGCCTCGCCACCCCCTCGTGGATGCGCTCCGGCCGGGTCGAGGCGAAGCAGAGCCGCAGGTCGTGCGGGAAGCGGCGGGCGGGGGAGAAGGCGTTGCCCGGGATGTAGGCGACGCCCTCGGCCAGGGCGGTCTCGAAGAGCGCCTCGGTGTCCACCTCCTCGCCGAAGGACACCCAGAGGAAGAAGCCGCCCTCGGGGTCGGTCCACGTCGCCCGGCCGGAGAAGTGCTCGGTGAGCGCCTGCTGCATGGCGTCCTTGCGCCGGCGGTACTCCTCCCGCTGCACGGCGAGGTGCTCCTCCAGCCGTCCCGAGCGCAGGAAGGCGGCGACGAGACGCTGGGCGGGCAGGTTGGTGCAGGTGTCCATGGACTGCTTGGCGTGGATGAGCAGCTGGCCCAGCGAGGGGTCCGCGTCCACCCAGCCCACCCGCAGCCCGGGGGCGACGATCTTGGAGAAGGTGCGCACCGAGAAGACCAAGGGGTCGCCGTCGGCGAGCTCGTGCAGGCTCGGCACCGGGTGCCCCGCGAAGCGCAGCATGCCGTAGGGGTCGTCGTCGAGGACGACGCTGCCCCAGGAGCGGGCCACCTCGAGCAGCTCGCGACGACGGTCCAGGGACATCGTGGTGCCGGAGGGGTTCTGGAAGGTCGGGACGGTGTAGATGACCTTGGGCGCCCGGCCCGCCCGGTCGACGGCGGCGCGCAGCGCGTCGATGGACATCCCGTCCTCGTCGACCTCGATCTCGGCGAGCTCGGCCTGGTAGGCCAGGGCGGTCGCGCTGCCGTTGGTGTAGGTGGGCGACTCCACGGTGACGAGGTCACCCGGGTCGATGAACAGCTTGGCGGCGAGGTCGAGCCCCTGCATGCCGCCGGCGGTGATGGTGAGCCGGTCCTCGGTGGTGGCGTCGGTCGTGCCCTCGAGCATGGTCAGCAGCGCGGCGCGCAGGTCCGGGTCGCCCTCCGTCGCCGCGTAGTCGAAGGACGCGGGCGTGCCGAGCTCGGCCGCGGCGGCCTCGGCGAGCGCCTCGGTGGGGATCGCCTCGGCCGCGGGGCTGCCCATGGCGAAGCGGACGATGTCGTGGGTCTGCCGGGCCAGCAGCGAGGTGCTGGAGTCGATGACCGACCCGACCAGCAGGTCGGCCCGGGAGGCCAGCGGGAGGTGGGTCGTGGCGGCGGAGGTCATGGGTGGGTCACCAGTCCTTGGTCGAGGGGGGCGAGCAGTTCGGGCGGGCCGTCGGTGACCAGCACCGACTCGGAGGTCTCGTAGCCCCAGCGGTCCATCCACATCCCGAGGATGACGTGGAAGCACATTCCGGGCGTCAGCACCGTGTGGTCCTCGGCGCGCAGGCTGACGGTGCGCTCGCCCCAGTCGGGCGGGTAGCCGATGCCGATGGAGTAGCCGATCCGCGACTCCTTGGACAGGCCGTAGCGGGAGATGGTGCGGGTGAAGGCCGCGTGCACGTCGGCCGTGGTGCTGCCGGGCCGCATCGCCGCGAGCGCCTGCTCCAGCCCGAGGCCGGTGGCCTCGGCGGTCTGTGCGAGCTGGGCGGGGGGAGGCCCCAGGCTGACGGTGCGCGCCAGCGGCACGTGGTAGCGCCGGTGCACGCCGGCCAGCTCGATCGTCGTGGCCTCGCCCTGCCGCAGCGGCTCCTCGACCCAGGTCAGGTGCGGGGTGCCGGCGGTCTCCCCGCTGGGCAGCATCGGCACGATGGCGGGGTAGTCGCCGCCGAGCGCCTCGGTGCCGTGGGCCTGCGCCTGCTGGATCTGCGCGACCACGTCGCACTGGCGCGCCCCCGCCCGCAGGCTGTCGATGGCGACGGTCATGGCCCGCACCGTCACCTCACCGGCCGCCCGCATGAGCGCGATCTCGGTGTCCGACTTGACCACCCGCAGCCAGTTGACCAGCTCGTGGCTGTCGACCAGCCGTGCCTCGGGCAGGCAGGCGTCCAGGGCGAGGTAGGCGCGCGGGCTGAAGTAGTGGGCGTCCAGCTCCAGGGCCAGCACGCAGGGCCCGGTGGGCAGCGCGCCGACCTCGCGGCCGCGGCGGGCGATCCACTCCCAGGGGTGGATGTCGCGCCGGTGGACGTAGTGCTCGGGGTAGCCGTGGATGCGCTCGGGCGGCAGGGTCGCGGTGTGGTGCCCGCCCTTGGCGTCCATGGCCCGGAGCACCAGGTGGGCCTCGCCCCGCACCGGGACCAGCAGGGCCTGCGGCATGTAGAACGACCAGGCGTTGTAGCCGGTGAGGTAGTAGAGGTTGGCCGGGTCGGTGACGACCAGCGCGTCCTGGCCGCGGCCGGCCAGCACCTCCTGGACCCGCGCCAGCCGCTCCTCGTGCTCGGCCCGCAGGAGGTGCGGGTGGGCCGTCTGCTCGGCCGTGGTGATCTCGGTCAGCTCGCTCACGGTGCTCCCTGCAGGGTCGGGGTGGTGCTGAGGACGTCGTGGTCCCCGAGGTCGGGGCGCCGGTCGAGCAGCGGCTGGCCGGGCCCGACGGCCTGGCGGCCCAGCACCGCGAGCGCGAGCCACAGGGTGACCTGGTTGGCGCTGAGGACGGGTATGCCGAGCGCGGCCCCGAGGTCGGCCAGGAGGTCGTAGGTCCGCAGGTTGGTGCAGGAGACGAAGACGGCCCCTGCGTCGGGGGACACGGTGCGCCGCACGAGGTCTGCCGTGACCTCCTCGGGGACGGTCCAGATCTCCCCGGACAGGCCGAGGTGCCCGGTGGAGACCACCTCGATCCCGGCCGCGGTGAGGAAGCGTCCCAGGCTGACGGTGACGTCCTCGTCGTAGGGCGTCACGACGCTGACCCGGTCGACGCCCAGCGCGCGGAGGGCGCCGACGGCGGCGCCGCTGGTCGTGACCGCCGCGGGGGCGCCGGCCTCGACGACGGTCTCGCGCAGCGCGCGCTCGCCCGGCGCCCCGGCGACGAAGCTCCCGGACGTGCAGGCGTAGGCCACCACGCCCGGGAGGACGGCCGACAGGTCGTGCGTCGCCTGGACCACCGCACCGGGCGCCCCGACCGCCCGCGCCTGGGCCATGCTCACCGGCAGCGGCAGGTGCGGCGTCCGGGTCAGGTGCAGGGTGGCGCCCAGCGGGCACCACCGCCACAGCTCACGGTCCAGGGCGAAGTCGTAGGGCACGATCACGCCGATCCCGTCCTCGCGGATCTCACGCACCTGCCCCACCCTGCCTGACGACGAGGATTGTTGACAATCCGACACGGCCTTTCTACGGTCTCGGTGTGACGGGATCTCGCGCACGAGCCGTGGTGCTGACGGCGCCGGGTCTGGACCCGCCGCCCCAGCTCGCCGACCTGGAGGACGACCTCGACCTGCACGTCGTGGACGCCGAGGGGCTCGCGTCGGCCCTCGGCGGGGCGAGGGTGCTCTTCCTCTGGGACTTCTTCTCGCCCGCGGTGGCGCAGGCGTGGGACTCGGCCGACGCGCTCGAGTGGATCCACGTGGCGGCCGCCGGCGTCGACAGCCTGCTCTTCCCCGCGCTGGTCCGCTCGCCGGTCACCGTCACCAACGCCCAGGGGGTCTTCGACCGCCCCATCGCGGAGTTCGTCCTGGCCAGCGTGCTCGCGCACGCCAAGCGGCTGCACGAGAGCCGCGAGCTGCAGCGCCAGCACGTGTGGCAGCACCGGGAGACGACGCTCCTGCAGGGCCAGCGGGTGCTGGTCGTCGGCACCGGCGGGATCGGTCGGGCGACCGTCCACCTGCTGCGCGCCGTGGGCTGCGAGGTGCGCGCCGTGGGTCGGCGGGCGGTCCCGGACGACCCGGAGCTCGGCGAGGTCGTGGCGAGCGACGCGCTCGCCGCGCACGTCGGCTGGGCCGACCACGTCGTCAACGCCGCGCCCCTGACCGCCGCCACGACCGGGCTGCTGGACGCCGCGGTGTTCGCGGCCATGCGGCCGGGGGCGCACGTCGTCAACATCGGCCGCGGGGCGAGCGTCGTGCAGGAGGACCTCCTCGCGGCCCTGCGCGAGGGGCATCTCGGCGGGGCCTCGCTCGACGTGCTGGAGGAGGAGCCCCCGCCACCGGGGTCCCCGGTGTGGGACACCCCCGGCCTCGTGCTCTCGGCCCACCTGTCCGGCGACGTCGTCGGCTGGCGGGACACCCTGGCCGAGCAGTTCGTCGCCAACGCCCGCCGCTTCCTCGCCGGTGCACCCCTGAGCGGGGTCGTCGACAAGGAGCTGGGCTACGTACCCCGCTCGCCCGCAGGTCAGGTCCAGGTATGACGTCCGCCCCCCGCGGCGGGGCAGGTCCCCGTCACCCGTCCCGCCCGACCGCGCTGGAGCTCTCCGCCGGGTTCGCCGCGGGCAGCACCACGCCGGAGCAGGCCACGGAGCGGGCCCTGGCGGCGATCGAGGCCCTGGACCCGCTCGTGCGGGCCATGGTGCTGGTCGACGCCGAGGGGGCCAGGCGCGCGGCCCACGAGTCGACGCGCCGCTGGGAGCAGGGACGGCCGCTCGGCCCGGCGGACGGCATACCGACGACGATCAAGGACATCCTGCTCACCCGGGGGTGGCCGACGCTGCGGGGGAGCCGGCTCATCGACCCCGGGACGGGGGCGGACTGGCCCGAGGACGCTCCCGCGGTGGCGCGTCTGCGCGCGGCCGGCTGCGTGTTCCTCGGCAAGAACGCCACCCCCGAGTTCGCCTGGAAGGGCACCACCGACTCGCTGCGGCACGGCGCGACGGGCAACCCCTGGGACCCGGCGCTCACCGCCGGTGGGTCCAGCGGGGGAGCGGCAGCGGCCGTGGGCCTGGGGATGGGCGCCTGGTCGGTCGGCACCGACGGCGGGGGGTCCGTGCGGATCCCGGCCGCCTTCACCGGGACCGTCGCGATCAAGCCCACCTACGGCCGGGTGCCGCTGCACCCGGCCAGCCCCTACGGCACCCTGGCCCACGCCGGCCCGATGACCACCTCGGTCGCGGACGCCGCCCTCATGCTCGACCTCATCGGGGTGCCCGACCCCCGCGACTGGTCCGCGCTGCCGGAGCCGCCGCGCTCCTTCCTCGACGGGATCGAGGACGGGGTCGAGGGGCTGCGGGTCGCGGTGTCCCCGCGGCTGGGGCTGGGGGGCGACGTCGTCAACCACCCGGCGGTGGACCGGGCCCTGCTCGAGGCCGCCGAGGTGCTGGCCGCCGCGGGGGCCCGGGTCGAGGAGGTCGACCCGGAGCTGGCCGGCACGGGCTGCCTGGAGGCCTTCCACACGCTGTGGTTCACCGGTGCCGACAAGGTCGTCCAGGCCTACGGTCAGGACGCCCTGGAGCAGGTCGACCCCGGGCTCCGGCGGGCGATCCGTCGCCACGGGCAGGGGGTGAGCGCCGCGGACTACCTCGACGCCACCGCCGTGCGGATGGAGCTGGGTCGACGGATGGGCCGCTTCCACGAGGAGCACGACGTGCTCCTCACGCCGACCGTCCCCGGCCCCGCCTTCGACCTCACCCGGCAGGGGCCCGACGCCCCCGACCAGCTGTGGACGTCGTGGACCCCCTACACCTACCCCTTCAACATGACCCAGCAGCCGGCGCTGTCGGTGCCCGCCGGGCTCACCGACGACGGCCGACCCGTCGGCGTGCAGCTGGTGACCGCGCGGCACGCCGACGCCCTCGCCCTCCGGGTGGGGCGCACGCTGGAGCAGCGCACCCGCTGGCGCGACGTCCTACCCCCGCTGCTGGACCGGACCGAGGAGCACCCATGAGCCGCTTCATCACCATCACCCTCGACACCCGCGGCGTCACCTGCCGGGCGCGGCTGCTGGAGGACGAGGCGCCCCGGACCTGCGCCGCGGTCTGGGACGCGCTGCCGCTCACCGCGCCGGTGTTCCACGGCAAGTACGCCCGCAACGAGATCTACACCCTGCTGCCGCGCTTCGGGGACGACCCCGGCAAGGAGAACACCACGGTCACCCCCATCCCCGGTGACGTGTGCTGGTTCACCTTCGACGGCGCCGACCTCGGCAACCCCGCCTACGGCTACGAGACCGAGCGCGAGCACCGCGCGGCGGGGGAGGGCGGCATCGTCGACCTCGCCGTGTTCTACGGGCGTAACAACCTGCTCATCAACGGCGACCAGGGCTGGGTGCCCGGCAACGTGTTCGGCGAGATCGTCGACGGCCTGCCGGAGATGGCGCGCGCCTGCCAGGACGTCTGGATGGGCGGCGCCCGCGGCGAGACCCTGACGCTGGCGCGCGCCGAGGGCTGACCCGCACCGCCGCGCCGGCCGGCCTCACCCGCCGAGCGCGGCCTCCCGGATGGGACCCATCTCGATCTTCTGCTGGGTCAGCATGACCTCGGTCGCCCGACGGGCGACCTCCGGGTCCTCGTGGGTGGTGAGCTCGTCCAGCTCGGTCGGGTAGACCTGCCACGAGATCCCGAAGCGGTCCTTGAGCCAGCCGCACCGGCTCTCCTGGCCGCCGCCCTCGAGCAGCGCCGCCCAGTAGTGGTCGGTCTCCTCCTGGGTGTCCGTGCGCAGCACGAGGGAGAAGGCCTCGTCCGGGGTGAAGTGCGGCCCTCCGTTGAGGCCGGTGTAGCGCACGCCGGCGAGCTCGAACTCGACCGTCAGCACCGAGCCGACCGGCTTGTCCGACGGGGTCTCCGCGGTGTAGCGGCTCACCTCCAGGACGCGTGAGCCCGGCACGACGGAGCAGTAGAACTCGGCCGCCTCCTGTGCCTGGTCGTCGAACCACAGACAGTGCCCGAGGTGGATCATGGGGTCTCCTCCCGATCGGCGCGCCGGGGTGGCGCGCTGGTGGTGGTACGACCGTGGTCGCCCCCCGGACTCATCGCCGCACCTCCGCGGGCGAGCACCTAGGGTGGGGCCATGCGCAAGGTATGGGTGTGCGTCGGGGCGCTCCTGGTGGTCGGGTTCCTGCTGAGCCTGCCCTCGATCAGCCTGTGGCGGCCCACCCCGTCGACCCCACTGCGGCAGGGGATGTTCGCGGTGGCCGGGGTCAGCGCCCTCCTCTCCTCGCTGCTGATCGGTCTGGGTGCCGTCCTGGCCGCGCTCGCCCTCGCCGTGCGCTGGGACGTGGTGCGCCTGCCGACGGGTGCACCGGCGGCGCGAGCCGCCGGTGTCGGTGTCCTGCTCGTCGCGGCGGGGCTCGTCCTGCAGCTGCTCCAGGGCTCCGTCGGCCAGCTCGGGCTGCTGACCATGGTCGTCCTGAACGGCTCCGGGGTACTCCACGGAGTCGGCATCGCGCTGCTCGCGGTCTGGCTCCTCGGTCGTCTGGCCCCGCCGTCACAGCCTCCGGCCCCGGGTGCGGGCCCACCGGTGTCAGACCAGTCACACCCCCGCTGACGGGCGGGTCGCGGCTCCGGAGGGCCACCTCCCAGCGCCTACACTCGGGGACATGACCGACGTCCAGGGGGACAGCTCCGGGCCGGCCGGCCGACAGCGGGTGCTGCCGGTCACCGACCGGCTGTGGACGGTGCCCAACCTGCTCTCGATGGTGCGGCTGGCCCTGGTGCCCGTCTTCGTCTGGGCGCTGGTGGAGCGCGAGCTGGGGTGGGCGGCCCTCGTGCTCGTGGTGGCCGGGGTGTCCGACTTCGCGGACGGCAAGATCGCCCGCCGCTACGGGCTGACCAGCCGGCTGGGCCAGGTCCTCGACCCGATCGCCGACCGGCTCTACATCGCGGCCACGCTGCTCGGGCTCGCGGCGGTCGGGGTCATCCCCTGGTGGCTGGTCGCGGTGCTCTTCGCCCGCGAGCTGTTCATCGTGCTCATGTACCCCGTGGTGCGCCACCACCACCTCCCCATCCCCGAGGTCACCTTCATCGGCAAGGCCGCCACCTTCAACCTCCTGGGCGGCTTCCCGCTGGTGCTGCTGGGTCACGTGCCGGGCTGGTGGAGCGTGCTCAGCCTGGCCTCCGGGTGGGCCCTCGTGTGGTGGGGCACGGTCCTCTACTGGGTGACGGGTCTCGTCTACGCCTGGCAGGTGGCGGTCATGGTGCGGCAGCGCCGGCGCTCGGGGGTGCCCGCATGAGCCGCCGGCGTCCCAGCGAGGCCGACCCCGACCCGGCCGCCTCGATGGCCCTCCTGGAGGAGGTCCTCGACCCGCCGCTCGGGCCGGGCTACTCCTCGGCGGCGCAGGACCGGGTCGCCCAGGGGCTGGCCCCCTCCTCGGGCACGCGGACCTGGCTCATGTTCGGCACCGCCGTGGCGCTGGGCCTGCTGTTCACCGTGACGGCGGCCACCCTGCGCACCCCCGACCCGGCCGAGGCGGCCGGGCGCGACCAGCTCATCGAGCGGATCGAGGCGGCCCAGGAGCTGGGCGACGAGCGCACCGAGCAGGTGGCCGGGCTGCGCGCCGACATCCGCGGCATCGAGCAGGCGGAGCTGAAGACCACCGGCAGCGGTGCCCGGCTGGCCGCCGCGGAGCTGCGCGCCGGGGGAGTCGCCCTCCAGGGGCCGGGGGTCGAGGTCACCCTGCGGGACGCCGAGCGGGCGACCGACGCCGCACCGGGGGACGAGGGCGAGCTGGAGCGGGTCACCTCGCGCGACCTGCAGCTCGTGGTCAACGGCCTGTGGGGCGCCGGCGCCGAGGCCATGGCGATCAACGACCACCGGCTCACCAGCACGTCCGCGATCCGCTTCGCCGGCCAGGCCATCATCGTCGACTTCCGCGGCCTCACGCCGCCCTACGTCGTCCGGGCGATCGGTGACCCGCAGGCCCTCCAGGAGGAGCTGACCTCGGGGATGACCGGGGCCTACCTCCTGGAGCTGGACCGGCAGTTCGGGCTCGGCTCCGAGGTCGTCCCCCAGGACCGGGTCGTCGTCGGGCCGGGAGCACGCCTCAGCACGCGCGAGGGTCGGATCCCGACCGAGCTCGCGCCGCAGACCCCGGAGCAGGACGCCGCACCGAGCTCGACCCCCACCCGTGAGGAGCCCCGTTGATCCCCGTCCTCGGCCTTGTGGTCGGCATCGTCCTGGGGCTGGTCGTCAGCCCCGAGGTCCCGTCCTGGCTGCAGCCCTACCTCCCCATCGCCGTCATCGCCGCGCTCGACGCGGTCTTCGGCGCGGCCCGGGCGTCGCTGGAGGGCATCTTCAACGACCGGGTCTTCGTCATCTCCTTCCTCTCCAACGTCGTCGTGGCGGCGCTCATCGTCTTCCTCGGCAACCAGCTGGGGGTGGGGGCGCAGCTGTCCACCGGGGTGGTGGTCGTCCTGGGCCTGCGGATCTTCTCCAACGTCGCCGCCATCCGACGGCACCTGCTGGGGGCCTGAGTGGCCGAGGACCGAGGACCAGGACCCGGACCCCCGGACGAGCGCACCCCCGCGGACCGGCCCGCACGCCGGCACCTGCGGCCCCGCCGGCGCCCGCTGCCCAGCCGCGAGGAGGCGCGACGGCGGCTGCGCGCCTTCAGCCGGTTCCACCCCACGCGGGGCCAGCTCGTCGCGGCCCTGCTGACCGCCAGCCTCGGCGTGGCGCTGGTCGCCCAGGCCCGGGTGACGGAGGAGGCCGGTCTGCAGCAGCTGCGGCAGACCGAGCTGGTCGCCCTCCTGGACGACGTCACCACCCGCGCCCAGGAGCTGGGGGTGGAGGTGGCCGAGCTGGAGGACGACCGGTCCCGGCTGCTGGGGTCGGAGGGCGACGAGGCGGCCCGCGAGGCGGCGCGGCAGCGGCTGCAGTCCTACCAGATCCTGGCCGGCACCGTCCCGGTCGAGGGCCCCGGGATCACCGTGCTCGTGGACGACGACGCCGGGGTCATCACGCAGACCATGCTGCTGGACGGCATCCAGGAGCTGCGCGACGCGGGTGCCGAGGCGATCCAGGTCGGCACGGTGCGGGTGGTCGCCTCCTCCTACGTGGGGACCGGTGACCAGGGCCAGGTGCTCCTCGACGGCCAGGCGCTGAGCACGCCCTACACCATCACCGCGGTGGGGGAGGCGCATACCCTCGCGGGCGCCATGGCCATCCCCGGCGGCTTCTCCGACTCCCTGCGCGGCGCCGGCGCCGACGTCACCGTGGTGGAGGCGGACACGGTGCTCATCGACGCGTTGCACGAGCCGAGCGAGCCTCGTTACGCTCAGCCTGTGCCGCCGACCCAGGACCCCTAGGTCGCCGGCAGGCCACTGCCGTCCGAGACACGTGCGGCGACCGGTACGTCCGTCCGAGGAGAGCGATGAGCACCTTGCAGTACCCCGATGACCTGCGTTACACGACCGACCACGAGTGGGTCCGCGACGTGGGGGACGGGGTGGTGCGGGTCGGGATCACCGCCTACGCCCAGGACGCGCTCGGCGACGTCGTCTACGTCTCGCTGCCCTCCGTGGGTGACGACGTGGCCCCCGGGGACTCCTGCGGGGAGGTCGAGTCGACCAAGTCGGTGAGCGACATCTACGCCCCCCTGGCCGGCGAGGTCACGGCCGTCAACGAGCTCCTGGACGCCACCCCGGAGCTGGTCAACACCGACAGCTACGGCGAGGGCTGGATGTACGAGCTCAGGCTCGCCGACTCCTCCGTCCTGGACGGGCTCATGGACGCCGAGGCCTACGAGAGCCAGCTCGACTGAGGTGTCGGGGGCCTGACGTAGAGTTGGGCCACCACCGTCGACCACCGGTCGACGGTCAGCACACCCACCCCACCGACGAGGAGGTCCGCACCATGAGTGGCGACGATCGTGACCGCGAGCACCACGACCTGGGTGCCGACCCGACGACGGCGCGCCTGCCCGGTGGCGTGGACCTGCCCGCGGCGGAGTACTCCTTCGACGACGAGGCGCCCCGGCTCTCCGCCGACGACCAGCGCACGGTGGACGCGCTGCGGCCGGGCACGGCCCTGCTCATCGTGCTGCGCGGACCCAACTCCGGTGCCCGGTTCCTGCTGGACGCCGACGAGGTGAGCTCCGGGCGCCACCCGCACAGCGACATCTTCCTCGACGACGTCACCGTCTCGCGACGGCACGCGCAGTTCGTCAAGGAGCAGGACGGGTATGCCGTCCGCGACGTCGGGTCGCTCAACGGCACCTACGTCAACCGGCAGCGGATCGAGGAGATGCCGCTCAACCAGGGCGACGAGGTGCAGATCGGCAAGTTCCGGCTGGTCTACTACCGCGGTCGGTCGTGAGCTCACCGGCCCACGACGAGGTTCCCGCCGGGCCGGCGAGGGGGGTCTCCATCGGAGCCGTGCTCAAGCAGCTGCACGGCGACTTCCCCGACCTCACCGACTCCAAGATCCGCTACCTCGAGCAGGAGGGGCTCATCAGCCCCGAGCGCCGCGCCTCTGGCTACCGGCACTTCACCGAGGCCGACATCGCCCGCCTGCGCTTCGTCCTCACCGCCCAGCGCGACCGGTTCTGGCCGCTCAAGGTCATCAAGGACGCCCTCGACCGGCTCGACCGCGGGCTGGACGTGCCGGGCCTGACCACCTCCGCGCCGCAGGCGACCCCGACCGCCCCCGCGCCGGCACCGCCCGCCGAGACCTCGACCGAGGCCCCGGTGGCGGACCTGAGCGCCAGCGCGCTGCGTCGGCGACGGGCCGTCCGCCTCTCCCCGCCGGAGCTGCGCGAGCGCACCGGCCTCGACGCCGCGGCCTACGCCCAGCTCAAGGCCTTCGGGCTGCTGCGCACCGACGCGGGGGGCAAGCACCAGGCCGACGACGTCGACGTGGCCGAGGCCGCGGTGGCGCTGTCGCGCTACGGGCTGGAGGCCCGGCACCTGCGGCTGTTCCGGGTGGCGGCGGACCGCGAGATCGGTCTGACCCAGCAGCTCCTCGAGCCGCTGCGCCGTCGGCGCGCCCGCGGCGCCTCCGGCCCGGACCCGGCCGACCGGGAGGCCGAGCTGCTGGCGCACACGCTGTCGTTGCACGTCGCGCTCGTGCGCTCCGGGCTCGCCCAGCGCTGAGCGGAGGCCCCCACGCGACCTCCGGCCCGGCGCGCGCGGGCCGGGAGCGGTACCGTGGCGGGGTGAGAGAGCTCGACGTGCTCGGTGTCCGGGTCGAGATGCCGAACAACAGCCCCATCGTCCTGCTGCGCGAACGCGACGGGCAGCGCTACGTCCCCATCTGGATCGGGGCCCCGGAGGCCACCGCGATCGCCTACGCCCAGCAGGGGGTGGAGCCGCCGCGACCCCTGACCCACGACCTCATGGTCACCATGATCGGGGCGCTGGGGCGGACGCTGGAGGAGGTCCGCATCACCGGGCTCCAGGAGGGCATCTTCCACGCCGAGCTGCACTTCGACGGCGGGACCGTCCTGTCGGCCCGTCCCTCGGACGCCATCGCGCTGGCGCTGCGGTCGGCCACCCCGATCCGCACCACGGAGGAGCTGCTCGACGACGTCGGCGTGACCATGGCGGTCGAGGAGGAGGACGAGGTCGAGCGCTTCCGCGAGTTCCTCGACGAGGTGTCCGCGGAGGACTTCGAGTCGCCCGGGGAGCCCGGCACCGACGAGGACCGGCCCTGATGTCACGGCGTGGCGTCGTTGACCAGGGGTGCCCCTGCGCATACCGTCGACTCGTGCCCACGCGGCACCTCAGTCACACGAGTCACACGAGTCATAACTGCGAGGAGGACCGGTGAACGTTGGAGCAGACGCACCGGGCGGGTCGAGCGGACGCCCGATGGACCAGCCGGCCGCCTCGCAGGGGCTGCTGTTCACCGAGGACACCGCCGCGCTGGACGACGGCATCGGCTACCGCGGCCCCACGGTCTGCGGCGCGGCCGGGGTGACCTACCGCCAGCTCGACTACTGGGCCCGCACCGGGCTCCTGGAGCCTTCGGTGCGCAACCCCTCCGGGTCCGGCACGCAGCGGCTCTACAGCTTCCGCGACATCCTCGTGCTCAAGATCATCAAGCGGCTGCTCGACACCGGGGTCTCGCTGCAGCAGATCCGGGTGGCGGTGACCGCCCTGCGCGAGCGCGGCGTCCAGGACCTGGCCCACATCACGCTGATGAGCGACGGGGCGAGCGTCTACGAGTGCACCAGCGACGACGAGGTCATCGACCTCGTGCGCGGGGGACAGGGCGTCTTCGGCATCGCGGTCGGCAGCGTGTGGCGCGAGGTCGAGGGCCAGCTCGCGCAGCTGCCCAGCGAGCGCGCCGACGCCCCGCTCGGCGAGCACCCGGCGGACGAGCTGTCCGCCCGGCGCCGGGCCCGCAAGACCTCCTGACCCACCGGCTCCGCCGGGGCGTCGACCCCGCGGCACCGGTGCTAGATTGAGCACGCCGACGACGTCGCGTGGGAGAGTCCTCTCCGCACAGCGGTGAGGCGCCGAAGGGGCATACTCCCCACCAAGCTCTCAGGCGCCCGGGACCACGCGGAGCAGGCAACTCTGGAACGTCCCGTGCACGGGGCCGGCAGAGGGGGAGGTGCCAGCGCAGGCCCGTCCCGAAGGAGCCGTCCGTCCATGAGCCACCACTCACCCGACTTCGTCGCCCGTCACGTCGGCCCCCGCCCCGACGACGTCGACCGCATGCTCGAGGTCGTCGGCTACGACAGCCTCGAGGCCCTGGTCGAGGCGGCCACCCCCGAGGGCATCCGCGGGGCGGCGCCGCTGGCGATCGAGGCCGCGGCCAGCGAGCAGGCGGTCATCGCCGAGCTCCGCGAGCTCGCCAGCCGCAACAGCGTCGTCACCCCGATGATCGGCCTGGGCTACTACGGCACCCAGACCCCGCCGGTGGTCCTGCGCAACATCCTGGAGAACCCGGCCTGGTACACCGCCTACACGCCCTACCAGCCGGAGATCTCGCAGGGCCGCCTCGAGGCCCTGCTCAACTTCCAGACCGTCGTCACCGACCTCACCGGGCTGGCGGTGGCCGGCGCGTCCATGCTCGACGAGGGCACGGCGGCCGCGGAGGCGATGGCGCTCATGCGACGCTCCAGCAAGGTGGCCCAGGACGCCGTGCTGCTGCTCGACGAGCACGTCTTCCCGCAGACCGAGGCCGTCGTCCGGGCCCGGGCGCAGGCCATCGGCTGGCAGGTCGTCACGGCCGACGTCAGCGGCGTCTCCGACGCCGACGGCCTGCGCGCCGCGGCGGGGGACCAGGAGGTCTTCGGGGTGCTCGTCCAGTACCCGGGGGCCGACGGCCAGGTCCGCGACGTCACCGCCCTCAGCGCCGCGGCCCACGAGGCCGGTGCCCTCGTCACCGCCGCCGCGGACCTGCTCGCGCTCACCCTGCTCGCGCCGCCGTCGCGGTGGGGTGCCGACGTCGCCGTCGGCAGCACCCAGCGCCTCGGGGTGCCGCTCGGCTTCGGCGGCCCGCACGCGGGCTACCTCGCCGTCCGCGAAGGCCTGGAGCGCACCCTGCCCGGGCGCCTCGTCGGCGTGTCGAAGGACGTCGACGGCAAGCAGGCCTACCGGCTGGCGCTGCAGACGCGCGAGCAGCACATCCGGCGGGAGAAGGCGACGTCCAACATCTGCACGGCGCAGGTCCTGCTCGCCGTCATGGCGTCGATGTATGCCGTGTGGCACGGCCCCGAGGGGCTGCGCCGGATCGCGCGGCGGGTGCACGGCCAGGCCGCGGCCCTCGCCGAGGTGCTCACCGGGGCCGGCCTCGAGCTCGCCGGGGACCGCTTCTTCGACACCCTGCAGGTGCGCGTCCCGGGGCGGGCGGGCGAGGTGCTCGCGGCCGCGCTCGAGCGCGGCATCAACCTGTGGCGGGTCGACGACGACACGGTGCTGCTGTCCGTCGACGAGCTGACGACCACGGCGGACCTGCGGGCCGTCGCGGAGGCGTTCGGCGCGGACCCGGACGGGCTGCCCTCCGGCGACGGCACCGAGGAGGGGAGCTCCGGGGAGGACCTCCCCGCGCTGTTCGGCGACCTCTCCCGCGCCGGGGACGAGGCATACCTCACCCACCCGGTGTTCTCCAGCCACCGCAGCGAGACCGCCATGCTGCGCTACCTGCGCACGCTCTCCGACAAGGACTACGCGCTGGACCGGGGCATGATCCCGCTGGGCTCGTGCACCATGAAGCTCAACCCGACGACGGCCATGGAGTCGGTGACCTGGCCGGAGTTCGGGTCGATCCACCCCTTCGCGCCGGCCGACCAGAGCGAGGGCTACCGCGAGCTCATCGCCCAGCTGTGCGGCTGGCTGGAGGAGATCACCGGCTACGACCGGGTGTCCCTGCAGCCGAACGCCGGCGCGCAGGGCGAGTTCGCCGGGCTCCTCGCCATCCGGCAGTACCACCTGGCCCGCGGCGACGACCAGCGGACCGTCTGCCTCATCCCGGCCAGCGCGCACGGCACCAACGCCGCGAGCGCGGTGATGGCGGGCCTCAAGGTCGTCGTGGTGAAGAGCACCGGGACCGGGGAGGTCGACCTCGAGGACCTGCGCGCCAAGATCGACACGCACCGTGAGCAGCTGGCCGCGATCATGGTGACCTACCCGTCGACGCACGGGGTCTACGAGGACACCATCACCGAGCTCTGCGAGCTGGTGCACGAGGCCGGTGGCCAGGTCTACGTCGACGGCGCCAACCTCAACGCCCTCCTCGGGATCGCCAAGCCCGGGGAGTTCGGCGGCGACGTCAGCCACCTCAACCTGCACAAGACCTTCACCATCCCGCACGGCGGCGGCGGCCCCGGCGTCGGCCCGGTCGCCGTGCGCGAGCACCTCGCGCCGTACCTGCCCAACCACCCCTTCGACGAGCAGGCCGGACCGCAGAGTGGCCCCGGACCGATCTCGGCGGCCCCCTTCGGCTCGGCCGGCATCCTGCAGATCCCGTGGGCCTACATCCGGCTCATGGGCGGGGAGGGGCTCACCCGCTCCGGGCAGGTCGCGGTGCTGTCGGCCAACTACGTGGCCCGCCGGCTGCACGAGCACTTCCCGGTGCTCTACACCGGCGACCACGGGCTGGTGGCGCACGAGTGCATCCTCGACCTGCGCGGCCTGACCAAGACCACCGGGGTGAGCGTCGACGACGTCGCCAAGCGGCTCATCGACTACGGCTTCCACGCCCCGACGATGTCCTTCCCGGTGGCGGGCACCCTCATGGTCGAGCCGACCGAGTCCGAGGACCTCACCGAGATCGACCGCTTCATCGACGCGATGATCGCCATCCGCGCGGAGATGGACGAGGCGGCGCAGGCCGAGGGCGGCGTCGAGGCCAGCGCGCTGCGCGGGGCCCCGCACACCGCGCTGTCCCTGGCGGGGGAGTGGGACGCGTCCTACGACCGGATGCACGCGGCCTACCCCCCTGGCGTCGACCCCGACCGGAAGTACTGGCCGCCGGTGCGCCGCATCGACGGCGTCTTCGGCGACCGCAACCTCGTCTGCTCCTGCCCCCCGCCGGAGCACTTCGAGTCCTGACGCCCTCGATGGTGGTGGTCATGCACGTCACAGTGTGTGAGGATTCAGCGCATGGGCCAAGAGGTGAGTCACAGCGAGTTCACGCGGGAGCAGCGGCTGGCGTTCCGAGCCAAGGTCCGCGACGACCTCGACTGCTTCGAGCAGATGCTCGAGGGGAGCCGGTTCGACTTCACCCGCCCGCAGATGGGTCTGGAGATCGAGCTCAACCTCGTCGACGAGGAGTCGCTGGACCCGGCGCTGCGCAACCGTGAGGTGCTGGCCGACATCGGCGAGGGCGACTTCCAGACCGAGGTCGGGCGTTACAACATCGAGCTCAACGTGCCGCCGCGGCCGATGGCCGGCGACCAGGCCGTGCGGCTGGAGCGCTGGCTGTCCCAGTCGCTGCGGCGCGCCGGCGACGCGGCCCGCGGCCACGGCTGCCGGGTCGCCTCGGTGGGCGTCGTCCCCACCCTGCAGGCCGAGCTCTTCGACCAGCCGTGGCTCTCCGACGGGGTGCGCTACACCGCGCTCAACGACTCGCTCATCCGTGAGCGCGGCGAGGGCCTGGAGCTGGAGATCGAGGGGCCGACGGGGGAGCGCGTCGAGAGCTACCACGACACCATCGGGCCGCTCTCGGGATGCACCTCGGTGCAGCTGCACCAGCAGGTGACGCCGCTGGACTTCCCGGTCTACTGGAACGCCGCGACGGTCATCTCGAGCCTGCAGATCGCCGTCGGCGCCAACTCGCCCTACTTCTTCGGCAAGCGGCTGTGGGCCGAGACCCGCATCCCGCTCTTCACGCAGATGACCGACACCCGCTCGATCGAGCTCAAGCACCAGGGCGTGCGGCCGCGGGCCTACTTCGGGCGCACCTGGATCACCTCGATCTTCGACCTCTTCGAGGAGAACGTCCGGTCCTTCCCGGCGCTGCTGCCGGAGACCTCGGACGAGGACGCCAAGGCGGTGCTCGCGGCGGGCGGTGTCCCGCACCTGCTCGACCTCAAGCTGCACAACGGCACGGTATGGCGCTGGAACCGCCCGATCTACGACACCACCCAGGGCGTCCCCCACCTGCGGGTGGAGAACCGCGTGCTGCCCGCCGGGCCCACGGCCGTCGACACGGTCGCCAACGCCTGCTTCTACTACGGGCTGCTGGAGTCCTTCACGACCAGCGGTCGCCCGATCTGGACCAAGATGGCCTTCGCCGACGCCGACCGCAACTTCCGGGAGGCCGCCAAGCACGGCATCGCGGCGACCCAGGTCTGGCCCGGCGTCGGCACCCTGCCGGCCGTCGACCTCGTGGCGGACCACCTGCTCTCGGTCGCCGACGACGGTCTGGCGGCGCTGGGCCTGCGGCGCGAGGTCCGCAGCCACTACCTCTCCGTCATCGAGGGCAGGTGTCGCGCCCGCACCAACGGGGCGAGCTGGCAGGTGGCGGTCACCGAGGCCTACGAGGCGGCCGGCTACTCCCGGCCGGAGGCCCTGCGGGCCATGTTCGGGCACTACCTCGACCACGCCGAGGAGAACACCCCGGTGCACACGTGGGAGGTGCCCGAGGTGCAGGCGCCCGCAGCCGCCGACGCCGACCGGGAAGGCGTGGCGCAGGTCACCGGGCGCTCGGCCTAGCGGTGGTTCCAGGCCTCCACCGTGGGCTGCTCGCGGTGGTGGCCGAGGATGGCCACCGAGCCGACCTCGAAGGTGAGGTGCTGACCGAACCGCGGCGCCTGCCGCAGGTAGACGCTGGTGAGGATGCGCAACGCGTGCCCGTGGCCCACGAGGGCGACGTCCCCGTCGAAGAGGTGGGGCCACACCCGCTCCAGCACGACGCTGGCGCGGCCGGCGACCTGCTCCACGGTCTCACCCGGGGTGTCGCCGGGGACGACCCCGTGGTGGAAGACGTTCCACCGGTAGCCCAGCTCCCGGCGGATGTCCGGGGTGCTGCGGCCCTCGTAGCCGCCGTAGTCCCACTCCTTGAGGTCCTCGTCGATCTCGTCGACCCGCAGGCCGGCCAGGTCGGCGGTGTGCCGGGCCCGCTGCAGCGGGGAGCAGCGCACGTGGGCGAAGGTCCGGCCGGCCAGGACCTTCTGCAGCCCGCTGGCGGCCTCCTCGCCCTCGGGCAGCAGCGGCAGGTCGGTGAGGCCGGTGTGCTGGCCGGAGCGCGACCACTCGGTCTCCCCGTGCCGGATGAGCACGAGGCGGTGCGGGGGGATGGCAGGGCCGGGGATCTCGCTGGTGGGGTCGTCCATTCCTGGCACACTACCCACATGGCTGACGACACCTACCGCTCCGTGTCCCTCACCCGCACCGGCCCCGGGCAGTTCGAGGCCGTGAACGCCCGCGGCGGGTCGATCCCCGTGGGGATGGGTGCCGGCGAGGACGGCACGGCGTTCTCCCCGGTGGAGCTGCTGCTCGTGGCGGTGGCCGGCTGCTCCGGCATCGACGTCGACCTGCTGACCTCCCGCAAGGCCGAGCCGCTGTCCTTCGAGGTCTCCGCCGGGGCCGAGAAGCTGCGGGACGAGGACGGCAACCACCTCGGCCCGGTGACGGTCACCGTGCAGGTCGCCTTCCCGGACGACGCGGGCGGTCAGGAGGCGCGGGACCGGCTGCCGGACGCCGTCGCGAAGTCCCGGGACCGGCTGTGCACCGTCTCCCGCACGGTCGCCCTGCCGACGCAGGTCGACTTCGAGATCCGCTGAGCCGCAGCACCGGTATGCCGTCGGGGGGCCCGTCCCCGGGAGGGACGGGCGGCGCGGGCGGGGCCCTGCTGCGCACGCTCACCCTGCGGGACGCGGTCGTCGTCGGGCTGGGGGCCATGCTGGGCGCCGGCGTGTTCGCGGTGTGGGGTCCGGCCACGCGGGCCGCGGGCCCCGCCGTCCTGGTCGCGGTGCTGCTGGCCGGGGCGGTCGCCACCTGCAACGCGCTGTCCTCGGCGGCACTCGCGGCGCGCCACCCCGCGGCCGGGGGCGCCTACGTCTACGGGCGCGAGCGGCTGGGTCCGCTCTGGGGCTACCTCGCCGGGTGGACGTTCGTCGTCGGCAAGACCGCCTCCTGCGCCGCCATGGCGATGACCGCCGCCGCCTACCTCGCGCCGGGCCGGGAGCGGACGGCCGCCGCCGTCTCCGTCGTCGTCGTCACGGCGCTCAACCTCGCCGGGGTGCAGCGCTCCGCGGGCGTGACCCGGGTGGTCGTGGCGGTGGTGCTCGCCACCCTCGTGGGGGTCCTCGTCGCGGCCGGTCGACCCGGCGGGCCGGCGGAGGCGGGCGTCGAGCTCACCGCCGGGGACGACGTCCTCGGTCTGCTGCAGGGGGCCGCCCTCTTCTTCTTCGCCTTCGCCGGGTACGCCCGGGTCGCCACCCTCGGTGAGGAGGTGCGGGACCCGGCGCGGACCATCCCTCGCGCGGTGGTCGTCTCGTTGGGCGTGGTCCTCGTGGTCTACCTGCTCCTGGCGGTCGGCCTGCTCCGCGGCCTCGGCGTCCCGGGGGTGGCGGGCTCCTCGGCGCCGGTGGCCGACCTCGCGGCGACGGCCCTCCCGGGGCCGGCGGAGGGCGTGGTGCGGGTCGTCGCCGGGCTCGCCGCGCTCGGTGCCCTGCTCAACCTGCTGCTGGGCATCTCGAGGACGACCGTGGCGATGGCCCGGGACGGCCACCTCCCCCGGACCCTGGCGGTCCTGTCCGGGCCGCGCCGGGTGCCGCGGGCCGCCGAGGTGGGCGTGGGCGCCGTGCTGCTCCTGGTGGTCCTGCTGGCGGACCTGCGCGGGGCCATCGCCTTCTCCAGCTTCGGGGTGCTGCTCTACTACGCGGTCGCCAACGCCAGCGCGCTGACGCTGCGGGGGGAGTGGGTCGGCGCCCCCTGGGTGCCCGCCCTCGGTCTCGCCGGGTGCCTGACGCTCGCCCTGGCGCTACCGGGACCCGCCGTCGGCGGTGGGCTGGCCGTCCTCGCCCTGGGACTGGTCGGCTACACCCTGACCCGGCGCCGGGACGCTGCGGGGTGAGGAGCCGGGCGTCGGCTCCGAGGGGTGGGCGGCCCGCGGCTGCTCGGCGTGGCCGGTGTGCAGGTGCCCGGCGTCGCGCAGGTGCTCCTGCACCCGGTGCGCGCCCTTGACCCCGAGCAGGGCGCGCGGGTGGATCGGCTGACCGGCCCGCACGACGGAGATCTGCCCGTTCGGCTCCAGGACCACGAGAGCCACCTGCGTGAGGTGGCTGACGCCGGCCTGGCGCAGGGCGCTCCACAGCATGGGCGTCGTCAGCCCGTAGGTCCGCATCGTGTCGTTCTGCACCTTGCCCGCCACCACGAGGACGGCCGCCCGGGCGCGCGACTGCCCGTCCAGCTGCGGCAGCGGCAGCCGCCGCAGGTTGCGGAAGAGCACCTCCAGGGTGGCCAGCGTGCCGAGCGCGATCAGGCCTCCGGTCAGGGTCGGCACGTGGCCCATCGTGGACCGGCCGACGATGGCGCCGAGCACGGTGACGATGGCCAGGTCGAGGCTGCGCGGGCTGGAGTAGAGGCGCTGGCCCCACAGCCGCAGCACCGCGCCGAAGACGAAGTAGATGGTGACCGTGCTGAGCACCACGGCGATCGCCCCGGCAGGGGTGATCCCGATGTAGTGCCACAGGTCACGCATGGCCCCATGGTGGCAGACCGCCCCCGACAAACCGCTTGGGGCCGGTCGGTGCCGTCGGGCAGGCTAGGACCATGGACGAGGACATGGCGCCGGGCACGGCATACCGCTGGAGCAGGCTGGGCGAGCAGGACGTGACGGCGTGGGCCGAGCTGGTCAACCACCTGGCCGTGGCCGACGGGACCGAGGAGTTCCTCTCCGCCGAGGACCTGGCCGAGGAGCTGCGCACCCCCGGGCACGACCCCGCGCAGGACTCCTGGGCGGTCTGGCAGGGTGACGCCATGGTCGGCTACGGCGTCGCCCTCGTCCCGCCGACGACCGACCACGAGGGCCAGGCCCGGGGCTACCTCGGCGGGGGCGTGCACGCCGACCACCGGGGGCGCGGCCTGGGCACCGCGCTGCTGGACCGGCTCGAGCCGCGGGCCGTCGAGCTGCTGGCGCAGCGTCACGCCGGGGTGCCCGGCTACCTCTCCGCGGGTGGCGGGCGGCAGGGGTCCGCCGCGCAGGAGCTCCTCTCCGACCGGGGGTATGCCGTGGTGCGCTGGTTCAACCTGCTGACGCGCCCGGTGGCCGACGGCCCGGTGGTCCGGGAGGTCGAGGGTGTCGAGCTCCGCTCGCCGCGGCCGGAGGACGAGGAGGCCGTGCGCCTGGCCCACAACGCGGCGTTCCGCGACCACTGGGGCTCCGGTCCGCAGTCGGCCGAGCTCTGGCACGAGCACTGGTCCTCGCGCAGCGCCCGTCCCGCGGTGTCCACCCTCGCCTGGGCCGTCGACGGGGAGCTGGCCGGCCAGGTCGTCGCCTACGTCATGGTCGGCCAGTGGGTGGACCGGGAGGCCTACGTCACCATCCTCGGCACGGTTCCCGAGGCTCGTGGGCGTGGTGTCGCCGCGGCGGCCCTGGCCCGGACCATCGCGGAGGCGGAGCGCAGCGGCGACCTGGACGTCATCGAGCTCGACGTGGACTCGGCCAGCCTCACCGGGGCGACCCGGCTCTACGAGCGCCTGGGCTTCGTGCACAAGCACGCCACCTGTGCGATGCGCCGACCGCTGCCGCGCTCGTCCTAGGCTGGTCGGGTGACCTCCGCACCCGACGCCGCCACCGGACCCCTCGCCCAGACCGTCGTCGGCGACGGCGGACCGACCGTGGTCTTCTGCCACGGTCTGCTGGGTCGCGGCCGCAACTTCACCGGCATCGCCAAGGCGCTGCAGCCGGACTTCCGCTGCGTCCTGCTCGACATGCCCGACCACGGACGCTCGCCGTGGACCGAGCGCATCGACTACTCGACCGCGGCCGAGCTGCTCGTCGAGCAGCTGCAGGTGCTCGCGACCGACGGGCCGGTGCACCTCGTCGGCCACTCGATGGGCGGCAAGACCGCCATGACCGCCGCCCTGCGCGCCCCCGAGCTGGTCGACCGGCTGGTGGTCGTCGACGTCAGCCCCACCGGCGCGGGGGAGGTGGGGGAGTTCGAGCACCTCATCTCCTCCCTGCTCGCCATCGACCTCGACGCGATCACCTCGCACGGCCAGGCCGACGCCGAGCTGGCCGGTGCCGTCGACTCGCGGATGCTGCGCGGCTTCCTGCTGCAGAACCTGCGGCGCGACCCCGAGACGCACGCCTTCGGCTGGCAGCCCCACCTCGAGGTGCTCCTGCGCGACCTCGCCAGCATCACCGGAGACGTCCCGCACGGGGGGCGGACCTTCACCGGGCCGGTGCTCTGGGTCGGCGGCAGCGAGTCCGGCTACATCACCCCGGAGCAGGAGGGCCCGATGCGGGCGCTCTTCCCGCGCACCGTCCAGGTCACCATCAAGGGTGCCGGGCACTGGGTGCACTCGGAGCAGCCGGAGGCGTTCACCGCCACGTTGCGCCACTTCCTGCGGGCCGCCTGACACCACCGGGGGTCCGCGGCCGACCTCGGCGGCCCCGACCCCTGTCTCCCGAGCCGTCAGGTGGCTACAGTCGGACGATGGCACGCTTCCTCGACATCCACCCGGTCGACCCGCAGCCCCGGCTCATCCGGCAGGTGGCGGAGGTGCTCACCGAGGGAGGTCTCGTGGCCTTCCCCACCGACGCCTGCTACAGCCTGGGTGCGCGACTGGACGACCCGGCCGCCAAGGCCCGCATCGTCAGCATCCGCCAGCTCGACGACCGCCACCACTTCACCCTCATGTGCGCCGACTTCTCCCAGCTCGGGCAGTTCGTGCAGCTCGACACCGCGGTCTTCCGCACCGTCAAGGCCGCCACCCCCGGGTGCTACACCTTCATCCTGCCGGCGACCAAGGAGGTGCCGCGACGCCTGCTGCACCCCAAGAAGAAGACGGTCGGCGTCCGCATCCCGGCCGACCCGATCTGTCGCCACCTGCTCTCGGAGATGGGGGAGCCGCTGCTGACGAGCACCCTGCTCATGCCGGGTGAGGAGGAGCCGCTGGGCTACGGCTGGGAGGTCAAGGAGCGCCTGGACCACCAGGTGGAGGTCGTCGTCGACGGCGACCAGACGGGGTGCGAGCCGACGACCGTGGTCGACCTCTCCGAGGGCTACGCCGAGGTCCTGCGGGTGGGATCGGGGGACCCCACGCCCTTCCGGTGACTCCGGTGCCGTCGGACCAGGCCCGCGCACGGGACCGTGGGCGGCGGGTCTCAGGCGAGGGAGAGGAAGAGCTTCTCCATCTTCTTGGTGT
This sequence comes from Serinicoccus chungangensis, assembly GCF_006337125.1. Classification (GTDB taxonomy): domain Bacteria; phylum Actinomycetota; class Actinomycetes; order Actinomycetales; family Dermatophilaceae; genus Ornithinicoccus; species Ornithinicoccus chungangensis. The sequence continues at coordinate 1,652,616 of NZ_CP040887.1, forward strand.
CGACCTCGCCGTCCTCCTCGACCAGGCACTGGCGCAGGCCGCTGGCGATGATGGTGTAGCCGGCGCGGTCCAGGGCCTTGCTCACCGCGGCGAGCTGGGTGACCACGTCCTCGCAGTCGCGACCCTCCTCGAGCATGCGGATGACGGCCGCCAGCTGCCCGTGGGCGCGGCGCAGTCGGGTGATCGAGGGCTTGACGGTCTCCGGCGCGAGTTCCACCTCCCCAGGGTACCCCTGGGGGCATACCGTCGTCACGTGGTATACCCTAGGGGGTATCCGGTGGTACCGGAGAGAGACCGCGACCCGTCAGCAAGGAGCACCGATGACCACCACCACGGTTCTGCCGATCGAGACCTCCTCCCTCGGTGACCGCAGCTATCTCGTGCACGACGGCGAGGTGGCTTTCGTCGTCGACCCGCAGCGCGACATCGACCGTGTCCTGGCCCTCGCCGCGCAGGAGGGGGTCCGGATCACCCACGTCTTCGAGACGCACATCCACAACGACTACGTGACGGGTGGCTACCAGCTCGCCCGGGAGACGGGCGCCCGCTACCACGTCAACGCGGACGACCCGGTCGGCTTCGAGCGCGCGGCCATCAGCGACGGCGACGTGGTCGAGGTCTCCCCGACGCTGCGGGTCCGGGCCATCCACACCCCCGGGCACACCTTCACCCACCTGTCCTACGCCCTGGAGGGCGAGGACCCCTACGTCTTCACCGGCGGCTCGCTGCTGTTCGGCTCCACCGGCCGGCCGGACCTGCTGGGGGAGGATCACGCGGAGACCCTGGCGCGGCACCAGCACGCCTCGGCGCACCGCCTGGCCCGTGAGCTCCCCGAGCAGGCCCAGGTCATGCCCACGCACGGCTTCGGGTCCTTCTGCTCGGCCACCCAGGCCGAGGGCGACGCCTCGACCATCGGCCAGGAGCTGACCCAGAACCCCGTGCTGCGCCAGGACGTGGAGGACTACGTCCGGGAGGTCCTCGACGGCCTCGACCTCTACCCCGCCTACTACGCCCACATGGGCCCGGCCAACGCCAAGGGCCCGGAGGAGATCAGCCTCGAGCTGCCCGAGCGGGCCGACAAGAACGTGCTCCGGGAGCGCCTCGAGGCGGGGGAGTGGGTCGTCGACCTGCGCCACCGCCGGGCCTTCTCCGCGGGCCACGTCCCGGGGACGCTCAACATCGGGCTCGACGGACAGTTCTCCACCTGGCTCGGGTGGATGATCCCCTGGGGCACCCCGCTCACCCTGCTCGGTGAGGACCCGGAGCAGGTGAGCCAGGCCCAGCGCGAGCTGGTCCGGATCGGCATTGACGAGCTGGCCGGGCAGAGCACCGGCGCACCCGAGGACTGGACCGACGCCCCGCTGGCCACCCTGCGGCAGGCGAGCTTCGCCGACCTCGCCCAGGTGCGCCACCACCGCCCGGTCTGCGTGCTCGACGTCCGCAACCCGCACGAGTACGCCGCCGGGCACGTCGACGGAGCGCTGAACATCCCCCTGGGCCAGCTCGCCCGGCGGGTCGCGGAGGTGCCGGAGGGCGAGGTCTGGGTCCACTGCGCGGGCGGGTACCGTGCCTCCGTGGGCGCCTCCGTCGTCTCCGCCGCCGGGCGCGACGCGGTGGCGGTCGACGACAGCTTCGACCAGGCCCGCTCGTGCGGGCTGCCGGTCGTCGGCGCGGACGCCTGAGCCTCCGCGGCCGCCGCCGTCCCCTGCCACATCCCTGAACCCCACATCCCTGAACCCCACATCCCTGAACCCCACCCCCCTCACGAGGAGAGTCCCATGAGCAGTGCGCCCACGCGCACCACCACCCACCCCGTCGAGATCAGCGCGGGCGCGCTGCGCACGTGGCTGGCCGGTGACGCCGCCCCGCGTGTCCTCGACGTGCGCACGCCGGGCGAGTACGCCGCCGGGCACGTGCCCGGGTCCTACAACATCCCGCTGGCCACGCTGACCGAGCACGCGCGCTCGGTCGCCGACCACCTCGATCAGGACGTCGTGCTCGTCTGCCGGTCCGGGGCCCGCGCCGGCGTCGCCGCCCAGGCGTTGGCGGGCACCGGTGGCACCGGGATGCACGTGCTCTCCGGGGGCATGCAGGCCTGGTCCGGCGCCGGCGGCGAGGTCCGCGAGACCTCAGGTCCGTGGGAGCTGGAGCGGCAGGTGCGCCTGGTCGCCGGAGGCATCGTGCTGACGTCGGTCCTCGCGAGCACCGTGGTGCCGGGCGCGAAGTGGGTGGCCGCGGGGATCGGCGGCGGGCTGACGTTCGCGGCGCTCAGCAACACCTGCGCCATGGCGCAGGGGCTCATGCAGATGCCGTGGAACCGCGGCAGCGCCGGTCAGCTCCAGGAGGCCCTGAGCGGTCTCGCCGGGCGGTCTCGGGGCTGAGCGGTCCGGGGCCGACGGCGCACCGGGAGGCTCAGTCGCGCTCCCAGGTCAGGCTGTCGGCCCCGTCGCCGAGCTCCACCTCGACCTCGCCCTCGATGTAGGTCCGACGCTCCTCGGTGGGTGCGTCGACCTGGAACACCAGACCGGCCGGCTCGGACCCGTCCTCGCGCACCGTGATGCGGACCTGCCCGCCGTCACGGAAGGGCACGGTGTAGCCGTCCTGCTCCCGCAGCGACCCCCGGTGCATCTGCGAGCGCTCCATGTAGTCCTCGAGCCGCTGCTCGGGCTGCTCGACCGCGAGGAAGGCCGTGCTGCGCTCGTGGCCGGCGGAGGGGACGGCCTCAAAGGTGTTCGGCATCGGTCTGGCACTTCCTCGTCGTCGGGGATGTCGATGAGCCACCATCATGGCAGAGCCGGGCGTCCCGGACGGCGACACCCTCAGGCGCGCCGGTCGAGCAGCAGCGCGACCTCGTGGTGCCCGGTCTGGGGGAACATGTCGAACACCCGGGCGTGCCGCACCGCGTAGGACGGCATACGCGCCAGGTCGCGGGCCAGGCTCGTCGCGGCACAGCTGGAGTAGACCACGTGCGGCACGCCGGAGGACTCCACCCAGTCGGCCAGCTCGGCGCCGACGCCCCGCCGCGGCGGGTTGACCACGAGCAGGTCGGGCCGCTCGGAGGTGGGCGCTGACCGGGCGTGGTCGGTGGCGTCCCCGGCGACGAAGGTGGTGCCGTCGGCACGACCCCGCAGGGCCGGGTCCTCCCGGCTGCGGAGCGCGCTGCGGACCGCCTCCGCCGAGCGCTCCACCCCGACCACCTCGCGACCGGGCGCCGAGGCGTGCAGCGCGAACCCGCCGACGCCGCAGTAGAGGTCCCACACGCGGGCCGGGCCGACCTCGTCGACCCAGGCGGCCACCTGCCGGTAGAGCGCGGCGGCGACCGAGGTGTTGGTCTGGAAGAAGCTCCGGGTGCCGAGGTGCAGGGTGAGGCCGCCGACCTGCACGGGCAGGGTCCGGTCCGGGGTCAGGACCTCCTCGGTCTCGCCCTCGAGCACGGCCTTGTGCTCCGGCTGCAGGTTGAGGCTGGCCACCCGCAGCCGCGGACCGCCGGCGCCGGTGCGCAGGTCGTCCACCAGGTCGACGACCCGTCGGCGCTGCCCGGGGGAGCGCAGCACGAAGCGGGCCATGAGCTCGCCGTCGGGGGAGTGGGTCAGCAGGACGTGCTTGAGCTCGCCCTGGCGGGTGGGCACGTCGTAGGGCGTCAGGCCGGACGACGGCAGCCGGTCGGCCAGGTCGAGCACGGCCGCGCGCAGCCCGGGTTCGTAGAGGCCGCACCAGCGCAGGTCGACCCCCTGGCCGGCCCGGTCCAGGATGCCGACGGTAGGGGCGCCCTTGCGGCCCCCGACGACCAGCTTGGCCTTGTTGCGGAAGCCGGACTCGGCGCTCGGGGCCGGGGCCGACCACGCCCCGGGGGCGACCCACGGTGCCAGGGTGCCGGCCACCGACGACTGCTTGGCGGCCAGCTGGGCCGGGTACGGCTCGCCCATGAGGGTGCAGGAACGGCAGACCCCCGCGTCGAAGTAGTCGCACTGCACGAGCGCCACCCTAGGGGTGGACGTGCCGGGTGGCGCGCCCGCTCAGGGGCGTCCGGCGGTCCGCAGGCTGTCCACCGACAGCCGCCCCGCCCCGGTGAAGGCCAGCGGCAGGGTGATGCCGAGCAGCAGCAGGGCGCTCTGCGCGGTCAGTCCGCCGGGGCCGACGAGCAGCGTCTCGTCCTCGCCGAGGAAGACGCCCACCGACCAGACGGCGGCCATGAGCGCGGCGAGCAGGAAGCCGGCCGGGCGGGTGAAGAGGCCCACGGCGACGAGGACCGGGAGCGCGACGAGGCCGACCATGACCCCCCAGGCGACCACGTCGGGAGCGGTCGAGCCGAGCGTCGTGCCGGACACCTGGGCGGTGAAGCCCGGCATGTCGGTCGCCGCGCGGGCGCCCTGGACGACGAGGGGGAGGACGGCCAGGCGCAGCAGCAGCAGCCCGAAGTCGAGGCCCCGCCCGTGCGCCTCGACCGGGCCGGTGAAGGCATACCCCTCGTCCCAGGGGTCGTCCACCTCACGGTGGAAGTCGCCGGTGTCGTCGGGGTCGACGCGCTCGCTCATCCGGCCACCCCGACCCTCCCGGGTGCGCCCGGGGGCCGCGGCGACGGCGTGTCCCGCAGTCTCACCGGCCGGCCAGCGCCTCGCGGAGCGCCGCGGCGTCGTGGGCCAGGTCGTCCTGGTCCCGCGGACCCTTGCGGCTCAGGTCGAAGTCGGCGGGGTCGGAGGTGGGGAAGACGTGGACGTGGGCGTGCGGGACCTCGAAGCCCTGGACGATGAGCCCCACCCGACGGGCGTCGAAGACCTCCAGCTGAGCCCGGCCGACCCGGGCCGCGACCTGCATGAGGTGCGCCGTGGTCTCCTCGGGCAGGTCGACCCAGTGGTCGACCTCGGCCCGGGGCACGACGAGCGCGTGGCCGGGGGTGAGCGGCTCGATGTCGAGGAAGACGGCGCAGACGTCGTCGGTCCAGACGACGTGGGCGGGGATCTCGCCCTCGATGATCCTGGTGAAGATCGTGCTCATGGCCCCACCCTAGGCTCGCGGACGCCGGATGTCCGGAGGGCGCGGCATACTCGCTGCCATGACGACACAGATGGTGCTGGTGCCCGGGTTCTGGTTGGGGGAGTGGGCGTGGGAGGAGGTCGCCCGCTCGCTCGCGCAGCGGGGGTATGCCGTGGACGCGCTCACCCTGCCCGGGCTCGGCCACGACGACCCGAACCGTGCGGTGGTGACCCCGCAGGACCAGGCGGACGCGATCGTCGCGGCGCTCGACCCGTCGGCGGACCGGCGGGTGCTCGCCGTGCACAGCGGGGCGGCCGTCCCGGGGACCCTCGTCCTGGACCAGCGGCCCGAGCTCGTGGACCACGTGGTGTGGGTGGACACCGCGCCCTCGGCGGACGGGGCGGCGATGGACCCCGACTTCTCCGCCGACGTGCTCACGCTCGACGACCGGTGGGAGGACGAGCTCGCCGACGGGTCGATGCGCGACCTCACCGACGACCAGCTCGCGACCTTCCGCGAGCGCGCGGTGCCCGAGCCCGGTCGCGTGGTGAGCACCCCGGTGTCCCTCGGCAACGACGCCCGGCACGACGTGCCGGGCACGGTCGTCTGCACGTCCTTCCCGGCCAGCGACTTCCGCTCCTACGCCGAGCAGGGCGTGAGCTTCCTCGCGGCCCTGCCGGACTACCGGTCGCTCACCTACGTCGACCTGCCCACCGGCCACTGGCCCATGTGGTCGCGCCCGGCGGACCTGGCGGACCTGCTCGACGAGGCCGCCCGCGCCGACCGGTGACCCGGGTCGGGGGGCGGGGGAGCGGCCGGGGCCGTCCGGCGGCCGCGCTGCTGCGGGCGCTGGCGCTCTGCTACGCGCTCGTGCTGCTCCTGGGGGTGGCCGGCCTGTGGGTCGGTGCGGCGCTCCCGTGCGAGGGCGGCCTGGAGTGCCTCGGCCCGCCGCTGGGCGGGGCGCTGCTGGGCGCGGCCGCGGGGGCGCTGGCGACCGCCGTGCTCTGCCGGCGCACGCTGCGGTGGTGGTGGCTGCCGACCACGGCGGTCCTCGTGGCGGTCGCCACGATGCTCGGCTCGGTGGCCTCGTGGCTCGGGCTCGCGCTGGCCGTCCTGGCGCCGGTCGTCGCCGGTCTGACGGCGGTGCGTCCCGACGTGCCACCGTCCGCGGGCCTCGGGACCGGGGGCCGACCCTGGCTGCGGGGGGTGCTGGTCCTGGGGGTCGCGCTGGCGCTGCTGGCCGGCTCGTGGTGGGCCCTGGAGCGACGCGAGCGCGCCCAGGAGATCGCCGAGCTGGAGGCGGTCGACGTGTCGCTGGTCGCGCCGCCGGACACCGACGACCTGCGCCTTTCCACGCTGACGGTGCTCGACGGGTCGGTCCGCTACACGCTCGCGCGCGGTGAGGCGTCCGGGGCGGGTCACCTCGACGTCGCGCTGCGGCCCGGAGGAGGCGGGTGCGCCGCCCTCGACCTCCGGCCGTGCACCGACCTCGGGGACGGCACCGGGGTCTACCGGCAGACCGGTGGCGACCACTGGGTCGTCGTGCGTGACCTGGGCGGCAGCCACGCACGGGTCAGCGATCAGACCCGACCGGGCCACGAGCCCTGGACCGAGGACGAGGGGCTCGCCGTCGCGCGTGTCCTGGTGCAGGTCGACGCCGCCGCGCTGGTGGACCGGCACCGTCGCGACGGCTGACGTGAGGCGGAGCACCGGGGGGAGCGGCAGGACCGCTCCTCGCGCGGCCGCTGACACTTACTTGACATAATGTGCCTTATCGGCGTTCTCATCAGGGTGCTGCCGGTCCGTCCACGTTGACCGTCGGCGCACCGCTGCCGCACCGGACGACGACGGCCCGGGAGGTCTCGTCGCCGGGGTTGGACTCACGGTGCACGGCGCCGGCGGGCACCCGCACGAAGTCACCCGGACCGGCCTCGACGACGTCGCCGCCGTCCGGACCGGACTCCAGCCGGAACGTGCCCCAGACGATGTAGAGCGTCGTCTCGTGCTCGCCGTGGTGGTGCCAGCCGGTGACCGCCCCCGGCTCGGTGTCCACGGTGCCGGTCCACATCCCGGCGGCGTGCTCGGCCACCCTGCGGCTCATCCCCGGTGTCGGGTCGGCCGCCTGCAGCGCGCCGTCGACGATGCGCCGGCACGGCTGGGCGGCCCGCTGGTCGGTGTGTGCGTCCATGGGCCCATTCGACCGGTCGCGACCCCGCCTGTCCAGAGCACCGCCGTGGGACCGACGCAGGCGTGACGCCACGGCGTCGCCCGCGGTGCGGTATACCGTGTGGTGCCGCAGGTGCGGACGGTCAGGCGAGGAGGACGACGGGTGGCGGAGGTCCAGGAGGACGGCGTCGAGCGCAACCTCTTCTGGCGCGCCATCCACCGGGTGGACACCTCGCGCCCGGTGCGGGCCTTCGTGCGCTACCTGCTGGTGCGGGGCAACCTGTCGGCCGGCGGGGTCACCATCTCCGCCCTGGTGTCCCTCACGGCCCTGGTGACCATCGGCGTCAACGGGTTCCGCGCCGTCCTCGGTCGCCAGCCCGAGCTGTTCGACCGGGTGGTCATGGCCATCAATACGGCCTTCCCGGGGCTGGTGGACGACGGCAGCAACGGCGGCATCATCGACCCCGACCGGCTGGTCCTGGAGCGTTCGCTGACGCTGGCCACCCTCATCTCCATCCCGGTCCTGCTGTGGACCGCCACCAACGTCATGACCGGGCTGCGCAACAGCATCCGGTCCATGTTCGGGCTCACCGGGGCCCCGATGCGCCCCTTCCGCGGCAAGGGCTGGGACGCCATCGGCATCCTCCTGCTCAGCCTGGCGGTGCTGCTCTCCTCCGCGCTGCTGAGCGGGTCCGCCGTGCTGGCCCGGGCGGTGCTCGGCGAGTTCGAGGTCAGCCGGGGCGCGAGCGGCCTGCTCATCCAGGTGGCGGCCGTGGTCGTCGCCTTCGTCGTGGACGCGGTCGTGTTCTACCTGCTCTTCCGGGTCACGGCCAAGGTGCGGATGCCCTCCCCCGACTGGTGGAAGGGCGCGTTGCTCGGGGCCGCCGGATGGGGCGTGCTGCGGGTGGCGGGGACGCAGGTCATCGGCGCCTGGGACAACCCGGTCTTCGCCTCCTTCGCGGTCCTGGCCACGCTCATCGTGTGGATCAACCTGGGGCTGCGCTGGGTGATGTTCACCGCGGCCTGGACCGCCAACCCCCCGCACACCAACCTGCCGGTCGTCCCCACCGAGGTGCACGCGCGGGAGACGCCGAACTACGTCACCCAGACCGTCCCCCACACCCTCGACTGGCCCCACCACGAGGTCACCGGGACCCTCATCCCGCACAACGGCGTCGCCGGCGACGTCACGGAGACGGGCCCGCCGCCGGACGAGCCGTCCACGGAGCAGAGCGCCGACCCGGCCACGCCCTAGACTCCGGCCATGGACGGGGCCACTGCCACCGCATCCACGATGTACGCGGTCGTGCTGGCCGTCGAGTACGGCCTCAAGATCTGGGCCGTCGGGACGGTCCCGGAGAACCGGCGGCCGGGGGCGTCCTCGGCCTGGCTGCTGCTCATCCTCTTCGTCCCGGTCCTCGGGTTCCCGCTGTACTTCCTCATCGGCAGCAAGGTCGTCGCCGGGCGTCGGCACGACATCCAGCGCCAGGCCAACCAGCTCCTGGGCGACTATGCCGACACCCTGCCCGACCTGCCGCAGGTCCAGCCCGAGGAGGACCTCGCCTCGGTCCTGCGGATGAACCGCCGGCTGACCGGGCTGTCCTGCGTGAGCGGGGCGTGCGACGGGGTCTACCCCGACACCGCGGACTTCTTCGCGGCGATGGCGGCCGCGGTCGACGAGGCGGAGGACTTCGTCTTCGTCGAGTTCTACATCGTGGCGTGGGACGAGAGCACCGACGTCCTCTTCGCCGCCCTGGAGCGGGCCGCCGGTCGAGGGGTCGAGGTGCGCCTGCTGCTGGACCAGCTCGGCTCGCGCAAGTACCCAGGTCGTCGCCAGCTGGGGGCCCGCATGGAGGCCGCCGGGATCAGCTGGCACTACATGATGCCGCTGAACCTGTGGCGCGGGCAGTGGCAGCGACCGGACCTGCGCAACCACCGCAAGCTGCTCGTCGTCGACGGGCGGGTCGGGTTCGTCGGCTCGCACAACCTCATCGACCCCGCCTACGGCAGCGCCAAGAACGCCCGCATCGGCCGGGCGTGGAGCGACGTGTCCGTCCAGGTCAGCGGGGACGTCGTCCTGCAGCTCTCCGCCGTCTTCGTCACCGACTGGTTCACCGAGACCTCGGAGAACCTCAGCCTGGACCGCGAGCGCTACTTCCCCGACCAGCCCGACCTGGTGCCCGGCGGGGCGGCCCACGCCATGCAGCTCGTGCCGTCCGGTCCCGGCTTCCCCACCGAGCCCAACTGGCGGCAGTTCGTCGCGCTCGTGCACCTGGCGCGCGAGCGGGTCGCCATCACCAGCCCCTACTTCGTGCCGGACGAGGCGCTGCTGGCCGCGATCACCAGTGCCGTCTACCGGGGTGTGCAGGTCGAGCTGTTCGTCGGCGAGGAGGCCGACCAGTTCCTCGTCGGGCACGCCCAGCGCTCCTACTACCAGGTGCTGCTCGAGGCCGGTGTCGTCATCCACCTCTACCCCGCGCCCACGGTGCTGCACGGCAAGTACCTGACGATCGACGACCGGGTCGCGGTGATCGGGTCCAGCAACATGGACTTCCGTTCGTTCGCGCTGACCTACGAGGTCATGCTGCTCGCCTTCGGCGGCGACCTCGTCGCCCGGCTGCAGGAGAACGACGAGGCCTACCGTCAGGCGTCCCGGGTCCTGACGCTGCAGGAGTGGGCGGGGCGACCGTGGCACCAGCGCTACGTGGACAACGTCTGCCGGCTCACCTCGGCGCTCATGTGACCCACCCTGGCGCAGCGGGTCGGCCCGCTGACCCACGGGCTGCGCAGCGGCGCCCGGCCCCCTAGCGTGAGGACATGCATACCCTTCCTGACGGCACCACGCTCCCCCACGTCGGCTTCGGCACCTACCCCCTGCGCGGCGAGGAGGGGATCGAGGCCATGGTGTCCGCCCTCGAGGCGGGCTACCGCTATCTCGACACCGCGGTCAACTACGAGAACGAGCGCGAGGTCGGTGAGGCGCTGCGCCGCAGCGGCGTCCCCCGCGCCGAGGTGCTGGTCGCGACCAAGATCCCCGGGCGGGCGCACGAGCGCGCCGCGGCGATCGAGTCCGTCGAGCAGTCGCTGGAGCGGCTCGGCCTGGAGCAGGTCGACGTCGCCCTGGTGCACTGGCCCAACCCGTCGCAGGGCCGGTACGTCGAGGCCGTCGAGGCCCTGCTGGAGTGCCGGGACCGGGGGCTCGTGCGAGGGGTCGGCACCAGCAACTACACCGCCGCCCACCTGGACGAGGTCGTCCGGGCCACCGGTGAGACCCCGGTGCTCAACCAGGTCGAGTGCCACCCCCTCTTCCCCCAGTCCGACCTGCTGGAGGTGCACGCGGACCTCGGCGTGCTCACGCAGGCGTGGAGCCCGCTGGGCAAGCGGCAGGCGCAGTACGACGCCGAGGCGGTGGCCGGCCCGGCAGGCCGGCTCGGCGTCTCCCCCGCCCAGGTCATCCTGCGCTGGCACCTGCAGCGCGGGGTGATGCCGCTGCCGAAGTCCGCGACCCCCGCGCGTCAGCGGGCCAACCTCGACGTGCTCGACGTCGAGCTCACCGACGCGGAGGTCCGGGCCATCACCGCGCTCGGCCGGCCGGACGGACGGCTCTTCGGCGGGGACCCGGAGACGCACGAGGAGATGTGAGCGAGGGCCGGCGGCCCCGTCCACACCCGCCCGGCGGCTCGCCGCCCGTCCACAGATCCGCCGCACCCTCTCCCCCACGCCCGGCGACCCGGTCATCGTGGACCCATGACGACCACAGCGGCGGCACCGGCCAACGAGGTGCACCTGCGCGGGCGGGTGAGCGGTGCCCCGACGCAGCGGGAGCTGCCCAGCGGCGACGTCCTGGTCCAGCTGCGGGTGGTCGTGCCGCGGCCCCGGCGGCGGGGCCGCTCCAGGGCGTCCGGGTCGGCCCAGCGGGTGGACACCATCGACGTGTCCTGCTGGACGGCACGGGCCAGGGCAGCCGCGCTGCGGCTGCAGGACGGCGCCGGGGTCGAGGTGACCGGCGCCCTGCGCCGGCGCTTCTTCCGCACCGGTGCGGGGGCCGCCTCCCGCTACGACGTCGAGGCGACGTCGCTGCGCGCGGTCCCGACGCCGGGGCCGTGACTCACAGCACCCGCCGCACCACCGGGACCCGCCGTCCGACCAGCACCAGACCCGTGGTCACGGCCGCGACCACGGCGAAGCGCGCCACCAGGACCGGCCAGGGAGCCACCGGGGGTCCGAGCACCCCGGTGTCCGTGGCGACGAGCAGGACGAGGAAGTGCAGCGCGAAGATGCCCAGGGTGGCCCGCCCCACCGGGTCCACCGCGGCCATCACCCGGTCCGAGGTGAGCGCCGAGAGGGCGCCCCCGGGGGCGAGCAGCGCCTGCGCCAGCAGGTAGACGGCGACCGACAGCACGGCGACCGAGGGCGAGTAGTAGTGCGCCCCCGCCCACTCCTGCAGCCAGGTCGGCGCGGCGGGGTTCTCCCACTGCCAGGTGAGGAGCACCGACAGGGCGACCACGACGAGCACCAGGACCGGCACGAGGGCTCCGGGCACCCGCACCCCGCGCAGCGCCCAGCCCAGGAGGTAGGCGCCGAGGTAGGGCAGCCACCACGTCCACGCGGCGTGCGTGACGCCGACCGGTGCGCCGCCCGCCCCCAGGGGCCACAGGGACAGGATCGGCACGGCGTACGCCGCCACCCCGGCGAGGAGCCACGCCCGACGGCTGGTCGCGGCCAGCCACGGCACGAGCAGCGGCGTCAGCAGCGACAGCCCCAGGACGATCCAGAGGAAGTACAGGTGCGGGGCGACCTGGCCGACGAGGGCCCGCCGCAACGCGTCCACGGGTCCCGCCCACGACCCGGGCCGGGTCAGCGAGAGGTAGATCACGTAGACGAGGTTCCACACCACCACCGCGGGCAGCAGCCGCCCGACGCGCCGGCGCAGGAACTCTCCCGCGCCCGGGTAGCGCGCCGGGTCGAGCGCCAGGGTTCCGGACACCATGACGAAGACCGGCACGACCCACAGCAGCGGGAGGTCCAGGGCCCGGGCGACCCACCCGTCCACCGGGTCCGTCCGCCCCTGCGCCCCCGCGGTGGCGGTGGCGCCGACCGTGTGGATGAGCACCACGCCGTAGACCGCCAGGCACCGCAGCCAGCTGATCCACGCCGTGCCTCGCATGCTCCCAGCCTCTCACCCGGGGGTGGTGGCGACGGCGGATCGTCGGGCAGGGCGTGGGCCGCGCGCCGTAGCCTGTCCCCCATGCCCTCCCCCGCGCCGCCGACCCCCCGCACCGTCGAGCACGGTCCCTCACGCCTCGTCGCCTACGACTTCGGGGCCCACCTCAGCACCTGGGAGCTGGACGGCCGACCGGTGGTCTGGTGCAGCGAGGCGGCCGTGCTGGACGGCAGCCGGGCCATCCGGGGCGGGGTGCCCGTGTGCTTCCCCTGGTTCGCCGCGGGGCCCGACGGGGACCGCTCCCCCAGCCACGGCCTGGTCCGCACCGCGACCTGGCACCGCGCCCCGTCCCGGGACGCGGAGGTCTGGGCCTGGACCGTGACCGACGAGGACGTCTCCGGCTCCCCCGGCGTCGAGCACCTGCCCGGGCCGTTCCGCCTGCGCTACGCCGTGTCGCTGCCGGCCGGGGCGGAGCACCCGTCGCTGCGTCTCGAGCTGGAGGTCACGAACCCGGGCACCGAGGTGCTGCCCGTCGAGGTGGCGCTGCACACCTACCTGGCGGTCCACGACGTGCGGCAGACCGAGGTCACCGGCCTGGACGGTGCGACCTACCTCGACAAGACCACCGGCCGGCGCGGGCGCCTGCAGGGGCCGCTGCGCATCGAGGGACCGACCGACGCCGTGGTCGACTCCCCCGGCCGTCCGCACGTCGAGGTGCTCGACCAGGACCGCCGCCTCGTCCTGGAGACCCACGGCAGCACCCAGACGGTCGTCTGGAACCCCGGGCCCGAGCAGGCCGCCGCGACCAGCGACCTGGGGGACGACGCCTGGCCCGGGTTCCTCTGCGTGGAGACGGCGGCCACCGGTGACCTCGCCCTGCGCGTCCCGCCCGGGGCGACGCATACCGTGGGGTGCACCATCACGGTCCTCGACCGGAGGAGACGATGAGCACGCAGGACCAGCCGGGCACGGCGGAGGACGCGCCCTCCCTCGACACCGACCTGCCGCAGCAGCCGCTGCCCGCCGGGCCCACCGGCCCGCTGCCGGACGAGGAGCCGCGCGGGGCCCCTGAGGAGGACACCCCCGCGGCGCCGCCGACGGTGGACCGCGGTGACCTCATCCTGCAGGGGCTGCGGAGCGCGGCCGCCTGGTCGTGGCGCTTCCTGCTCGTCGTCGCCGCGGTCGCGGTGGTGCTCTACCTGCTCGGTCGGGTCTGGGTCGGGGTGCTGCCGATCATCCTCGCCCTCATCGTCAGCTCGGTGCTGTGGCCGACCGTCCGCTGGCTGCGCCGGTACCGCTGGCCGGCCGGGCTCGCCGCCGCCACGGTGCTCATCGGCGCCCTGGGCCTCTTCAGCGGGATCATCGCGGCCATCGCCCCTGGGGTCGGCAGCCAGCTGCGCCAGGTCGCCGACAACGTCACCGAGGGCGCCGACATCGTCCTCGAGTGGCTCTCCGGCCCCCCGGTCAACCTGCAGAGCGAGCAGCTCGACGACTACGTCGCCCGCGCCACGCAATGGCTCGAGTCCCGGGCCAGCGTGCTCGCCGAGGGCGCGCTGTCCACGCTGACGACCGTCGGCTCCATCCTCGTCACCACCGTGCTCGTGCTCGTGCTCACCTTCTTCTTCCTCAAGGACGGGCACCGTTTCCTGCCCTGGCTGCGCCGGTCCGTGGGCCGCACCGCTGGTCTCTACCTCACCGAGGCGCTGGCGCGGGTGTGGGTGACGCTCGGTGGCTTCCTGCGGGCGCAGGCCGTCGTCGCCGCCGTCGACTCGGTCTTCATCGGCCTGGGGCTCGTCCTGCTCCAGGTGCCCCTCGCCTTCGCCCTGGCCGTCATCACCTTCTTCCTGGCCTTCATCCCCATCATCGGCGCCTTCGTCGCCGGCGGCCTCGCGGTGCTCGTCGCCCTGGTGTCGCAGGGCTGGGTGACCGCCCTCTGGGTGCTCGTCATCGTCGTGGTCGTGCAGCAGGCGGAGAGCACCTTCGTCGCCCCGCTCATGCACAGCCGCGTCATGTCGATGCACCCGGTCGTGGTGATCCTGGGGGTCGCGGCGGGCGGCACGCTGTGGGGCGTGCTCGGCGCGTTCCTCGCGGTGCCCGTGCTCGCCTCGGCGCTGACCCTCATCCGGTTCGGCAGCGAGCACCTGGACCTGCGCACCGGCGAGCTGCACACCGACGACCTGCGCAACGTCACCCCCGAGGGCCGGCGGGCCGCCGAGCGGGCGGAGAGCGCCGCGCCCATCTTCCAGCTGCGGGCGCGCCGGGCCTACCTCCAGGCGCAGGGCGAGCAGGGCGCGGCCCGGGTCGCGCTGCTCGACCGGACCACCGAGATCGCGGCGTCGCTGCGCGACCGGCTCCTTCCCCCCATCCTGCGCCGGGACCGGGAGGACGCCGAGCAGGACGGTCCACCCCGGGCATGACGAACGCCCCCGGCCGTCCGGCCGGGGGCGTCGTCGTGGTCGGCGCGGCGCGCCGGACCCGGACTAGCGCGTGGCATCCTTCCAGGCGTCCTTGGCGTTCTCGCCGGCCTGCTTGACGTTGGCGCCGGTCTGGTCGGCCCGACCCTCCGCCTCCATCTGCTCGTTGTCGGTGGCGTCGCCGACGCCCTCCTTGGCCTTGCCCTTCAGCTCCTCGGCCTTGTTCGAGATCTTGTCTCCGAGACCCATGGTCTGCTCCTTTCCTCGGCAACCCCCTCAGCCTCGCCCCGGCAGGAGGCCCCCGCAACCCGAACCGCCCCCTCGAGCCTCCTCACCGCTGGCCGTCGTGTCCCTACGATGGGCCTCATGACAGCTCCCCCGGTGCCCAGGGCCGACCCCGCGTCCGAACGCACCCGCGCCCACCAGCGCGCCTTCGGGTGGTACGACTGGGCCAACTCCGCCTACGTCACGACCACCGGCACGGTCCTCATCGCGCCCTACCTCACCGCCCTGGCCCGGGCCGACGCCTGCCCGGACCTGGCCGAGGGCGACACCTGCGAGCAGATGCTGTCCGTGCTCGGGGTGCCGGTGGCCGTGGGGTCGGTCGCGCCCTACACCATCACCGTGGCGACCCTGGTGTCGGCCGTGGTGCTGCTCTTCGTCGGGGCCGTCGCGGACCGGCACCCCCGGCCGACGTGGCTCCTCGGTGGGCTGGCCTGGGTCGGCGCCGCCGCCGCCGCCTCGATGTTCTTCCTCGACGGCAGCAACTGGGAGCTGGGGGTGCTGCTCGTCGTCGTGGCCAACCTGTGCCTGGGGGCCTCGACCGTGGTCTACGACGCCCTGCTCGTCCGGGTGGCCTCGCCCGACGACCGCGACCGGGTCTCCTCGAGAGCCTGGGCCCTGGGCTACCTGGGTGGAGGCGTGCTGCTCGCGCTCAACCTCGGTCTCATGACCGTCCACGAGTCCCTCGGCATCTCCTACACGATGGCCGTGCGCCTCAACCTGCTGTCGGCCGGCCTCTGGTGGGCGGTCTTCACGCTCATCCCCGTCATCGGGCTGCGGCGCATCCGGGGCACCACCGCCGCCCCCGTGGCGCGCTCGGCCGGGGTGCTGGGCGGCACGGTCACCCAGCTGCGGGACACCTTCGGGGACCTGCGCGGCTACCCGCACACGCTGCTGTTCCTGCTGGCCTACCTCTTCTTCAACGACGGCATCCAGACGGTCATCTCCTCCGCGAGCCTCTACGGCAGCGAGGCCCTGGGGTTCGACACGAGCCAGCTCATCATCACCATCCTGCTCGTCCAGTTCGTCGCCTTCGGCGGTGCGCTGGTCTTCGGCGCGATCGCCGGGCGGGTGGGGGCCAAGCGCACGGTGCTGGGCGGGCTCGTCATGTGGACGCTGGTGGTGGCCTTCGCCTACTTCGTGCCCACCGGCGCGTTCACGGTCTGGCTCGTCTGCGCGGTCTTCATCGGCACCGTCATGGGTGGGACCCAGGCGCTGTCCCGCTCGCTCTACTCCCAGCTCGTCCCCACGGGCAAGGAGTCGGAGTACTTCAGCTTCTACCAGGCGATGGAGCGGGGCACGAGCTGGTTCGGGACCCTCGCCTTCGGTCTCACCTACCAGCTCACCGGGTCCTACCGCCCGGCGATCCTGGTCACCATCGCCTTCTTCGTCGTCGGGGGCCTCATCCTCACCCGCGTCGACATGCGCCGCGGCATCGCCATGGCCGGCAACGAGCAGCCGCGCAAGGTCTGAGGGGTCCCGGGGACGCCGAGAGGGCGTGGCCCGCCGTCGCGGACCACGCCCTCACCGGACGGGTAGGTCGTGCCTCAGGCGCTGCGCTTGCGCCGCGGCTTCTCGCCGCGCATCTCGCGCAGCAGGGCCAGCCGCTCCTCGAGGAGCTCCTCGAGCTCGGGCACCGAGCGGCGCTCGAGCAGCATGTCCCAGTGGGTGCGCTGCGGCTTGGTCGCCTTCAGCTCGGGCTCGGGGCCGTTCTCCAGCTTGGCGTCGAGACCGCAACGGCACTCCCAGATCGGCGGGATCTCCGCCTCCACCGAGAAGGGCAGCTCGCTGACGTGCCCGTCCGGGCAGACGTAGCGGCTGATCTCTCGGTCACTGAAGGTGACGCCCTCGTCGCTCTCGAAGGAGAGCCAGCTGAGGTTGGTGCCGCGCAGGGACCGCTCTGCCATGTGTTCCACTCCCATCGTGTCATCGGACACGCGTGATCGTTTCGCTGTCGCGTTCGGTGGGCGGCTGCCGGACCTGGACCTGTGACCGCCCTGCTGACTGGTGTCAACGTCGACCGGCCGCCCCGTGTTCCCTGTCCCGTCCACCGTCCTGGACGCATCGAGATGCGGTGGTCGGTGCGAGGGGGAAACGTCTCATGATAGCGCTGTCGGGGTCGCGCTGACCAGTCAGCGCGTCACCGTCCGAGAGGAGGACGCGTGTCGTCCTCCCACGGTGGCGGGTGCTCGTCGACGATCTCGCCGTCGATGACCGTCCCGGAGCCGGGTGGTCGACCGGCGCGACGACCGGCCGGTCCGACCGGGCCCCCGACCACCGTCAGCGCCCTGCTGGCCACCACGGCCTGGAGCAGCCGCCGGGCCGCGGGTCGGGTGAAGGGCAGCACGAGGAGGAGGGCCAGGACGTCGCTGACGAAGCCCGGCAGGAGCAGCAGCAGGCCCCCGACCATGAGCAGGATCGCGTCGGTGGCCTCGTCGGCCGGCATCCTGCCCGAGCTCAGCGCCTGCTGCAGCGCGCGGTAGGTGCGGCTGCTCTCCCGTCGGGCCAGCCAGGTGCCGAGGACGGCCACCGCCACGACGAGGAAGAGGGTCCACCACAGACCGATGCTGCGTCCCACGGCCACGAGGACGGCGATCTCCACGAGCGGGAGCAGCACCAGGGCGAGCAGCACCCACCTCAGGACCGGTCGGCGCCGGGCGCTGCTGCCGGATGGGGCGGTCGTGCTCACGTGGCCTCCTCGAGGTGGTGCCAACGAGAACGGTCCCGCCCGGCCAGGTGTTCCCTGAGCTGCTCCGTCCGGCGCTGCCACGCCCACACGCCCACCAGCACCACGGCCTCCCGGACGATGTCGCCGGTCATCTTGGAGGACCCCTCGACGCGCTCGACGAAAGCGATCGGCACCTCGACGACGCGCAGCCCCGCCTCCACGGCACGGCGCGTGAGGTCCACCTGGAAGCAGTAGCCCTGGGAGGCCACCGGACCGGCCACCAGCTCGGTCAGCTGCGGCAGCCGGTAGACCCGGAAGCCGGCCGTGGCGTCGTGGACGGGCAGCCCCAGGGCGAGCCGGGTGTAGGTGTTGGCGCCGACCGACAGCAACCGCCGGTGCCAGGGCCAGCGGTGCACCGAACCCCCCGCCACCCAGCGGGAGCCGATGACCACGTCGGCGCCCGGTCCGCGCTCGGCGGCCGCCAGCAGGGCGGGCAGCTGCTCGGGCTGGTGCGACCCGTCGGCGTCCATCTCCACGACCGCGTCGAACCCTCGTCGCGCGGCCCAGGCGAAACCGGCCAGGTAGGCCGGGCCGAGGCCCTGCTTGCCCGGTCGGTGCAGGACGTGGACGTTCGGGTCGGCGGCGGCGATCCGCCCGGCCAGCTCGCCGGTGCCGTCCGGGCTGGCGTCGTCGACGACCAGCACGTCCGCCTCGGGGACGGCCTGCCGGACCCGGCGCAGCACCTCGGGGAGGGAGGCACGCTCCTGGTAGGTCGGGATGCAGACGCAGACGCGGTGCAGCGGGCCACGAGAGGTCATCCGGTCAGCCTAGACGGCGTCGGGAGGGCGCCTGACCAGCAGCCCGACCAGAGCGAGCAGCACGAGCAGGGCGGCTGCGGGCACGACCCACGGGCCGGTGGTGACCGCGGGGGTGAGCTCGGAGCGCAGCGGCAGCTCGTCGCGCAGCACCGCCTGCGTGAAGAGGTCGGTGGGCTCGTGCACCACCCCGTCCGGGCTGATGAGCCCCGAGATCCCGACATTGCTGATGTGGACGACGGAGCGGCCGTACTCGACGGCGCGCACCCGGGAGGTGGCGATGTGCTGGGCGGACTGGTCGCCCTCGCCGAACCACGCGTTGCTCGTCGGGACGACCAGCAGCTCGGCCCCACCGGCGACCACGTCGCGCACGGCCGGGTCGACGACCACCTCGAAGCAGATGCCCAGCCCCAACCGGACGTCCCGGCCGTCGGCGAGCCGCACGTCCATGAGTCCGGGCTCGGAGCCCGCCTCCCAGTCGGGGATGCGGTCGACCCACTCGGACAGGTGGCGCACGAGCGGGCGCAGCGGCATCCGCTCCCCGAACGGGGCGAGGTAGACCTTCTGGTAGGTGTCGTCCACCCCCTCGCCCGGCTGCAGCTCGAGCACGATGTTGCGCGGCGCCTCCCCCGTGCCGTAGGACACGGCCCCGAGCACGACCGGTGCACCGAGCGCGTCGACGCCGGCCATCATCTGCTCGACCGTGGTGGGTCCCTCGGACGGGGAGAACGGGTCGAGGTCGCTCGCGCCCTCGGGCCAGATGACGAGGTCGGGCGCTGCGGTCTCTCCGGCCGAGACCTCCGCGGCCAGCTCCTCGGTCATCGAGGTGTAGCGCTCGAGCATGGTGCCGCGCTCGGCGCTCAGGGTCCGGGTGAACTCCGGCGGCAGGTCGCCCTGGACGGCGACGACGTCCAGCGGCTCCCCCTCGGTGGGCCGCGGCAGCGCGGTCGGCGCCAGGGCCACCACGGTCGCCACGGCCACGAGGAGCGCGGCACGCGGCAGGCTCCTGGTGGCTCCGGACCCGACGGCGAATTGCGCCGCACGGGCGAGCACGCCGCCGACCAGGGCCACGAGGAAGCCCAGCCCGGTGACCGCGACGAGGCTCGCGGCCCCCAGCAGAGGGCTGTCCGCCTGGCTGAACCCGAGCCGCGCCCACGGGAACCCGCCGAAGGGCGTGACCGACCGGGCGTACTCCATGAGCACCCACGCCGCCGCCCCGACGACCGGTCGGACGGCTGCCGAGCGCTGCAGCAGGGCGAGCAGACCTCCCAGCGCGGCGGGGTAGAGCGCCGAGGCGACGCTCATGGCGACCCACGGCATGATGCCGGCGTAGGTGCTGGCCCAGACGAACATCGGGGTGTACCACGTCAGGCCGAGCAGGAACCCGGCCGCCAGGCCGGTCCGCACCCGCGCTCCGGCCGTGGCGAGGGCCAGCGCCCCCACCCCCACCATGGCGAGCGGCCAGACGTCGTGCCCCGGGAAGGCGAGCCAGAGGGCGACGCCGCCGAGGATCGCGAGCAGGAGTCGGAGCGGCCAGGGCACGGCTCCAGCGTACGGACCCCTGCGGACATAGCCGGACCCCGGCACCTTTGGGGCCGGTCCGTACGCGGCTGGCGGCCGGCACGGTCCCGTTGTCTACTCGGTGCTCGGGGCCCTGGCTCCCCCGCCGGGCGCGTCGACGCCCGAGGGACAGACACGAAGGTAGGTCGCGCCGAGACGAGTGTCAACAACGCTCTGACCTGCGGCGATGGGAGAAATCGCAGGTCAGTCGGTCGCCCTGGTCGAGGTCCTTGGTGAGATATTTACCTCACCTCGGCGTGTCGCTACGGACACGCCGCCCCGACATCTGCGAAGGGTGGCCGTCGGGAGGGCGGTCGGCTGAGACCGGCTGTGCGGCCACATCGTCCGGCCAATAGGTCATGTGACAAGAAATCATCCTGTCGGTACTCGCATACGCCGGACATCATCCGTAGCATGGCGGGATGAGCGCACAGATCGAGCAGCCCTACGTCTACTCCCGCCGTGAGCTGGTGGAGCCGGACTGGACCCGTTACCCCGGGTGGTCCGAGGTGACGCCGCAGCAGTGGGCCGACGTGCAGTGGCAACGGGTCAACTGCGTCAAGAACATCGGGCAGCTGCGGACGGTCATGGGTCCGCTGCTCACCGAGGAGTTCTACGCCGACCTGCAGCGCGACCAGGAGCAGCGCGCGACCATGTCGATGCTGCTGCCCCCGCAGATGCTCAACACCATGGTCAGCGAGCCGACCTGGGCCGACGGCCGGATGCCGGCTGCGGGGGCCGACTTCACCGCCGCGTTCCTGGCCGACCCGGTGCGCCGCTACATGCTGCCGGTCTTCTCCGACCGGCGCACCGACTGGTCCAGCCATCCCTACGCCACCCGAGACAGCCTGCACGAGCACGACATGTGGGTCGCCGAGGGGCTCACCCACCGCTACCCCACCAAGGTCCTCGCGGAGATGCTCCCCACCTGTCCCCAGTACTGCGGCCACTGCACGCGGATGGACCTGGTGGGCAACTCGACCCCGACCGTCACCAAGCTCAAGCTGGCCGGCAAGCCGGTGGACCGGCACACCGCCATCCTGGACTACCTGCGCGCCACCCCGGGCGTGCGCGACGTCGTCGTCTCCGGCGGTGACGTCGCCAACATGCCGTGGAAGAACCTCGAGTCCTGGCTGGACCGGCTGCTCGACATCGACTCGATCCGTGACGTCCGGCTCGCGACCAAGGCACTCATGGGGATGCCGCAGCACTGGTTGGCCCCCGACACCGTCGAGGGCGTCGGGCGGGTCGCCCGCAAGGCCCGGGAGCGCGGTGTGGGGCTGGCGATCCACACCCACATCAACGCGGCCCAGTCGGTGACGCCGCTGGTGGCCGAGGCGAGCAAGGCCATGCTCGAGGCGGGCATCCGCGACGTCCGCAACCAGGGCGTGCTCATGCGGGGGGTCAACGACACGTCCGCGCAGCTGCTCGACCTGTGCTTCGCCATGTCCGACGAGGCCATGATCACGCCGTACTACTTCTACATGTGCGACATGATCCCCTTCAGCGAGCACTGGCGGGTCTCGCTCGGCCACGCCCAGCACCTGCAGCACTCGATGCTGGGCTACCTGCCGGGCTTCGCCACGCCGCGCATCGTCTGCGACGTGCCCTTCGTCGGGAAGCGATGGGTCCACCAGGTCGACACCTACGACACCGAGCGCGGGATCTCCTACTGGCGCAAGAACTACCGCACCTCCATCGAGGGCGAGGACGTCGACGTGACCAGCGCCGAGTACGTCTACTACGACCCCATCGACACCCTGCCCGCCAGCGGTCAGGACTGGTGGCGTCGTGAGGCCGCCGAGGTGCACGGCACCGACGAGGCCGGCCAGCAGGAGAAGGCCGAGGAGGCCGCGGCCGCCTCGCGCCGCGCCTCGGTGGACCAGCTCGCCTGACCCCACCGGAGGGCGCCCGGGGCAGGCCAGGGGACCTCCCGGACGCCGCCGCGGGCCGGCGACGGCATACCCTCCCTCCGTGGCCAGGAAGAAGTCCGGCGGCGGCACGCCGGCGACCGTCGTGCTGGACCGCGCCGGCATCCCCTACGTCCTGCGCGGCTACGAACACGACCCCGCGGTGCGGTCGTTCGGGCTGGAGGCGGCCGAGGCCCTGGGCGTCGACCCGGAGCGTGTCCTCAAGACGCTGCTGGTGCAGGGCGAGGACGGTCTGGGCGTCGGGATCGTGCCCGTCGTGGCGCAGCTGGACCTCAAGGCCGTGGCGGCGGCGCTGGGCGTGAAGAAGGTCGCCATGGCCGACCCCCGGGCGGCCGAGCGCGCGACGGGCTACGTCGTGGGCGGGATCAGCCCGCTCGGTCAGAAGAAGGCGCTGCCCACGGTCCTCGACAGCTCCGCGCTGGGGTATGACGCGGTGCTGGTCAGCGGGGGCCGGCGCGGCCTGGACCTCGAGCTGGCGCCGGCAGACCTGGTCGCGGTGACGTCGGCCACGGTCGCGGCGATCGCCCGCGAGGGCCGCTGAGCCGACGGTCGTCGACGACCCTCCGGCGTCGTGCCCGGGGAACGCCGCCGCGCCCGGGTCAGGGGGTCGTGGGCAGCTCGTGCGGCAGGGCGCCCAGCCGGTCCTCCCAGGGCGTGGACAGCACGATCGTCGTGTTGGTCGAGCAGGAGCCCTCCTGCCGGATGCGGCCGAGCAGCTCCTCGAGGTCCTGCGGGCGGGGCACCCGGATGAGCAGGACGTAGTTCTCGTCGCCGGCGACCGACCAGCAGGCCACGATCTCCTCGATGTGGGCCAGCCGCTCCGGGATGTCGTCGTCGTCCGAGGGGTCGAAGGGGGTGACCGACATGAGGGCCGTGAGCGGCAGCCCCACCGACGCGTAGTCCACGACGGCGCGGTAGCCGGTGATGATGCCCCGCTCCTCGAGCCGCTTCACCCGCTGGTGCACCGCCGACGTGGACAGCCCCACCTGCCGCCCCAGGTCGGCGAAGCTGATGCGACCGTCCTGCGCCAGGACGGTGACGATGTGGCGATCCAGCGGCTCCATGGGGGCAACCCTAGTGCCGGGCGCCCCGCCCCCGGCGTCCGCCGCGCGTGGCCACGAGCAGCGCCGTCACCGCCGCCGCGAGCACCAGGGTGGGCAGGCTCAGCCGCAGCACCGCCGCGTAGTCCGGACCGGGCGGCCGGGTCAACGGGTTCTCCCCGGCGGCCGTGTCCCACCAGGGACCGAGGAGGAGAAACGCCGAGGCCAGCAGCACGCCGGTGAGGAGCGTGAGGGCGCGGCGCCGAGGCATACCTCACGCTAACCCACCCCACTAGGGTGAGGCGCATGACGACCTCCACCGAGGCGACCGCGGGTGCCGACGTCGCAGCGCCGCAGCTGCTCCTGCTCGACACCGCCTCGCTGTACTTCCGGGCGTTCTACGGGATGAAGGACCTGCGGGAGGCGCCCGACGGGACGCCGACCAACGCCGTGCGCGGGCTGCTCGACATGATCGCCACGCTCGTGGGCCGCTTCTCCCCCACCCACCTGGCCTGCTGCTGGGACGACGACTGGCGCCCGGAGTTCCGCGTCCAGGCCATCCCCTCCTACAAGTCTCACCGTCTGGTCGAGGGTTCGGAGGACAAGGAGGAGGCTCCACCTGAGCTCGAGGTCCAGGTGCCGATCCTGCGCCGGGCGCTCGAGGCGGTCGGCATCCCGGTGCTGGGGGCGCCGGGCTACGAGGCCGACGACGTCATCGGCACGCTCACCGCGCGGCACCGCGGGCGCCTGCCCGTGGGGGTCGTGACGGGTGACCGCGACCTCTTCCAGCTCGTGGACGACGGCGCCGGGGTCACGGTGGTCTACACCGCCAAGCAGGGCGTGCGCGACGCCGAGGAGATCCACCAGACCGACCTGCTCCGGCGGTATGCCGTGCCGACCGGACGCGCGTACGCCGAGATGTCCATGCTGCGGGGGGACACCTCCGACGGGCTCCCGGGTGTGAAGGGCATCGGCGAGAAGACCGCCGCCGCGCTCATCGAGCAGTACGGCACCCTCGCGGCGCTGCGCGAGGCGGTGGACTCCGGCGACCCGGCCATCAAGGGGGCGAGGCGCTCCAACCTCGAGGCCGGTGCGGACTACCTCGACGCCGCGCCCCGGGTGGTCCTCGTGGCCCACGACGCCCCTGTGGCCGACGTGCCGCTCACCCTCCCCCGGGCGCTGGCCGACCCCGGGACCCTGCAGCAGCTCGTCGAGACCTACGACCTGGGCAACCCGGTCTCCCGGCTGCTCGCCGCCCTGCGCATCGCGCCCTGAGCCGCCGCGGTCCAGGCACCCCCCAGGTCGGCGGCCTACCGTGGGCTCGGTGACCACCCGTACGACGCCGGACCCGGGGCCCCTGCTGGTCGACGACCCGAGCCCGGTCGGGTGGCCGACCGGGTTGATGCTGCTCGGGGGCCTGGGGTTCGTGTCCGTCTACGTCGTCGCGGTGCTCAGCACCCGCGGCCAGAGCCTCGACACCGGCCTCATGGAGGCCGCGACCGTCACCGGCGACCGGCACGACCTGCTCAGCAGCCTCCTGCCCGACCCCTACCTCCTCCTGGGCGTCGCGCTCGGGCTCGGTGCGCTGGCGCTGCTGCGCGACCTGCGGACCGGGCTCGCGGTGCTCGTCGCGGTGCCGCTGCTCGTCGCCTCGACCCAGGTGCTCAAGGACGTGCTGCCCCGGCCGCACCTCGCCGACCCCTGGGCCATGGCCAACTCCCTGCCGAGCGGCCACACCGGTGCGGCCCTCGCGCTGGCGCTCGCCCTGGTGCTGGTGAGCCCACGCCGCCTGCGGCCCCTGGCGGCGGTGGTCGGCACCGGTGTCAGCGCGTGGATGGGGGCCCTCGTCGTGATGCTGGGCTACCACCGGCCCAGCGACGTGCTGGCCTCGATGCTCCTCGCCGTGGGCGCCGGCGGCCTGGCCCTGCTGGTGCGCGGGAGCCGCGCGGCCCGCTGATCCCGGCGGGTCCCGCCGAGGAGACCCCGCCGGCTCAGCCGACCCGCTCGAACACCGCGGCCAGGCCCTGACCGCCGCCGATGCACATGGTCTCGAGGGCGTAGCGGCCCTCGCGGCGCCGCAGCTCGTGCGCCATGGTCGCGAGGATCCGGGCCCCGGTCGCGCCGACCGGGTGCCCCAGCGAGATGCCGGACCCGTTGACGTTGAGCCGGTCCCACGCCGACGGGTCCTCCATGCCCCACGCCCGCAGCACGGCGAGCGCCTGCGCGGCGAACGCCTCGTTGAGCTCGACCAGGTCCAGGTCGGCGAGGGTGAGGCCGGCCCGCTCGAGCGCCGTCGCGCTCGCCGGGACGGGGCCGATGCCCATGGTCTCGGGCGCGACACCGGCGACGGCCCATGACCGCAGCGCCAGCATCGGGTCGAGGCCCAGCCCGTCGGCCCGCTCGCGGGTCGTGACGACGCACAGCGCGGCGGCGTCGTTCTGGCCGCTGGCGTTGCCGGCGGTCACCGTGGCCTCCGGGTCCTGGCGGCCCAGGATCGGGCGCAGCCCGGCCAGGGTGTCGACGGTCGTGTCGGGGCGGATGTGCTCGTCGGTGTCCACGGTGGTGGCGCCCCGTCGGCCGGGGACCTGCACCGGCACGATCTCGTCGGCGAAGCGCCCCTCCCGCTGCGCCGCCGCTGCCACCCGGTGGGAGCGCTGCGCCAGCTCGTCCTGCGCCTCCCGGGAGATGCCGTGCTCGCGCCGGAGGTTCTCGGCCGTCTCGATCATCCCACCCGGGATGGGGTGGCGCTCACCTCCGGCGGTGGACCGGGCCCGGGCGAGCCGGTCGGCCAGCTCGACCCCCGCCCGCACCCCCTGGCGCAGCAGGGCGTAGTGCTCCACCTGGCTCATCGACTCCGCTCCCCCGGCCACGACCAGCCGGCTCCCCCCGCTGGCGACCTGGCCGGCCGCGGTGAGGACCGCCTGCAGGCCGGACCCGCAGCGCCGGTCGAGCTGCATACCCGGTGCGGAGTCGAGCCCGGTGTTGAGCGCGAGGATCCGACCGAGTGCGGGGATCTCCCCGGAGGGGTTGGCGTTGCCGACGACGACGTCGTCGACCTGGCCGTCCTGCAGGCCGGTCCGCTCGAGCAGCGCGGCGAGCAGCTGGGTGCCGAGGTCGGCGGCCGACAGCGGGGCGAGGCTGCCGAGGAACCCCCCGACCGGGGTGCGCAGGGGCGAGCAGATGACGATCTCGGGCATGGCCGCACTCTAACCGCGCGTCCGGTGCGGTCGGACGGCGCGTCCGGTGCGGTCGGACGGCGCGTCCGGTGCGGTCGGACGGCGCGTCCGGTGCGGTCGGGGGGCGCGTCCGGTGGGGTCGGGGGGCGCGTCCGGTGGGGTCGGGGGGCGCGTCCGGTGCGGTCGGGTCGCGTGTCAGTCGAGACGGTCGGCGGCGACGACGCCGCGCAGCATCGCCGCCGAGGCGCGGCGGGCCGTGGCCGCGACGTCCTCGTCGGCGGCGTGGGTGATCTGACCGAGGAGGTCGACGACCTGCTTGGCCCGGCGCACGAAGTCCCCGGCCGACAGGTCGCCCGAGCGCAGCACCTCCTCCAGCCCGCGGCCGGAGGCCCAGCGGTGCACCATCCAGGTGATGCCGGGGTCGAGCTCACGGTCGCCGGTGAGGTTGTGCGCGAGCTTGCCGGCCTGCACCTCGGTCCAGATCGAGCCCATCTCGCCCAACGCCTCGGCCACCTCCACGCTCGGGGTCGGCGGGTCGCCCGGCTCGTCGCCGCGCGACTCGTGCACGAGCGCGGAGACGACGGACGCGAGGTCGGCCGGGGTGAGCCGGCGCCACGTCCCCCGGCGCAGCGCCTCGGCGGCGACGAGGTCGAGCTCGGTGTAGATGCGGCGCAGCCGCTGGCCCTCCCCGGTCACCTCCTGCCCGTCCTCGCTGAGGTAGCCCATGGCGGACAGCAGGTCGCAGATCCGCTCGAAGGTCGCCGCCAGGGTGTTCGTGCGGTGGGTCACCCGCCGCTGCAGGTCGTCGGTCTCCTTGCGCAGCGTCCACCACCGTGCCGCCCACCGCGCGTGGTCCTCGCGCTCGGGGCAGCTGTGGCAGGGGTGCGCGGCCAGGGCCGCCCGCAGCTCGTCGACCTGCGCCTGCGTCCCCTCCGGTATGCCGTCCCGCCCGCGCCCTGACGCCGTCCGCCCGGGCACCGGCTCGTGGACGGTGGAGCGCAGGGCCGCGGCGAGGTCCTTGCGCGCCTTGGGGCTGCGCTCGTTGAAGTGCTTGGGCACCGTGAGGGTGCCGATGACCTCGGGCACGTCCCGGAAGCCCGGGATGGTCAGCCGCTGCACCCGACCGCTGGACGTGACGACCGTCGGCTCCGGGCCGGCGCCACGGGCGCCGCGGACGACCACCGCCATCGTGCCGTGCCGGCCGCCGTCGAGCTGGATGACCTGGCCGCGCTCGAGCTCCTCCAGCGCCCGGCCGATGTCGCTGCGCCGCTGGGCCTGGCGCGTGCGGGCGGCCTTCTTCTCGACCTCCGAGAGCTGGTGACGCAGCCGGCCGTACTCCCGGAAGTCCCCGCGGTCGCAGACCATGGACTCGGCATACCCCTCCAGCGCCTCGGTGTTGTAGCGGATCTGGGTGGTGAGCCCGACGACGGACCGGTCGGCCTGGAACTGCGCGAAGCTCGCCTGGAGCAGCTCGTGCGCGCGGTCGCGGCCGTACTGCGCGACGAGGTTGACGGCCATGTTGGAGCTGGGGCGGAAGGAGCTGCGCAGCGGGTAGGTGCGGGTCGAGGCCAGCCCGGCGACGTCCATGGGGTCGGTGCCGCGCCGCCACAGCACCACGGCGTGTCCCTCGACGTCGATGCCGCGACGCCCGGCCCGGCCGGTGAGCTGGGTGTACTCCGCCGGCGTGACCGGGGCGTGCTCCTCGCCGTTGAACTTCACCAGCTTCTCCAGCACCACGGTGCGGGCCGGCATGTTGATGCCCAGGGCCAGGGTCTCGGTCGCGAAGACCGAGCGCACCTGCCCCGGCGGTGAAGAGCTCCTCGACGATCTCGCGGAAGAGCGGCAGCATCCCGGCGTGGTGCGCGGCGTAGCCGCGCGAGAGCCCTTCCACGAAGTCGCGGTAGCCCAGGACCCCCAGGTCGGCCGGGTCGACCTCGGCGACCCGCTCGGCGACCAGCGCCCGGATGGTCTGCCCCTGCTCCTCCGGGATGAGCCGGGTGCCGCGGCCGAGCAGCTGCTGCACCGCACCGTCGCAGCCGGCGCGGCTGAAGATGAAGGTGATGGCCGGCAGCAGGCCGTCGCGGTCGAGCCGGTCGATGACCTGCGCCCGGCTCGCCACTCCCCCGGGCAGCGACCCGCGGGAGAAGCCCGCGTCTCCCCCGCCGCCGGTGCCCCCGCCGGCGCCCCGGGCGTCGTCGTAGCGCCGGGACCGACCGGTGTGCCGCCCGCCCCGCTGGTCGCGACGGTCACCCCCGCGTCCCCCGCCCGAGCGACCGCGCCCGCGCGGCTCGCCCCGTCGGCCCCGCGGGCCACCGGGGTCGTCGCGTCGCCACCCGCCGTCGGCCCGCGCCGAGCGCTCGGCCGCGGAGATGCCCTGCAGCAGCTCGGGGTTGACCCGGGTGGTGCCGTCGACGCCCGGAGCCGCGCGCAGCCCGTCGGTGACGAAGAGGTCGTAGAGCCGCTGGCCGACCATCATGTGCTGCCACAGCGGCACCGGCCGGTGCTCGGAGACGATGACCCGCAACGAGTCGGCGTCGCCCCGCCCGCGCACCTGCCGCAGCCAGTCGCCGAACTCCTCGGCGTTGCTCACCGTCGCCGACAGCGAGATGACCTGCACCGACTCGGGCAGGTGGATGATGACCTCTTCCCAGACCGCGCCCCGCCACCGGTCGGCGAGGTAGTGGACCTCGTCCATGATGACGAAGCCGAGCCCGGTGAGGGTCGGGGACGCGGCATACATCATGTTGCGCAGCACCTCGGTGGTCATGACGACCACCGGTGCCTCGCCGTTGATGGAGGCGTCCCCGGTGAGCAGCCCGACGTTGGCGGATCCGTGCCGCGCGACGAGGTCGTGGTACTTCTGGTTCGACAGCGCCTTGATCGGGGTCGTGTAGAAGGCCTTCCGGCCGGTCTCCAGGGCCAGCGCGACCGCGAACTCGCCGACCACCGTCTTGCCGGCACCGGTCGGCGCCGCGACGAGGACCCCGGCGCCGTCCTGGACGGCGTCGATGGCCTCACGCTGGAAGTCGTCGAGCTCCAGGCCGAGGGTCTCGGTGAACCGCCCCGCAGGGGTGGCGGCACGCGCGGCCCGGGCGCGCGAGGCGGCGTAGCGTTCGGCGGGGCTGGGCATGCCACCCAGGCTACGTCAGCCCGGGACGACGACCCGCAGGCTGGCGGCGTCGACCCGGACGGTGAGCGGCAACGGTCCCAGCGGCTCCCCGTCGCCGTGGGCGACCACGTCGGCCGGCCCCTCGACCCGCACCTCGTGGGCGCGGGTCACCTCCACCGCCGGGTGCCCGGTATGCCGTCCCGCCCGCAGCGCGCGCAGCACCCCCAGCGCCTGGGCCGGGGTGACGGGGTGGACGAGCACGAGGTCGAGCTCGCCGTCGGAGGGGTCCGCGTCCGGGGCGATCGGCAGCCCGCCGCCGAAGAACGGCATCGACGCGGCGACCACGACCAGCGCCTCCAGCTCGCGGGTCCGGCCGTCCACCGTGAGCCGGTAGTGCAGCGGCGGCTGACGGCGCAGCAGCGCGA
The DNA here is from genome assembly GCF_006337125.1 of Serinicoccus chungangensis. Classification (GTDB taxonomy): domain Bacteria; phylum Actinomycetota; class Actinomycetes; order Actinomycetales; family Dermatophilaceae; genus Ornithinicoccus; species Ornithinicoccus chungangensis. Next base: position 1,682,340 of record NZ_CP040887.1, read on the forward strand.
TCTCGACCAGCGCCGAGAGGGTGTAGGACGCGGCACCCAGCCGCCGGGGCATCCGGTCGGCGCGGGCGTTGATCCGGGCCTCCAGCGCCCCGCAGACCGAGCCGAGCACCCGGCGGTCCAGGTCGGGCAGGAGCAGGGTGTCGACCGCGCGGGTGCGCCCGGCGAGGAGCACGTCGACGCACCGGGCCGGGTCCCGCGGCAGGCCCAGGCTGCGGGCGTTGTCGTTGCCGGTCCCCGCGGGCAGGATCCCGAGCGCCGTGGCGGTGCCCGCGCAGACGTCCGCCCCCAGGCTCACCAGCCCGTCCCCGCCGGCGACGGCCAGCACGTCGACGCCGTCGGCGACCAGCGCGGTGCTCGCGGCCCGGGCCTGCTCGAGCGTGCCTGCGGTCACCTGGACGACGTCGTGCCCGGCCGAGCGCAGGACCGCCGTGGCCGCCTCCCCCACCGCGGCCGCCCCGCCACGGCCGGAGCGGCGGCCGTGCACGAGGGCATACCTCATGTCAGCGGGGTCGCCTCGTCGGGCGAGAGCCCGGAGTAGCGGCCGGGGTTCTTCTTCTCCCGGCGGCGTTCCATGAGGAAGGCCACCCCCACCGCGCACCAGTAGAGGACGAAGACCGGGCTGGCCATCGCCAGCATCGTCCACGCGCTGGGGTCGGGGGTCATGAAGGCCGAGAAGACGAGGATGCAGAAGAGCACGATGCGCCAGCTGCGCAGCATGTTGCGGGCGGACAGGATGCCGATCTGGTTGAGCGCGACGAGCACCACTGGCAGCAGGAAGGCGAGTCCGAAGGCCAGCATGAAGTAGAGCCACAGGGTGAGGAACTCGCTGGCGCCGGGCAGGTTGGCGATGCCGTCCGGGGTGAAGCCGAGCAGGATCGCCACGAGGCGCGGGAAGGTGAAGGCCGCGAGCGCGGCCCCGGCGAAGAACAGCGGGATCGAGACGAAGAAGTAGGACAGCGCGATCTTCTTCTCGGCCCGGGTGAGCCCGGGCAGCAGGAACCCCCAGATGTTCCACAGCCAGACGGGGCTGGCGAGCAGGATGCCGCTGAAGATGGCCACCCGCAGCTGCATGGCGAACGGCTCGGTGATGTTCTGGAAGCGCAGCGAGACGGCCTCGCCCCCGCGCTCGGCGGCGACGGCGTCGATGGGAGCGGTGACCACGGCGATGATCTCGTCGTACCAGTACCACCCGACGACCGAGAGCACGCCGATCGCGAGCACGCTGACGGTCAGCCGGTGCGCAGCTCACGGAAGTGGTCCCCGAGGGACATCCTTCCCTCGGGGTCCTTCGCGCGTCGGGCGCGGGCCGCTCGGGTCACCGTCGGGTATGCCGTGTCGCGCGCGGTCGGTCAGGCGCCGGTCGTGCCGGTGCCGGACCCGCCCTCGCGCCGCTTCATCGCGTCGTACTCCTCGCGGGCGGTGTCGACGTCCTGGCCCTTGCGGTCGTCCAGGGCGGGCCGCTCGGCGTCCTTCTCGGTCTTGCGCGCCTCGCCCTCGTCCTTCATCTGGTCGACCTCGGACTTGAAGACGCGCATCGACTCACCCATGGAGCGGGCCATGTTGGGCAGGTTCTTCCCACCCGAAGAGCAGGACGAAGGCGACGATGAGGACGACGATGTGCCAGGCCTGGAGACGCATGGGTGCTCACTCGCTCTCGGTAGAGGTGTCGCCGTGGTCACGGCGCACCGGGTGCGTGGTCAGTCTAACGCCGGGGCTCACGACTGTTTCCCGGACAGGGCCGTGCGGGCGGCCTCGCGCACCTCGTCGACGAGGGCCGCCGGCTCGACGACCCGCACTCCCCCGCCCTCGCGCAGCACGAGCCGCAGGAGCCAGCGGGGGTCGGCGACCCGCAGCACCATCCGCACGGAGCCGTCGTCGCGCGGCTCGACCTCCTCGGCCGGGATCTGCTCGGCGACCCACGCCGAGCCGGGGTCGAGGTCGAGGGTGACGGCCTGGTCCTCGGGGTCGGGCCGGTAGACCCCGGTGCCGACGGCCCGCTCGGGGAGGTCCTCGGGCGGCGTGGCCGGCACGTCCAGCACCTCGGCGGCCTCGATGCGGTCGAGCCGGAAGAGGCGCACGCCCTGGGCGCGGTGGCACCAGCCCTCGAGGTACCAGCGGCCGTCCACGGACAGCGCCCGCAGCGGGTCGACGTCGCGCTCGGTGGTCTCGTCGCGGCTGCCGGAGGTGTAGCGCAGGTGCAGCCGGCGGCGCTCGGTGAGCCCGGCGCGGATGGTCGCGGCGATCCCGTCGTCGGCCGGCTGCTCGAGGTCCACCCGCACGGCGGCGGCCGCCCGTGCGGTCTCCCCCGCGGCCGCCTCGAGCTTGGCCAGGGCGCGGTCGATGGCGTCGCGCTCGGCCAGGCCCGGGGTGTCGGCCAGCGCCCGGAGCGCGACGATGAGCGCCAGCGCCTCGTCGCGCCCGAGGCGCAGCGGCCGGGCGATGGTGTCGGCGTTGCCGACGAAGACGCGTCCGCCCTCCCACGAGGCCTCGATGAGGTCGTCGGGGTAGTGGCCGGGCAGTCCGCACAGGAAGAGGACCTGCAGGTCCTCGACGACCTGGCTCTCGCTCACCCCGAGCTCGGTCGCCGCCGTCGCGAGGTCGATGCCCTGCCGGTGCAGCAGCCAGGGCACCATCGTCAGCATCCGGGCCACCCGGGAGGTGGCGCTCTCGTAGGTCGCCATCAGGCCGCCCCTCCCCCGTGCGCCCCGTGCGCCGCGAGCACCGCGCGCAGCCGCCCGGCGACCCGCTCGGCCAGCTCGGCCGGCGCCTCGACCCGGACGTCCGGCCCGGCGGCGGTGACCTCCCGGGTCAGCGGTGTCAGCGACCCCACGTCGAGCTCCAGCCGCGACCAGCCCTCGGGCACGTCGTCGTCCCCGACGCCCTCCCGCGCCCGCCGCCGCAGCGAGGCGGCCGCACCGTCCCGCACGAGCAGGCGGACGGTCGTCGACCGCTCGCCGTCCTCCCCGGCGCTGCGCCGGATCATGGCGAGCGCGTCGAGGTCGTCGGGCACGGCATACCCCCCGGGCCGGCCGGAGCGCTCCGGGATGCCGACGACGCGGTCCAGCCGGAAGACCCGCGGCGCGTCCCGGTCGAGGTCGTGGGCGGTGAGGTACCACCGACCGTGCCAGCTCGTCAGCCCCCACGGCTGCACCCGGCGGCGCGCGAGGTCGCCGGACCCGCCGCGGTAGTCGAAGGTGAGGGGGCACCGCTCGAGCACGGCGTCGCGGACCGGCTCGAAGGCGGGGTCGGGGGTGTGCAGCAGCGGCTCGATCCCGGCGACCGAGGACTCGTCGCGGACCACCCCGGCGGCGTCCAGCTTGCGCAGCGCCTGCGCCGCCGGACCCGCGAGGCTGGCCTGGCCCCAGGCGCGCGCCGCGAGACCCAGCACCGCGAGCTCGTCCGGGGCGAAGTCGATCTCGGGCAGGGCGTACTCGCGCTGGTCGATGCGGTAGCCCGGCTCGTCGTCGAAGAAGGCGTCGATCGGCTCGGTGCGCAGCGGGATGCCCAGGGCGCGCAGCTCGTCCTTGTCCCGCTCGAACATCCGCTCGAACGCCTCGGGACTGCTCCGGGCGTAGTCCGGCACCGCCTGGCGCAGCTTGGCCCGCGAGAGCGGCTGCCGGGTGTGCAGCAGGGCGATGACGAGGTTGAGCAGCCGCTCGGTCTTCGCCGCGGCCGGGCTGGGGCCGGTGCTCGTGCTCTTCGCCATGCCTCGCAGGCTACCGTCCGACCTCCCGCGACCCGGTCATCGATAGGGTCACCTGTCGTGATCACGTGGCGCGAGGGCGAGGTGCGCGAGCTGCTGCCGGGGTGGGCCGGCGTGCAGGTGCTCGGCGTCGACGTCGGGGGCGAGCGGGTGCGGGCCCTGGGCTACCCCGACCTCGTCGGCAGCGCCGTGGTGGGCGACCGGGTCCTGCTCAACGTCACCGCGCTGGAGCGCGGCCTCGGCACGGGAGGGTATGCCCTCGTCGTCGCCCTCCCCGACCGCCCGGACGCCTGGCCGGACCGCGCCGCCGCCGAGCCCGGCCACCTGGTCAAGGGTCGCTACGCGCCGCTGCAGCCCATGGTGCTGGGGGTCGACGACCCCGAGGGGGAGCACCACGCCACCCTCGCGCAGGCGGACGACCTGGGGGGTATGCCGGTGCTCGCCACCGACCTGCACTCGGCCCTCCCCGCCGTGCTCGCCGGGGTCCGGGCGGAGCGGCCGGGCGCCCGGGTGGCCTACGTCATGACCGACGGCGCGGCGCTGCCGATGGCGTGGTCGCGGACCGTCGCCGGGCTGCGGGAGGCCGGCTGGCTGGCGAGCGCGATCACCGCCGGGCAGGCCTTCGGCGGAGACCTGGAGGCGGTGACCGTGCACACGGCGCTCCTGGCCGCCCGGCACGTCGTGAGCGCCGACCTGGCCGTCGTGATCCAGGGTCCGGGCAACCTCGGCACCGACACCCGGTGGGGGTTCTCGGGGGTGGCCGCGGGCGAGGCGCTCAACGCCGCCGCCGTGCTCGGGGGTCGCCCGGTGGCGGGCCTGCGGGTGTCCCAGGCCGACGCGCGCGACCGGCACCGCGGGCTGTCCCACCACAGCGCCACCGCCTTCGGGCGCGTGCTCGCGCACCCCGCCGACCTCCCCGTCCCGGTGCTCCCCCCGGCGCCGAGCAGCACCGGCGCGGCGGACCCGTCTGCCCGCACCGGACGTGCCGCGGACGGGTCCTCCCCCGGCACCGGACACGGGGCGGGGGAACCCGCGCTGCACGAGTGCCTCGGGCTCGTCCACCGGCAGGCACGCGACCTGGTCTCGACCGCCCCGCACCTGCGCCTGGTCGAGGTCGCCGCCGAGGGGCTGCCGGAGGCGCTGGCGCAGGTCCCCGTGCCCCTGTCGACGATGAGCCGTGGCCTGGAGGACGACCCGGCCGCCTTCCTGGCCGCCGCGGCCGCCGGCCGGCACGCCGCCCGGCTCGTCGACGGCGGGCGGTGACCCCGGCCGACGGCATACCGCCCGCTCGTCGTCCACCCGTTCCGAGCCCGCGCGTCACATCAGCACCACGGCCCCCACACTGCGGGGAAAGACCCGCCAGACGCCGTGATATCCCCGGCACGGGTGCACGTCCCCGCAGGCGGTGACTCGTGGGGCCAGCGGGAGCGCCGCCCGCCCGCCGGTCACCTAGGCTGAGCGCCATGACCCTGCCCGCGCCCACGGCATACCTCGACGTCACGGCGCATCCTCCCCGCGAGACCCGCGACCGCGGCCCGCGCGACGCACCCCGGCGACCGAGCGCCCGCACCCCTGGCCCCGCCCCCGGCACCGCCCCCCGAGCCGGCTGAGACACCGGCATGACCTCCGACCTGGTCTTCCTCCTGGGCGGCGGGGTGCTGCTGCTCGCCGTCGCCCTGCCGAGCCTGCTGACCCGCGCCTGGCTGTCCGCGCCGGTCATCCTCATCCTGGTGGGCATGCTCGTCGGGCTGCTCCCCTTCGGCTCCACCTTCGCCTTCGACCCCACCGACCAGCGCGACACCATCGAGCACGTCACCGAGATCACCGTGCTGGTGGCCCTCATGGGGGTCGGGCTGGCCCTGGACCGGCCGCTGTCCTGGCGCAACCGCAGCTCGTGGCGCACCTGGTCGGCGACCTGGAGGCTGCTCGCCATCGCCATGCCGCTCACCATCGCCGGCGTCTTCCTGCTCGGGTGGTGGGGTCTCGGACTCGGCGCCGCACCGGCCCTGCTGCTGGGCGCCGTGCTCGCCCCGACCGACCCGGTCCTGGCCGGGGACGTCCAGGTCGGCGGCCCGGTCATCACGAAGCGCGAGGCGGACGGCGACGAGTCGATGGCCGAGCAGCTGCACGACGACGAGATCAGCGACGACGACGAGGTCCGGTTCGCGCTGACCTCCGAGGCCGGGCTCAACGACGCCCTGGCCTTCCCCTTCGTCTACGCGGCGATCTTCCTCATGACCATGGGATCGGCTGCGGACTGGGGGCTGCGCTGGCTGGCGTGGGAGCTGGTCGGCAAGATCATCATCGGCGTGCTCGTCGGGGTCGCCGTGGGCTGGGTCCTGGCCTACCTCGCGTTCCGTACCCGGCAGCAGGCGCTGCGGCTGGCCGAGCAGGGTGAGTCGCTGCTGGCCCTGGCCGCGATGCTGCTGGCCTACGGCGTGGCCGAGGTCGCCCAGGGCTACGGCTTCCTCGCCGTGTTCGTCTGCGCCATGACGATGCGGACCCGGGCGCGCCGGCACGAGTTCCACGAGCACATGCACGGTGTCGTGGAGCGGCTGGAGCGGCTGCTCACGCTCCTCGTGCTGCTCTTCGTCGGGATCGCGCTCACCGACGGCGCCCTGGAGTCTCTCGACTGGCGCGGCGTCCTCGTGGGGGTCGCCCTCGTGCTGGTCATCCGGCCGCTCGCCGGGTGGGTCGCGCTGCGCCCCGGCCGCTGGCGCATGTGCGACGAGAAGCTGCGCCCCCTGGCCCGTCGTGAGCAGCTCATCACGGCGTTCTTCGGGATCCGCGGGGTGGGCACGTTGTTCTACATCGCCTACGCCCTGTCCGAGACCACGTGGACCGGGGAGCGCTGGCTCTGGGCCACCTGCGTCTTCACCATCGTCTTCTCCGTCGTCCTGCACGGGGTGCTCGTGACGCCGGTCATGGCGAGGCTGGAGCGCGACCGGGAGCGACTCCTCCGCTCGACCTGAGAGGTGGGGCGCCGGCTCAGCCGCGCACGTGCACGCCTGGGCCGACGACACGCCCGTCCCGATCGGCTCAGCCGCGCACGTGAACGCCTGGGCCGACGACACGCCGACAGACCTCGGCCCAGGCGTTCACCGGAACGCCTGGGCCGAGGTCGATGCGCCGGAGGGGCGCGTGCGGGCTCGTGTCAGCCCACGTCCACCAGGTCGACGACGAAGATGAGCGTCTCGCCACCCTTGATGGCGGCACCCGCGCCGCGGTCGCCGTACCCCAGGTGCGGCGGGATGACGATGCGGCGGCGGCCGCCGACCTTCATCCCGAGCAGGCCCTGGTCCCAGCCCTGGATGACCTGACCGACACCGGCGGTGAAGGTGAGCGGCTCGCCGCGGTTCCAGGAGGCGTCGAACTCCTCACCGGTCGACCAGGACACGCCGACGTAGTGCGCGGAGATGGTCGAGCCGGCGGTGGCCTCCGCGCCCTTGCCGACCTCGAGGTCCTCGACCTGCAGCTCGGTGGGCGGCTCGTCGCCGGGGAAGTCGATCTCGGGCTTGGCCTTCTGGACGCGGCCGAAGGGGGACTCGGTCATGATGTGCTCCTTCTCGTTCGAGGTCAGGTATGCCGTGCGCCGGCAATCATGTGCGGCGCCCGGAGGGTCGTCAGCCCACCATTCGCGACGCCCGTTGGTCCGTCAGCCCACCATTCGCGACGCTGGGTGGGTGAGGGGGTCGCGGGTGAGTGAGGGGTGAGGCGGGCGCGGGGGTAGCGATCGGGTCAGGAGGCGCCGAGGATGTCGACGACGAAGACGAGGTCCTCGCCGGCGAGCTCGTTGCCGGGAGCCGCGGTCTCGCCCTCGGACTCCTCCGGCGCCGGGCCGTAGGCCTCCTCGGCCGGGATGACGAGCAGCACCCGCGAGCCGACGGTCTGGCCGACGAGCCCCTCGTCCCAGCCGGTGATGACCTGGCCGACGCCGATGGGGAACTCGGTGGGCTCCCCCCGGTCCCAGGAGCTGTCGAAGACCTCGCCGTCGGAGAGCTTCACCCCGGTGTAGTGGACCCGGATGGTCTGCCCGGCGACGACCTCGGGGCCCTCGCCGCGGATGAGCGGCTGGGTGATGAGCTGGTCGGGTGCCTCGACGCCCTCGACGTCGATCTCCGGCCCGGTGTCGCCCATGGTGACGGTCGGCAGGCCCTCCTCGGGCTCGACCTCCTCGCCCTGCGCCTCGGTGAGCGGCTCGCCGGTGTCCTCCACGACCATGTAGAAGAGCATGGTGTCGGTCGGGCCCACGCCGAGCTGCTCGTTGCCGGCCTCGCCGAACGCGTCGGCCGCCGGGATGGCCAGGAGCAGCTCGTCGCCGACCTTGGTGCCCGGCAGCTGGTCGCGGAAGGCCGGGAAGAGGGTCTCGTCGGTGAGGTCGAGGGTGACCGCCTCGTCGTTCTCGAAGGTCGACACCAGCTGCTCGCCGGTGGTGCCGTTGACGGTGAGGTACCGCACCCGCACCTCGTGGGTGTCGGCGACCTCCTCGCCGTCGCCCTCGGTGAGGGTGCGGGCCTCGGTGGAGCCGGCCACGAAGGGCAGGTCACCCTCGGCGAAGGGCTCGCCGTCCCAGGTCAGCTCGGGGGCCTCGCCCTCGGTGTCCACGTCGACGTCGGCCAGGTCGCCGTTCGGCGCCGCCGAGGTCGCGGCGGCGTCGTCGCCGGGTGCGCTGCTCGCCGCGGCGTCGTCGCCCGACCCCTCGTCGGCCGACTCGGGGCTGCAGCCGGCCAGGAAGATCAGGGGTGCGGCGGCGGCCGCGAGGTAGCGCAGGCGGGAAGAGCGCACAGGTGCGTCCTTTGCAGATCGGGGAAGCGTCCGGACCAGCCTAACCCGGCGACCCTGAACCTTTCGTGGGAGCACCGCTCGTCGAGCGGATGTGCTCGATGAGGGCGTCGACCCGCTCGTCCTGCGCGGCGAACGGGTCCTTGCAGATGACCGTGCGCTGCGCGGCGTCGTTGAGCTTGAGGTGCACCCAGTCCACGGTGAAGTCCCGCCGGTGCTCGGCGGCGGCCCGGACGAAGTCGCCGCGCAGCCGGGCCCGGGTCTGCGGCGGCACGGTCGTCGCGGTCTGGATCCGGGCTTCGTCGACCACGGTCCGCGCGGCGCCGGAGCGCTCCAGGATGCGCGCGAGCCCGCGCCGCGGGTGGATGTCGTGCCAGGCGAGGTCGAGCTGCTGCAGGCGCGGGTCCCACGGCTCGAGGTCGTGCCGCCGCGCGTAGGAGTCCAGCAGCTTCTTCTTCATGACCCACTCGATCTCGGTGTCGACGAGGTCCAGCCGGTCGGTCTCGATCGCCTCGAGCCCGCGCTCCCACAGGTCGAGCACGTCGCGGTAGGCAGGGTGCTCGTCCAGCCCGGCGCCCCGGGCATACCCGGCGGTCAGCCCCAGCAGCTCGCGCTGCAGCTCCAGGGCGGTGATGGTGCCACCGCGGCGCAGCGCCAGCGGGGTGCGCCCGGTGCGGTCGCGGCTGACCTGGCGGATGGCCTGCATGGGGTTGGCCAGGACGAGGTCGGGCACGACGGTGCCGGCCTCCAGCATCTTGAGCACGAGGTCGGTGGTGCCCAGGCGCAGCATCGTCGTCGTCTGGCTCATGGTGGAGTCGCCGACGATGACGTGCAGGCGTCGGTGCTTCTCGGGGTCGGCGTGCGGCTCGTCGCGAGTGTTGATGATGGGCCGGGAGCGGGTCGTCGCCGAGGAGAGGTCCTCCCACATGTGGTCGGCGCGCTGGGAGACGAGGTAGGTCGCCCGCTGCTCCACGACGTGCAGCCGCCCGGCGCCGGTGACCAGCTGCCGGGTGACGAGGAACGGGACGAGGGTGTCGGTGATGCGCTCCATGCGGGTGCGCCGCTCGACGAGGTAGTTCTCGTGCGAGCCGTAGGAGTTGCCGCGGGAGTCGACGTTGTTCTTGAGCACGTAGACGGTCGCGTCCAGGCCCTCGGCGGCCAGCCGCTGCTCGGCGTCCTCCGCGAGGTCCTGGATGACCAGCTCCCCCGCGCGGTCGTGGGCGACGAGGTCGAGCAGGTCGGTGCACTCGGCGGTGGCGTACTCGGGGTGCGAGCCGACGTCGAGGTAGAGGCGTGAGCCGTTGCCGAGGAAGACGTTGGACGAGCGGCCCCACGCCACGACCTTGCGGAAGAGGTAGCGGGAGACCTCCTCCGGGGAGAGCCGGGAGGGGCCGGTGAAGGTCGCGTTGACGCCGAACTCGGTCTCGACGCCCATGATGCGGCTCAGCACGGCGGCACCGTCACTGGCCGCCCTTCTGCACGAAGCCGTGCACGAACTCGGTCGCGTTGGTCTCCAGGACCCCGTCGATCTCGTCGAGCAGGGAGTCCAGCGCCGCGTCCCGCTCGGCGCTCTGCGCCGCCGGTGCGGCGGGGGGCGGGGTGGCGTCCGGCTCCGGGCCGTCCCCGGCACCGCTGTCCCGTCGGCGGTCGAACTGCTGCTGCGACATACCCCGATCCTAGGGCAGAGCTCCACCCCCTGCTCCTGGCCGCGCCGCGTCCCGGCGACACGCCCGGAGCCGTCGGCTCAGCCGCGCACGTGCGTGGCTGAGCCGATCCGGACCGGCGTGTCGGCGGCGCGGGGGCGGTCGTGGCTCAGACGTCCTCGCTGACGAGCTCGGACAGCAGCCCGGCGGCGTCGGTATGCCGGTCCAGCAGGCTGGCGGCCCGGTCCCGACGCCCTCCGGTCGGCTCCTCGATCCGCACCCGGCGCAGCCGGCCGCGCTCGTCGGCGAGCACCACCGAGTCCCAGGAGGCGGCCCGCACTCCCCCGCCCGCGCCGTAGCGCCGGACCACCTCGCCGCGGAACCAGGCCCGGGTGTCCTCGGGCGGGTGGGTGACGGCGTGGGCGACCTCCTCGTCGCCCACGAGGCGCTCCAGCCTGCCCGCGGCCCGCAGCTTGCGGGCCAGGCCGCGGTCGGGGTCGAGGTCGTGCCACTGGATGTCCATGGCGGCCAGCCGGGGGTCCTCCCAGCCCACCCCCGCGCGCTCGGCGAACCGCTCGAGCAGCTGCTGCTTGGCGACCCACTCGACCTGCCCCGCGGCCCCGGCCGGGTCGCGCCGCAGGGTGTCCAGGACCTCCCGCCACCGGCGCAGCAGCGGCGCGGTCTGCCCCTCGCCCGCCTCCGACCAGGCCTCGTGCCCGGACCCCGCCGCCTCCTCGGCGGCGTCGAGGTGCGCCTCGAGCAGGTCCAGCCCGGTGAGGCTGCGGCCGTCGGCCAGCTGCACCGTCGCCCGCAGGGTGGGGTCGTGGCTGACCTGCTGCGCGGCGGCGACGGGACGCGCCAGGGTCAGCCCGTCGAGCAGGTGCGGGTGGGTCTCGACGACCCGCAGCACCGCCGACAGCGACCCGAGGGCGAGGTAGGTGGTGACGTCGGCCATCGTCGCGTCCCCGACGATGACGTGCAGACGACGGTGCAGGTGCGGGGTGGCGTGCGGCTCGTCGCGGGTGTTGACGATGGGCCGGCGCAGCGTGGTCTCCAGCCCGATCTCGGCCTCGAGGTAGTCGGCGCGCTGGGAGAGCTGGAAGCCGGGCCGCTCGCTGGCCTGCCCGAGCCCCACCCGCCCGGCCCCGGCGATCACCGGCCGGGCCACGAGGAAGGGGATGAGCCCGGCGGCCAGCCGGTCGAAGGGGACCGACCGGGGCACGAGGTAGTTCTCGTGGGTGCCGTAGGAGGCGCCCTTGCCGTCCACGTTGTTCTTGTAGAGCCGCACGTCCAGGCCCTCCCGGGCGAGGGTGCGGACCGCCGCGAGGGCGACCTCCTCCCCCGCCCGGTCCCAGCGCACCGCGGCGAGCGGGCCGGTGACCTCGGGGCTGGAGTACTCCGGGTGGGCGTGGTCGACGTAGAACCGGGCCCCGTTGGACAGCACCGAGGTGGCGATCGTCGGGTCCTCGACATCGGTGAGCTGGGAGCGGTGCGCCAGCGCGCGGGCCATCTCGAAGCCGCGCGCGTCGCGCAGCGGTGTCTCGTCGGCGTAGTCCCAGCCCGCGGCAGCGGGCAGCGCCGCCCCGACGGGCGCGCCCGCGGCATACGCCCGGACCACCTGCCCGGAGAGGACCATCGGGGTCACCGGCTGCCCGGCGGCGTCCCGCTGCGTGCTGGTGATGCCGAGCTCGGTCTCGATGCCCATGACCCTGCCCACGCCCATGCCGCTGCTCCTCTCAGGCGTCGACCCGCGGCCGCGGGACGCCGGTGACCATGTCGAGGTCGAGGGTCGTGGAGGTGGCCAGGACCGTGAGCGCCCGGGAGCGGGTGCGGCCGGCGTCGTGGTCGACGGCGGTGAGGACGTAGCGGCCCGGCGGCGGCAGCCCGACCTCGTAGTAGCCGTCGGGGTCGGTGTGCGCCGTGGCGACGTACTCCCCGGAGTGCTTGATGAGCGAGACGAGCACCCCGCCCAGCGGGCGGCCGTCGTCGAGGACGTGCCCGGACAGCAGCAGCCGTCGCGTCATCGTCACGTCCTCCTCGTGCCCGACGGCCAGGTCGACGAGGCACGACTGCGGCGCCCAGCCGTCCGCGGACACGACGAGCAGGTAGGCGCCCGGCTCGGGCAGCGCGAGGGTGTAGCGCCCGTCGTTGTCGGTGCGGCCCCAGTCGATGTGGGTGCCGTCGGGGCGCAGCACCGTCGTGACCGCCTGCCGCAGCGGGCCGCCCCGCGGCCCCACGACCCGCCCGCGCACGAGCAGCTCGGGCAGGTCGCCCATCCCCGCGTGCTTGACCTCGGTGCGCTCCCCGGTGGGGGCGGCCACGGCCCCCGGTTCCTCGACGCTGACCCGCTGCGGGCGCCGGATGAAGGCCGCGATGAGCCCGCCGCCGAGGGAGGCGGCGGCCCCGGCCCAGAAGATGAGCTGGTATGCCGCGAACGAGGGCGCCAGGACGCCGCTGGCGGTGGCGGTCATGGACGCGGCGAAGACGGCCGCCACGAGCGCCGAGGCCGAGGACGTGCCGATCGAGCGCAGGAGGGTGTTGAGCCCGTTGGCCGACGCGGTCTCGGTGATGGGCACGGCCCGCATGATGAGCGTCGGCATGGCCGCGAAGGCCAGCGCGGTGCCGAGCGAGGCGATGCTCGAGGTGATGACCACCTCGAGGACGCTGCGGTGCAGCAGCGAGCGGCCGATGAAGCCCAGCGCGATCGTCACCGCACCGGCGATGAGGACGGCCCGGGCGCCGTAGCGGCGGATGAGCCCCGCGGACACCGGGGACATGGCCACCATGAGCAGGCCGCTGGGCAGCAGGACCAGGCCGGTGGACACCGCGGACAGCCCGAAGCCGTAGCCGGTGTCGGCCGGCATCTGCACCTGCTGGGCCGAGGTGAGGAAGTTGGCGAACATCGCGAAGCCGATGAGGACCGACGCGGCGTTGGTGAGCAGCACCGTGCGCCGCATCGAGGTGCGGATGTCGACCAGCGGCTGACCGGTCCGCAGCTCCCAGGGGACCCACGCGGCGAGCACCAGACCGGCCGCCGCCAGCAGGCTGAGGGTCAGCGGGGAGGCCCAGCCCCAGGTGCCGGCCTTGCTGACCGCGAGCAGGAAGCAGGTGAGCGCCACGGAGAGCAGGGCGGCACCGACGTAGTCGAACCGGCCACGGGTCTTGACCGTCGACTCCGGCACGACGAGGTAGACCGCGACGAGCATGACGACGGCGAACCCGCCGGAGACGTAGAACAGCGCGTGCCAGTCGAGGTTGTCGTAGATGACGCCCGCCAGCGGCATCCCGATCGCGCCGCCGATGCCGAGCGTCGCCGACATGAGCGCCACGCCGGACCCGACCCGGTCGGCCGGCAGGTGGTCGCGCATGATGCTGATCCCCACCGGCACCAGGCAGGCGCCCAGCCCGCTGAGACCGCGGCCGAGGACCACGAGCGCGAGCTCGGAGCTGAGGGCCGAGACGACCGACCCGGCGATGACCGCCCACATGCAGACGATGAGCAGCAGCCGCTTGCCGAACATGTCGGCCAGGCGCGACACGATGGGGGTGCCCACCGCGGCGGTGAGCAGCGTGACGGTGACCAGCCAGGACGCGTTGTCGCTGGTGGTGTCGAGGATCTCCGGGAAGACCGGGAGCAGCGGGAGGACCAGGGTCTGCTGCAGCGAGACGAGGGTGCCGCACAGGGCCAGGACGACGATGATCGCCGTGGTGGGGGTGCTGGGTGCGGGGGCCGGGGTGGTGTGCTCGTCCGGGGCGTCCCTCATGCCTCAGACCCTACGCCTGCCCACCGACAGCGCTTGCACGAGCGCCCGCCACCCCAGGGCGCCGCCCACGAGGACGACCGCGGCCACGACGACGAAGGCCGGGGCGGCGCCGGCGCCGGTGACGACGCGCAGCAGCATCCCGACGGCCAGGGCCATCCCGCCGACGGCGAGACCTTCCACCCACCACCGCCGCGCCCGCCAGGTCAGCATCCACCCGACGGCCGTGCCGACGGCGAACGGCCACGCGGTCTGGAGCACCCCGAGCGGGGTGAGGCCCAGCTCGTGGCTGGACCGGCCGGCCACGGCGAAGACGAGGAGCAGCAGCAGGTCGCCGAGCCGGTGCACGGCGCTCAGCGCTCGCCGAGGTCGACCGAGCGGCCCGGCTGGGTGCCCGAGGCGTCACCGACGAGGGTGCGGATGTAGGTGATCCGCTCCCCCTTCTTGCCCGAGACCCGGGCCCAGTCGTCCGGGTTGGTGGTGTTGGGCAGGTCCTCGTTCTCCTTGAACTCGTCGAGGTAGGCCTGCTCCAGGTGCCGCTCCCGCAGCCCCTGCTCCCCGAGCGTGAGGGAGTCCTTGATCGCGAGCTTCTTGGCGCGGTCGACGATGTTGTGCACCATGGCGCCGGAGGCGAAGTCGCGGAAGTAGAGCACCTCGCGGTCCCCCCCGGCGTAGGTCACCTCGAGGAACGCGTTGGCCGGGGACACGGCATACATCCGCTCCACGACACCGTCGATGAGCGCGCCGACCGTGGCCTCCCGGTCCCCGTCGTGCGCCTGCAGCGCGGTGGCGTGCAGCGGTATGCCGGGGGTGAGGTACTTGGAGAAGATGTCGCGGGCGCCCTGAGCGTCGGGGCGCTCGATCTTGATCTTGACGTCGAGCCGGCCCGGTCGCAGGATCGCCGGGTCGATCATGTCCTCGCGGTTGGAGGCGCCGATGACGATGACGTTGTCGAGGCGCTCCACCCCGTCGATCTCGGCGAGCAGCTGGGGCACGATGGTGGTCTCCACGTCGGAGGACACCCCGGAGCCGCGGGTGCGGAACAGCGACTCCATCTCGTCGAAGAAGACGACCACCGGGTCGCCCTCGGCCGACTTCTCCCGCGCCCGCTGGAAGATGAGCCGGATGTGCCGCTCGGTCTCCCCGACGTACTTGTTGAGCAGCTCGGGGCCCTTGATGTTGAGGAAGTAGCTGCGGGCGCCGCCGGGCGCCAGCCCGCGCTGCTCGGCCGCCTGGCGGGCGAGCGAGGCGGCGACGGCCTTGGCGATGAGCGTCTTCCCGCACCCCGGCGGGCCGTAGAGCAGGACCCCCTTGGGCGGCCGCAGGTCGTGGGCGGCGTAGAGGTCGGCGTGCAGGAAGGGCAGCTCGACGGCGTCGCGGATCTGCTCGATCTGGCCGGCGAGACCGCCGATGTCGCCGTAGGAGATGTCCGGGACCTCCTCGAGCATGAGCTCGGTGACCTCGGGCCGCTCGATCCGCTCGGTGACGAAGCCGCTGCGCGGGTCCAGCAGCAGCGCGTCCCCCACCCGGACGGTGGCCCCGGCGAGCGAGCCGGCGCGCCGGGCGATGCGCTCGTCCTCGCCGCGGACGAGCACGCTGAGGCGCCCGTCCTCCAGGACCTCCTTGCAGGTGACGACGTCGCCCGCCCGCTCGTAGTCGGCGACGCCGACGATCGCCTGCGCCTCGTTGAGCAGCACCTCGCGGCCGGGCCGCAGGTCCCCGGTGTCGACCTCGGAGGAGATCTGGGTGCGGATGCGCCGGCCGGACAGCGAGACGTCGGCGGTGCCGTCGCCGACGAGCCGCAGCAGCTGGCCCATCGCGAGCGGCGGGGAGGCGAGGGCGTCGAGGTCCTCGCGCAGCCCCACGATCTGCTGCTTGGCGCTCTTGAGGGTGGTCGTGAGCGCGTCGTTCTGGCCCTTGAGCTCGCTGACCCTGCTGCTGAGCGACTGCACCTGCTGCTCGAGGTGGCGCTCGCGCGAGGACGCCTCGGTCATGCCTGCTCCTCACCGTCGGTCCCGTCGCCGGTCACCCGGTCGGCGGTGCTCTGCGCGTCGCGGCGGGTGCGCCGCAGCTTCTTGTCCGAGACCGGGCGCTCGCCGAGGTCGGCGGCGCTCCACTCGCCGGCGGCGGGCACGTAGTCCTCCCCGTAGGCGCCGGGGGCGGGGCGGCTGCGACGCAGGTGGGCGTCGGTGTCCGGCGCGAGCCGCCGCAGCGTCACGAGGAAGCCGGTATGCCCGTGCATCCGGTGCTCGGGGCGCACGGCCAGACCCTCGAGGTGCCAGCCGCGGTTCATCGACTCCCACGCCTGCGGAGGCGTCCAGCCGCCGGCGGCCTTGGCCGCCTCGGCCACCCGCGAGAGCTGCGTGGTGGTGGCGACGTAGCAGATGAGGACGCCCCCGGGGGCGAGCGCGTCGGCGACCACCCCGAGGCAGTCCCAGGGCGCCAGCATGTCCAGCACGACCCGGTCCACGGTGCCGGGGTCCACGGCCCGCGGGAGCTCGTCCACGAGGTCACCGACGGTGACCGACCAGGCCGGGTGGTCCAGGCCGAAGAACGCGCGGGCGTTGGCGCGGGCGATGTCGGCGAAGTCCTCCCGCCGCTCGAAGCTCAGGAGCCGGCCCTGCTCCCCCACCGCGCGCAGCAGCGAGAGCGACAGGGCGCCCGAGCCGACGCCCGCCTCGACGACGGTGGCACCCGGGAAGATGTCGGCGTAGGTGACGATCTGCCCGGCGTCCTTGGGGTAGACGACCTGGGCCCCGCGGGGCATCGACAGCACGAAGTCGGACAGCAGCGGCCGCAGCGCGAGGTAGTCGGCGCCCGAGGTGTGCCGCACCACCGTGCCGTCGGCGGCGCCGATGAGGTCGTCGTGGCGCAGGTGGCCGCGGTGGGTGTGGAACTCCTTGCCCGGCTCCAGGGTGATGGTGTGCAGGCGCCCCTTGGGGTCGGTCAGCTGCACGCGGTCGCCCGCCCGGAAGGGTCCGCGCCGCATGTCGGCGCCCGTCGGCCTGGTCATCGGGTCAGTCTACGAGCGGCTGCCGGTGACGTCGTGGGTGCTCACCACGCCCCACGGCCGACCCTCGTCGTCGAGCAGCGCGACCACCCCGGAGCCGGAGCGGCGCATGACCTCGATGACCTCGTCCAGCCGGGCCTGCGGCGGCATGGGCACCGCCCAGCCGGCCGGGAGCCGGACCGCGACGGCGGCGGCGGGAGTGGCCGGCCACGCCTCGCGGGGCACCTGCTGCAGCGCGGGCGGGTCGACCAGCCCGTCCGGGCGGCCCGCGCCGTCGACGACCACCCAGACGGGGTGCTCGCCCCACGGCACCATGTGCAGCAGCGCGTCCTCGGCGACGACGCCCGGCCGGTGCGCGGTCTCGGCGAGGGTGCGCCGCGAGGCGCGCAGGCCCTGGCGGCCGAGCCGGACCGCCTGGCTGGCGCCCTGCCAGAGGAAGACGCCGATGAGGGCCACCCAGGCGACCCGGGTCCACGGCACCTGCTCGCCGGCCAGCAGCGGCGGCACGAGCAGCACGACCGCGACGAGGACCACGACGAGGCGGCCGGACCACCCCGCGACCACGGTGCCGCGGTGCCGGTTGCCGGTGACCCCCCAGACCAGCGCCTCCAGCAGGAACCCGCCGTCCAGCGGCAGGCCCGGGACGAGGTTGAAGACGGCGACGAAGGAGTTGGCCCAGGTGAAGGCATACGCCAGCAGCAGCGGGACACCGGTGGTGTCGAGCACCCCCATGGCCCACCAGCCGACCAGCGCGAGCGCGCCGTTGGCGAGCGGCCCGACGACCGCGACCGCCGCGCTGCGGGCCGGGGTGCCGCCGGCGCCGTCGTGGGCGGTGTGCCCGCCCCAGAAGTCCGCCACGATGCGGGAGACCCCGAAGCCGACGCCCTGGGCGACGAGCGCGTGCGCCGCCTCGTGCACGAGCACCGACACCAGCAGCAGCAGGACGAAGGCCAGCGCCACGGCGTAGCTCCAGGCGCCCAGACCGGGCAGCGTGCGCTGCACCGTGGGGCCGAAGAGCGCGATCATGAGCACCGCCACGAGCACCCAGCTGCGGCCCAGGTAGATGGGGATGCCGGACAGGGTGCCGACACGCCAGCCGGGTGCTCGCTCCATGCCCCGAGCGTAGAGTGCGGACCATGGAGGCGGTCACGGAGCACCACGCCCGGGCCCTGTCCCCCTCGCGGGCCGCCGACTTCATGCAGTGCCCGCTGCTCTACCGCTTCCGCGTCGTCGACCGGCTGCCGGAACCGCCCAGCACCGCCGCGGCGCGCGGCAGCCTGGTGCACGCCGTCCTGGACCGCCTCTTCGACCTGCCACCCGGGCACCGCACCCTCGAGGCGGCGACCGACCTCGTACCCGGCGAGTGGGAGCGGCTGCTGCTGGCCGACCCGGTGCTCGCCGAGCTGGCCCGCGAGGACGCCTGCGGCGGCACGGAGGAGCTGCTGCGCAGCTGGTTCGCCCTCGAGGACCCCACCCGGCTGCAGCCGGCCGAGCGCGAGCTCTACGTGGAGGCCGACCTCGACGGCCTCGTCATCCGCGGCTACGTCGACCGTCTCGACGAGGCGCCGGACGGGCGGCTGCGGGTCGTGGACTACAAGACCGGCCGCTCTCCCTCCGAGACCTTCGAGGGACGGGCGCTCTTCCAGCTCAAGTTCTACGCCCTGGCGCTGTGGCGCAGCCGGGGCGTCCTGCCGAGCCGGCTCCAGCTCGTCTACCTGCGCGACCGCACGATGCTGTGGGTCGACCCGACCGAGGCCGACCTGCTCGCCACCGAGCGCAAGGTCCGCGCCCTCTGGGCCGCGATCGAGCAGGTGGCGAGGACCGGCGACTGGCGGGCCCGACCGGGGCGGACCTGCTCCTGGTGCGCCCACCAGGCGATCTGCCCGGCCTGGGGCGGCACTCCCCCGCCGCTGCCGGAGGGCGCCACGGCCCTGGCGCTGGACCCGCGGTCAGCCGCGGGGTGAGCCGTCGTCGCGCCGCCGCAGGTAGCGCTCGAACTCCTTGGCGATCGCGTCGCCGGACGCCTCCGGCAGCTCCGCGGTGTCCTGGGCCTCCTCCAGCTGGCGCACGTAGTCGGCCACCTCCTCGTCGGTCGAGGCCAGGTCGTCCACGCCGCGTTCCCAGGCCCGTGCGGCCTCGGTGAGCGCGGTGTCGTCGATGACGCAGTCGAGCAGCTCCTCGAGCTGGCCGAGCAGCGCCAGGGACGCCTTCGGCGAGGGCGGACCCCCGGCGTAGTGCGGCACCGCCGCCCAGCAGGACAACGCGGGCAGGTCCTGCTGGCGCCCCTCGTCGACGAGGACCCCGACGATGCCCGTGGGGCCCTCGTAGGTGCTGCGCTCGATCTCCTCGCTGCCGTCGAGCAGCTCGTCGTTCTCGGAGCTGATGCTCACCGGGATGGGCCGGGTGTGGGGCACGTCGGCGAGCAGGGCCCCCAGGACGACGAGCAGCTGGACGTCCCGGGCGAGGAGGTAGTCCAGGAGGTCCGCGGCGAAGGTGCGCCACCGCACGGACGGCTCGATCCCGAGGACCAGCAGGACGTCCCGCCCCAGCGGGGTGTTGCGGGCCAGCATGACCCGGGTCGTCGGCCAGCGGATCATCCGGCGGCCCTCGACGGTGAGGATCTGCGGCCGGTTGACCTGGAAGTCGTAGAAGTCCTCGGGGTCCACGGCGGCCACCACCTCGGCCTCCCAGACCTGGGCGAGGTGCTCCACCACGCTCGACGCCCCCTCGCCGGCGTCGTTCCAGCCCTCGAAGGCGGCGATGACGATCGGGTCACGCAGCTCACCGGTGTCCTGCAGCTCGATCACGGGCCTCACCCTCTCGCTCGGAAGCATCGCGCCGTTCGCCCACCCTAGTCCGCCTCGTCTAGCGTGGTGCGGGTGACGCGCCACCCCTCCCGCCCGAGCCGATCCGAGGACCTGCCCACCGCCGTGCTGTGGGACATGGACGGCACCATCGTCGACACCGAGCCGTCCTGGATCGCCGAGGAGTACGTCCTCGTGGAGGAGGCCGGAGGCACGTGGAGCGACGCCGACGCCCACGACCTCGTCGGCCAGGACCTGCTCACCTCGGCCGGCATCATCCTCGAGCGGACGCCGGTCCGCGGTGAGCCCGAGCAGGTGGTGCGCCGCCTGCTCGAGGGGGTCGTGGAGCGCACCCGCGCCCACGTGCCCTGGCGGCCCGGGGCGCGCGAGCTGCTGCGGTCCTTGCGGGAGCACGGCGTGCCGTGCGCGCTGGTCACCATGTCCTGGACCGAGCTGGCCGACGTGCTGGTCGAGCAGCTGCCGGCCGGGACCTTCGACGCCGTGGTGACCGGGGACCAGGTGAGCCGGGGCAAGCCGCACCCCGAGGCCTACCTCGAGGCGGTGGCGCGACTGGGCGTGGACCCCTCCCGCGCCCTGGCGGTCGAGGACTCCCCCACGGGCGCGACGGCGTCGACGGCCGCGGGCGTGCCGACCCTCGTGGTGCCGCACACCGTGGCCGTCCCGGCCCTGCGCGGCGCCCGGCAGGTGCCGAGCCTGGAGGGCCTGAGCCCCGCCGACCTCGGCGCGGTCGCCCGCTCGCTCAGGTCAGAGCTGCACCCCGAGCAGCGCGTCGACCGCGTCCACGACCAGGCGTGAGACGGGCTCGCCCGCGACCACGGTCGTGGCCCAGTCGTCGACGGCGTCGAGGGCACCTGGCGTGTCGAGGTCGTCGGCCAGCCGCTCCCGCATGCGGCGCAGGGTCGTCACCCCGAGCTCGGTGACCGAGTCGTGCGCGGCCATGTCGCCGGCCCGCCGCCACAGGTCGAGACGCTCGCTCGCCTCCCGGAGGATCTGGTCGGTCCACGACCACTCGGTCCGGTAGTGCTGCGCGAGCAGCGCCAGCCGGATCGCCATCGGGTCGACGCCGGAGGCGCGCAGCCGGGAGACCAGGACGAGGTTGCCCCGGCTCTTGCTCATCTTCTCGCCGTCCAGACCGACCATGGCCTGGTGCACGTAGGCGCGGGCGAAGCAGTCGTCGCCGCACAGGGCGGCCGCCTGGACCGCGCTCATCTCGTGGTGGGGGAAGACGAGGTCGGTGCCGCCACCCTGGACGTCGAAGGCCGGGCCGAGGTAGCGCTGGGCGATGGTGGAGCACTCGATGTGCCAGCCGGGGCGCCCCCGCCCCAGCGAGCCGCCGTCCCAGTGCGGCTCGCCCTGCCGGCCCGAGCGCCACAGGAGGGGGTCGAGCGGATCGCGCTTGCCGGCCCGGTCGGGGTCGCCCCCGCGGTCGGCGAAGACCTCCATCATCTGCTCCCGGGACCACCCGGAGACGGCGCCGAAGCTGGCCTGCGTGGAGAGGTCGAGGTAGACGTCCGCACCAGCAGCCCCCTCGGCCAGCTCCTGGTCCTGCGGCACCGGCACCTCGTAGGCGGTGCCGTCGTCGAGCAGCCGCTGGACGGCGCGCACGTCGTCCGGGATCCCCTCGACGGCCCCGACGTAGTGGTCGGGGGGCAGGACCCGCAGCGCCTCCATGTCGGTGAAGAAGAGGTCGATCTCGCGGCGCGCGAGCTCCTGCCACTCCACGCCGTCGCGCTCGGCCCGCTCGAGCAGCGGCTCGTCGACGTCGGTGACGTTCTGGACGTAGGTGACCTCCAGCCCGGCGTCCCGCCACGCGCGCTGCAGCACGTCGAAGGTGACGTAGGTCGCGGCGTGCCCGAGGTGGGTGGCGTCGTAGGGGGTGATGCCGCACACGTAGAGCCGCGCCCGTCCGTCGGTGCCCGCGACCTCGACACGTCGGTCGCCGGCGGTGTCGTGCACGCGCACGGGGGTCCCGTCGTGCTCGATCGGCAGCCGGGGCAGAGCGGTGGTCGACCAGGTCTTCACCTGCGGGAGCCTAACCGTCCAGGCCGACCCGGCAGCCACCGGTCCGGGCGCCGGCGCCCGGCCGGGGCTCTACCAGAGCGGCCAGGGCAACGGGTAGCGGTCCGTGGGTGCCGAGGGGAAGGTGGCCTCCTCGCGCACCCGTCGCACCCGGGCGGCCAGCGCCTCCCGCTCGACGTCCGACAGCAGGGTGGTGAGCTGCGTGGCGAGGTGCCCGTGGACGTCGGCCAGGGCGCTCGCCAGCGTCTCCAGCCGGTCGAGGTCCGTGGCGGCGATCGGCTCCTCGGCGAAGCCCCAGAGGACGGTGCGCAGCTTGTCCTCCTCGTGCAGGCTGACCCCGTGGTCGAAGCCGCGCAGCCGGTCCTCGGTGTCGCGGGTCAGGTGGGCGGCCTTGCGGTCGGCGTTGTTGAGCACGACGTCCAGCACCGCCATGGACCGCAGCCCGGGGTCGTCGGCGTGCGCCACGACGAGGGCCCGGCCGTGCTCGTCCTCGGCCTGGACGACCGGGCACCACCCCTCCGGCAGGTCCTCGGGGGCGACGACGTCGACGAGCCCGGCCGCCGGGTCGGCCAGCCGTCGCGGGTTCTGCTCGACCCACCACTGGACCGAGCCGGGTCCGAGCGGGCCGTCGCGCAGCACGGTCGGCGGGACCAGGTCGAACCCCGCGGCCCGCGACAGCAGGTAGGCCGCCACCTCGCGGCGGCCCAGGGAGTCGGGCGGGAAGTCGTGCAGGGGGCGTTCGCCCTTGACCGGCTTGTAGACGGCACGATGGCCGGTGGGCTCGCCCCGCGCGTCGGTGAGGTCGACCAGCAGGGTGAGGTTCGACGCCTGGGTGAGCACGCCGACCGGCTCGACGGTCAGGGTGTGCAGCAGCTCCAGGGCCGCGTCGTCGTCCACGTCAGCGGCGGTAGCCGTTGGCGCGGGGGCAGATGTGTCCGGTGGGGTCCAGGGGCTGTCCGCAGAACGGGCAGGAGGGGCGCCCACCCTCGATGGAGGCCGTGCAGCGCATCGCGAAGGCCCGGGCGCGGCCGGGCTCGAGCACGACCTTGATGGACTGCGGCGGCAGCCCGGCCCACGGCAGGTCGGACCCCTCGTCGTCGTCCTCCAGCGCGGCGACGTCCTCGGCGCTGGGCCGGTCGTAGACCTCGAGGACCACCCGGCGCTGGCCCGCCTCCCACGCGACCGAGAGCCGCTGGACGCGGAAGTCGTCCTCGATGGGGGTGTCCAGGGGCGCGTTGTCGACGAAGGCCCGGCCGGCCTCCTCGGTGCCCTCCGGGCCGGCGACGTCGTCGAGCATCTCCGCCAGCGACTCCCCCAGCAGCCGGACCTGCTCCTTCTCGAGGGAGACGGTCATGACCCGCTGGGAGTCGCTGGCCTGCAAGAAGAAGGTGCGCCCTCCGGGCGGTCCGACGCTGCCGGCGACGCAGCGCTCAGGCGGGTCGAAGACGTGCTCAGCCATGAGGGTCAGCCTACGTCCTCGCTCCCGGCGCCCCCACCCACCTCGGCGTCACCGGTGGCGCCGTCCGTGGCGAGGCGCGCCACGAGGCCGGAGAGGTCCACCGGGTCGCTGCCGGTGTCGTTGGTGCGCAGGACGAACGGCCGGCCCGGGGTGCGGTGCACCAGGCTCAGCGAGGCCGGGTCGACGACGATGCGCTGGAAGTCGTCCAGCGCGGTGGCCAGCGCGTCGGCGAGGATCGCCTTGATGACGTCGCCGTGGCTCACCGCCACCCAGACGGCGCCGGGTCCGTGCTCGGCCTCGACCCGGGCGTCCCACTCGGTGACGGCCTCGACGGCCCGCGCAGCCATCTGCGCCATCGACTCGTGGGCGAAGGCCTCGTCGGCCGGGAACGTCACCGTGGAGGGCTGGTCCTGCACCTGCCGCCACAGCGGCTCCTCGGCGAGCTCCTTGAGCGGTCTCCCGGTCCACGCGCCGTACCTCGCCTCGCCCAGGCGCTCCTCGGTGTGGCGCTGCACCGTCCGGTCGGCCGGCTGCGCCGCCAGCACCGCGGCGGCCGTCTCCTGGCACCGCTGCAGCGGGCTGGCGACGACCGCCGCCAGGGGGGTGGCCGCCAGTCGAGCACCGGCGTCGCGGGCCTGGCCGGCCCCCGTCTCGTCCAGCCCGAGGCCCGGCGTCCAGCCGGCCAGGACGCCGTCGGCGTTGGCCTGGGTCCGGCCGTGCCGGAGCAGGATGCAGATGGCCATCAGAGCTCGGCCTCCAGCCGGGCGTGGGCCTCCACCGCGGCCTCGAGGGCGTCCATCCGGGCGCGCAGGTCGGCGCCCCAGGGGGCGACGGTGAGCGTCGTGATGCCCGCGCGCTGGTAGCGGCGCATGCGCTCGGTGATGCGGTCGACGTCTCCCAGCAGGCTGGTGTCGTCGACGAACTGCGCCGGCAGGGCCCGGGCGGCCTCGCCGTAGCGGCGCGCGAGGTAGAGCTCCTGGACCTGGTCGGCCTCGGCCTCGTATCCCATGCGGCAGGCCAGCTGGTGGTAGAAGTTCTGCTCCCGGCTGCCCATCCCCCCGACGTAGAGCGCGGGGTAGGGGCTGACGGTGCGGGCGCACGCCTCGAGGTCGTCACCGACGGCCAGGGCGACCGTGGCGTCGGTCTGGAAGGGGTGCTCGGGCGGGGTCTCGCGACGGTCGAGGCCGGCCTGCAGCTGCGCCCGCTGCTCGGGGAAGAAGTCGGGGGCGACGAAGACCCCGAGCCAGCCGTCGGCGATCTCGCCGGCGAGCTCCAGGTTCTTGGGCCCGACCGCGGCGAGGTAGAGCGGGATGCTCGGTCGGTGCAGGTGCGTGAGGCGCAGCGCCTTGCCCGGTCCGTCGGGCAGCGGCAGGGTGAAGAACTCCCCGTCGTAGGTGACGGTCCGGTGCGCGAGCGCCGTCCGGACGATCTCGACATACTCCCTGGTCCGGGCGAGCGGCCGGGCGAAGCGGACGCCGTGCCACCCCTCCGACACCTGCGGTCCGCTCACCCCCAGACCGAGGCGGAAACGTCCTCCGGACAGGCTGTCGAGGCTCACCGCCGCCATGGCGGTGGCCGCGGGGGTGCGGGCGGGGATCTGCATGACCCCGGCCCCCAGGCCGATGCGCGAGGTGCGGGCGGCCAAGAAGGACAGGATGCTCACGGCGTCGGGGCCGTAGACCTCCGCCACCCAGGCGACGTCCACCCCCAGCTCGTCGGCCCGCTGCACGAGCGCGAGGTGGTCCTCGTCGCGGCCCTGCCCCCAGAACCCGCAGCTCAGCCCGAGGCGCACCCGTCAGCCCCGCGACGTCTCGTCGACGTCGTAGTCCTGGTCGTCGAGCCCGGAGTACTCGTCGTCGTCCTCGTCCTCCCCGGGCTGCTCGAGCTCGTCATCGTCGTCGTCATCGTCGTCGTCGTCATCGTCATCGTCGAAGTCGTCGTCATCCGCGTCGTCATCGTCGTCGTCGTCGTCGTCGTCGTCCCCCGCGAGCTCGTCGTCGTAGACCTCCAGCGGCGTGACCTCCCCGTAGGCGTCCATGAGGGCGTCGTCGTAGGCGGTGAACGTCTCGGCCACCCGCTCGTAGGCCTCGACCACGGCCGGGTCGTCGTCACCGCGGCTGACGGCCGCGGTCTCCAGGTGCGTCTCGAGGGCGGCGACGAGTGCGGTCAGGGCGGCGCGCGGGTCAGCGGTCATGGGGTGACGGTAGCGCGAAATCACCGCTGACGGGCGGGTATGCCGTCCCGCCGGGCCGGGGGATGCCTATGCTGGGCCCGATGGTCGAGTACGAGTACCGAGAGCTCACCTTCCACCGCGACCAGGGACGCGGTGAGGTGCGGCAGGCCCTGACCGAGCACGCCGAGTACGGCGCGTGGGAGCTGGCGCGGGTGCGCGTCTACCTCGGGGGTGCGCGGCGCGTGCTGCTGCGCCGCAAGATCATCCGCGTCCGCCGCACCGCCTGAGCCCCGGCGCGGGCCGGTCGCCGCTCAGCAGTCGGCGACGAGCTGGCCCAGCACCCGGGTGCCGAAGCGGAGGGCGTCGACCGGGACCCGCTCGTCGACGCCGTGGAACATCCCCACGAAGTCCAGCTCCTCCGGGAGCCGTAGCGGCGCGAAGCCGTAGCCGGTGATGCCCAGGCGGGACAGGTGCTTGTTGTCGGTGCCACCGGACAGGCAGTAGGGCAGGACGTGGGCGCCGGGGTCCTCCTTGAGCAGGGCCCGCTTCATCGAGTCCACGAGCTCACCGCTGCTCGGCGCCTCGAGGGCCACGTCCTTGTGCTCGATCTCCACCTCGACGTGCTCGCCCGCCAGCTCCCGGATGGTGTCGAGCAGCTCGTCCTCGTGCCCGGGCAGGAAGCGGCAGTCCAGCGAGGCCGAGGCGCTCTGCGGGATGACGTTCATCTTGTAGCCCGAGGCCAGCATGGAGAAGTTCGAGGTGTCCTGCAGGGTGCCCTCGACGAAGCGACGCGCGCCGCCGAGCCGCGCCAGCATGTCCTCGACGCCCTCCTCGTCCCAGGACTCCCCCGTCACCTGGGAGACGCCGTCGAAGAGCTCCCGGACCGAGGCGATGTAGGTCCGCGGCCAGGGGTGGGCGTCGATCCGCGCGATCGCCTCGGCGAGCCGGACGATGGCGTTCTCCTCGTTGGGGACCGACCCGTGGCCGGCCCGGCCGCGCGCGTGCAGGCGCAGCCAGGCGATGCCCTTCTCCGCGGTCTGCAGCAGGTAGGCGCGGGTGGGCGCCCCGGTCGCCTTGTCGGGGAGGGTGATGGAGAAGCCGCCGACCTCGCTGATGGCCTCGGTGCACCCCTCGAACCACTCAGGGTGCTCGGCCACGACGTGTCCCGCTCCCTGGGTGCCGCCGGCCTCCTCGTCGGCGAAGAACGCCCAGACGATGTCGCGCGGGGGCTTCTCGCCGGAGCGGGCCAGCTGGCGCAGCGTCGCCAGGAGCATGGCGTCCATGTCCTTCATGTCGACCGCGCCGCGGCCCCAGATCATCCCGTCCTTCTCCTCCGCCGAGAACGGGTCGACCGTCCAGTCCGCGGCCTCGGCGGGCACCACGTCGAGGTGGCCGTGCAGCACCAGGCCGGGGCGGGAGCTGTCCCGGCCAGGGGTGCGGACGACCACGCTCGTGCGCTCGGGATGGTCCGCCGGAGCCGTGACCTGCGGGTCGAGCCCGACCTCGCGGAGCAGCTCCACGACATACTCCGCGGCGGCCCGCTCCCCCGGCCCGCTGCCGTCGCCGTAGTTGCTCGTGTCGATCCGGATGAGCTCCTTGCAGATCCGGACCGCCTCCTCCTCGGCGGTGCTGGACGGGCTCAGGTCGTCAGAGGTGGACGTCATACCGCCACCCTAGCCACGCCCCGCCCGCCCGGCGCGGACAGGATGGCTCCGGAGGCGTGCAGGGTTGGGCCGCGTCTACTCGTGCTCCTCTGCGAAGAGCTCGAGGTGGCGGCACTCGCGGCACCGGAACGCACGGACGAGGAAGCGCTCGGCGCCGACGGACCTGAGGCCGCCGAAGAAGCTGGTGTCGCGAGCTCCCGCCACCCAGCGCACGAACCCCGTGGCGCCCTCGCCGGTGTCGGACAGCCAGCCCTCGTCCAGCAGGCCCTCGCTGCCGCACGCGGTACAGGTCGAGCGGGCCTGCCGCCAGCGGTCACCGGGGGCGGACGGGCCGAGGCGGTGCATGCCGTCGGCACTCACCGGCTCGGGTCCCGACTGCTCGCTCACCGCCGCCTCACGGGGTGAGCTTGCCCTCGATGCACTCGACGAACTGGCCGAGCAGCTTGTCCGACACCGTCTGCATGACGCCACGGCCGAACTGCGCCGGCTTGCCCGTGATGCTGAGCGACGTCGACACGTCGGCCTTGGTGCCGCTGCCCTCCGGCTCCAGCTGGAGGACGACCTTGGCCGAGGCGTTGCCCAGACCGCGCAGGCCCTTGCCGAGCCCTTCGATCACCGCCCGGTGGGCCTCGTCGTCGCGTTCCACGAACCTGCCCTCGCCCTGGTAGGTCACCCCGATCGGGCCGAGCTTGACCTTGACGTTGCCGGTGAACTCCTCCTCGGTGGCCGAGGTGACGGTGGCGCCCGGGAAGCACCCGCCCACCTGCTCCAGGTCGGTGAGCAGCGCCCACGTGGCCTCGGGCGGGGCGTCGACGGTGAAGGTGTGATGCAGATCCATCGCCATCGGGTCAGGCTCCTGCCGCCGCGAGCACCGCGCGCCGGGTGAGGACCCCGGCGACGTGCTTGCGGTAGTCCGCCTGCCCGTTGAGGTCCGAGGGCGGGTCGGTGCCCTCGGCGACGGCAGCGCAGGCCTGGGCGACGGCCTCCTCGGTGGCCTCCTGACCGACCAGGGCCTCCTCGACCGCGCGCGCCCGCAGCGGGGTGGAGCCCATGTTGGTGAGGCCCACGCGGGCCTCGGCGATCCTGCCGCCCTCGGTCCGCACCGCGGCGGCGATGCCGATGATGGCCCACTGGTGGGAGACGCGCACGAACTTCTCGTAGTGCGCGCCCCACCCGGTGTGCTTGGGGATCTCCACGGCGACGAGCAACTCGCCCTCGCCCACGGCCGTCTCGAAGAGGTCGACGAAGAAGTCTGCGCCGTCGACGGTCCGCTCGCCGTCCGGCCCCTGGATGACCATGCGGCCCTCGAGCGCCAGCACGGGGGCACCCACGTCGCCCGCCGGGTCGGCGTGCGCCAGGGCCCCGCACACGGTGCCGCGGTGGCGGATCTGCTCGTCGGCGACCTCCTGGAGGGCGGTGTGCAGCAGGGCGAGGTGCTCCTGGACGAGCGAGGAGTCGAGCACGTCCTGGTAGGTCGCCCCGGCGCCGATGCGGATCGCGTCACCCACCTCGGTGACGCCCTTGAGCTCCTCGATCCGGGAGATGTCGACGATGATGCCCGGGGCGTTGAGCCGCATCCGCAGCACCGGCAGCAACGACTGCCCGCCGGAGAGCACCTTGGCGTCGTCTCCGTGCTCGGCGAGCAGCTCCAGCGCCTCGGCCACCGTGGCCGGGGCGGCGTAGTCGAACTCCGGGGGGATCATGCCTGACCGCCTTCCTGGGTCGTGCCGCCGACGGGGCTGGCGGCGGCTCCGGGCGGGTCCTGGTTGGGCTCGCCCTCGGCGAAGTGGCCCGCGGCCGCCCCCGCCGTCTCGCTCATGGCACCGGCCGTGCCGTCCTGGATGGCCCGCCACACCCGTTCCGGGGTGCACGGCATGACGATGTCCTCGACGCCGAACTGCCGGATGGCGTCGAGGACCGCGTTGACCACGGCCGGGGTGGACGCGATGCAGCCGGCCTCGCCGACCCCCTTGACCCCGAGGTCGTTGGAGGTGGCCGGCGAGGTGGTCCGGTCGGTGACGAAGGTGATCGTGTCCGCCGTGGTCGGGAGCGTGTAGTCGACGAACGAGCCGGACACGAGGGTCCCCTGGTCGTCGTAGACCGCCTCCTCCCACAGCGCCTGGCTGATGCCCTGGACCAGCCCGCCGTGCACCTGGCCCTCGACGATGAGCGGGTTGACGACGTTGCCGATGTCGTCGACGCACACGTAGGAGCGCATCGTCGAGGCCCCCGTCTCGGTGTCGATCTCCATCGCGCACAGGTGGGTGCCGTGCGGGAAGGAGAAGTTCACCGGGTCGAAGGTCGCGTCGGCGTCCAGGCTCGGCTCCATCCCCTCGGGGAGGTCGTGGGCGGTGAACACGGCGAGCGCGAGCCCGGCGAGCCCGATGCCCTCCTGGTCGGCCCCTGCGCCCTTGACAGTGAACTTCCCGTCGCTGAACTCCAGGTCGTCCACGTTGGCCTCGAGCTGGTACGCGGCGAGCGGCTTGGCCTTCTCGATGACCTTCTTGGCGGCGTTGATGACCGCCTGGCCGCCGACGACGAGCGAGCGCGAGCCGTAGGTGTCCAGGCCCTTGTGGCTGATCTGGGTGTCCCCGTGCAGCACCTCGACGTCCTCGAAGGGCACGCCCAGCTGGTCGGCCACGATCTGGCTCCAGGCCGTCTCGTGGCCCTGGCCGTGCGCCGAGGAGCCGGTGATGACCTCGACCTTGCCGGTGGGCAGCATCCGCACCGACGCGTGCTCCCAGCCACCGGCCCCGTAGTTGAGCGAGCCGAGGACCCGGGACGGGGCCAGCCCGCACATCTCGGTGAAGGTGGAGATGCCCAGCCCCAGCTGCACCCGGTCGCCGCTCTCCCGGCGCCGCTGCTGCTCGGCCCGCAGCTCGTCATACCCGAAGAGCTCCTTGGCCCGCTCGGTGGCGGCCTCGTAGTTGCCCGAGTCGTACTCCAGCCCGCAGACCGTGGTGAACGGGAACTCCTCGTGGGTGATCCAGTTCTGCTCGCGTACCTCCATGGGGTCGCGCCCCAGCTCGAGGGCGAGCTCGTCCATGATGCGCTCGATGGCGAAGGTCGCCTCCGGGCGCCCGGCGCCGCGGTAGGCGTCGGTCCACGTCTTGTTGGTGAAGACGTTGGTGCAGGAGAAGTGGTAGGCGGGGAACTTGTAGATGGAGTTGTACATGAACGCGCCGAGGATCGGCACGCCCGGCGTGACGAGCCCCAGGTAGGCGCCCATGTCGGCGAGCAGCTCGACCTTGAGGCCGGTGACGGTGCCGTCGGCCTTGGCCGCCAGGGTGAGCTTCTGCCACTGGTCGCGGCCGTGGTGCGCGGAGAGGAGCGACTCGCTGCGGGTCTCGGTCCACTTGCAGGGCTTGCCGGTGTGCCGCGCCACCAGGAAGGTGATGATCTCCTCCGGGGTGACCTGCAGCTTGCCGCCGAAGCCGCCGCCCACGTCCGGGGCGATGACGCGCACCTTGCCCTCGTCGACGCCGAGGGTCATGGCGAGCATGAGCCGCAGGATGTGCGGCACCTGCGTGGCCGACCACATGACGAACTGCTCGCCGGTCGGGTCCACCACGGTGGATCGCGGCTCCATGAAGGCCGGGATGAGGCGCTGCTGGCGGAACTCGCGCTCGACGACCACGTCGGCCTCGGCGATGGCGTCGTCGACGCTGGAGCCGGTGCCGGCCTCGGCGGAGTCGAAGACCCAGGTCGCCGAGCGGTTGGTGCCGAGGTCGGGGTGCGCCAGGGTCTCGTCCTGGGCGGCGGCCCGCAGGTCGAGCGCCGCCGGCAGGTCCTCGTAGTCGACGTCCACGAGCTCGGCGGCGTCCCGGGCCGCCGCGGAGGAGCGCGCGGCGACGACGGCGACGACCTCGCCGGAGAAGGCGACCCGGTCGACCGCGATGGCCGGGTGCGGCGGGGCCTTCTGGTCCTCGGTGATGGGCCAGGCGCAGGGCAGCGAGCCCTGCAGGTCCTTGACGTCCTCACCGGTGAGGACGGCGATGACGCCCGGCGCCTGCCGGGCGGCGGTGGCGTCGATCCCGGTGATGCGGGCGTGCGCCACCGGGCTGCGCACCATCGCCAGGTGCAGCATGCCCGGCAGGACGAGGTTGTCGGTCCACCGCGTGCGACCGGTGATGAGGCGCTGGTCCTCCTTGCGCCGGCGGTCCCGGCCCACCTCCTGGGTGCCGGTCTGGGGCCGGTCGTCGACGGCGGTCACGACTGCTCACCTCCGCTCGTGGCGGACTGGCCCGAGGCCTGCAGGACCGCCTTGACGATGTTGTGGTAGCCCGTGCACCGGCAGAGGTTGCCCTCCATGCCGTGCCGGACCTCGTCCTCGGTGGGACGGGGGTTGCTGCTGAGCAGGTCGGTGGCCTGCATGATCATGCCGGGGGTGCAGAAGCCGCACTGCAGGGCGTGGCAGTCGCGGAAGGCCTCCTGCACCGGGGTCAGCGTCTCGCCGTCGGCCAGGCCCTCGATGGTGGTCACCTCGTGACCGTCGGCCTGGACGGCGAGCACGTTGCAGGACTTGACGCTGCGCCCGTCCAGGAGCACCGTGCAGGCCCCGCAGTTGCTGGTGTCGCAGCCGACCACCGTGCCGGTCTTCCCGAGCGTCTCGCGCAGGTGGTAGACGAGCAGGGTGCGGGGCTCGACCTCGTCGGTGTACGTCGTGCCGTCCACGGTCACGGTGATCTTCATACGGCTCTCCCGTCCGGAGGATGAGGGGACATCGTTGTCCCTGCTGATCCTGCACCGACGGGGGGTGCGGCGCAACCGATACGAGGAGGTCAGACGGTATGCCGCAGCCTCTCGCCTCAGCCCGGGTGCCGGTGGATCGCACCCTCGGTCTCGCGCAGCGGCTCGCCGCCCCCGCCCCACCGCAGCGCGATGATCTCGCTGGCGATGCTCACCGCGGTCTCCTCCGGGGTGCGGGCGCCGAGGTCCAGGCCGATGGGGCTGCGCAGGCGGGCGAGCTGGTGCTCGCCCAGCCCGGCCTCGCGGAGCCGGGCGAGCCGGTCCTCGTGGGTGCGGCGCGACCCCATGGCGCCGATGTAGGCGAGGTCGGGAGCGGCCTCCCCGAGCAGCACCTCCAGGAGGGGCACGTCGAACTTCGGGTCGTGGGTGAGGACGCAGGCGACCGTGCGCGCGTCGAGGGCGTCCTGCGCGACCTGCGCCTCGACATACCGGTGCGGCCAGGAGACGACGACCTCGTCGGCGTCGGGGAAGCGGCTGCGGGTCGCGAAGACGGGGCGGGCGTCGCAGACCGTCACGTGGTAGCCGAGGAAGCTGCCCATCCGGGCGACCGCGGACGCGAAGTCGATGGCTCCGAAGACGAGCATCCGGGGGCGCGGCGCGTAGGAGGCGACGAAGACCCGCATCCCCTCGCCGCGGCGCTCGCCGTCGGGACCGTACTCCAGCGTCGCCGTGCGGCCCTGGGCGAGCATGCCGCGGGCGTCGTCGACGACGGCGGCGTCGGCGCGCGGGCTGCCCAGACTCCCCACCACGGGCTCCGGCTCGGGCCGCACCACGAGCCGACGGCCCAGGTGGGTCTCGTCGGGATGGGCGACGACGGTGGCCACCGCGACCGGGCGGCCGGCCGCGATGTCGGCCGTGATCTCGCCCAGCTCGGGGAAGTCCGCCCGCGAGACCCGCTCGACGTAGATGTCGAGGATCCCCCCGCAGGTGAGCCCGACCCCCATCGCCTCGTCGTCGGAGACGCCGTAGCGCTGCAGGACGGGCGACCCGGTGTCGATGACCTGCTGGCCCAGCTCGTAGACCGCACCCTCGACGCACCCGCCGGACACGGAGCCGACCGCCTCGCCGTCCGCGCCGACCAGCATGGCCGCCCCCGGCTGGCGGGGCGCCGACTTCCAGGTGCCCACCACGGTGGCCAGCGCCACCTGCTGGTCGTCCTCCCACCACGGGAGCAGCCGGTCCAGGACGTCACGCATGTGCTGATGGTGCCACGACCCGCCGCTCGGGGATCAGGGGTCACGCACCGGACGCGTGGTCGTGGCGCACCGGACGCGTGGTCGTGGCGCACCGGACGGAGCCGGCCGTCACGGTCCCGTGGAGGTCGGGACCCTGCCCGACTCCCACGGGACCTTCCGACCAGGTCCGGGTCAGGACCTCGCCACCAGGTCCAGCAGCTCCTGGAAGGTCGCCAGCGAGTGGCCGGCGACCAGGTCGTCGACGTGCGGCAGGGCGGCGACGATGCCGGCCTGGACCGGGGCGTACCCCTCCTTGCCGCGGTGCGGGTTGACCCAGACGACCCGGTGCGCCAGCGACCGCAGCCGACGCAGCTGCTCGCCGAGGAGCTCGGGCGCCTGCCGCTCCCACCCGTCGCTCAGGACGACCACGACGGCCCCGCGCGCCATCCCTCGGCGGCCCCACCGCCGCAGGAACACGTCGACCGCCTCGCCCAGGCGGGTCCCGCCGGACCAGTCCGGCACCGCCTCCCCGGCCGCGAGCAGGGCCCGGTCCGGGTCGCGCTCGCGCAGCGCGCGGGTGACGTGGGTGAGGCGCGTCCCGACGGTGAAGACCTCGGTGGTGTGCGGCGCCGCCTGCACCATCCGGTGCGCGAGGCGGAGCAGGCTGTCGGCGTAGGAGGTCATGGACCCCGACACGTCGACGAGCAGGACCACCCGGCGGCGACGGATCGTCCTGTCGCGCAGCCGGATCCGGGTCGGCTCACCCAGGTTGCGCAGGTGGGCCCGGACGGTCGCCCGCCCGTCGACCTCCCCCCGCCTGGACCGGGTATGCCGTCGCGCCGGCCGGGTGGGCGGGCGCACCGTCAGGGTGGCGAACTGCCGGCGCAGGGCGGCCCGGTCCGCCGGCGACAGCCCGGCCACGTCGCGGTGGCGCAGGACCTCCTGCGCCGAGGCGGTCACCCGCACCACGTCGTCCTGCGTCTCCCCCTCCCCCGGCGCCGAGGGCTCCTCGAGCGAGGCCTGCACCGTGGTGGGCGCCGGCGGCTCGCCGCGGCTGACGGCGTGCAGGGGCCGGCCGCCGAACCAGCCGGCGAAGACCCGGTCGTAGGGCTCGAGGTCGGCCGGGGACGCGGTCAGCGTCGCCCGCCCGGCCCAGTAGACGGCCGCCCGGTCCCCGAGCCCCGTGGCGGCGCACGCGCGCAGGAAGGTCCGCTCCCGGTCGGCGGTGACCGGCAGCCCGGCCGCACGGCAGGCCCGGGCGAACCCGCCCAGGGTCTGCCCGGCGCCCCACCCCTCGACGTGCGTCACGGCATACCTCTCAGCGGGTGAGCATCCGGTCCAGGGCGACGCGGACCCGCTCGGCGTCCTCGCGGTACTTCACCGCGGCGCCCATCGTCGCGGCGGCCACCTCGGGGTCCAGCCGGCTCTGGCCGAGCGCGGTCAGGGCCCGCGCCCAGTCCAGCGTCTCGGCGACGCCGGGTGGCTTGACCATGGTCTCGTCGGCGCGCAGCTGCTGGACCAGCGTGACCACCTCGCGCGCCAGCGTCTGCTCGACCTCCGGCAGCCGGGCCCGGACGATCTCCAGCTCGCGCTCCAGCCCCGGGTGCTCGATCCAGTGGTAGAGGCAGCGACGCTTGAGGGCGTCGTGCAGCTCCCGGGTGCGGTTGGACGTGAGCACGACGAAGGGCGGGGTCTGCGCGGCCACCACGCCCAGCTCGGGGATGCTCACCGACCACGTCGAGAGCACCTCGAGCAGGAACGCCTCGAACTCGTCGTCGGCCCGGTCGATCTCGTCGACGAGCAGCACGCAGGGCGACTCGCGCAGCGCCCGGAGGACGGGGCGCGCCTGCAGGAAGCGCTCGTCGAACAGCTCGGCCTCCAGCTCGCCCACCCCGGGCCCGTCCGCGGCGTCCCTGGCCAGCGCCTCGACCGCGCGCAGGTGCAGGATCTGCCGCGGGAAGTCCCAGTCGTAGAGCGCCTGGCTGGCCTCGATCCCCTCATAGCACTGCAGCCGGATCAGCGGCACGCCCTGCAGCTGCGCCAGCGCCTCCGCCAGCGCGGTCTTGCCGGTGCCGGGCTCCCCCTCGAGCAGCAGCGGCCGGTGCAGGGTGTGCGCCAGCCAGGTCACCGTCGCCAGCCCGTCGTCGGCGAGGTATGCCGTGTCCGCCAGGGCGGCGCGCAGGGTGTCCGGGCTGGCCAGGGCGGGGTTCGGCATACCGGCAGCATCGCCGACCGGCCGGAGGTTGTCCACGGCGGGGCGCGCCCGCGGCGTACCCTGCAGGCGTGAGCCTGAGCATCGCCGTCGATCCCGGCTCCCCCACCCCGGTCTTCGAGCAGGTCGTCGACCGGGTCGTGGAGGCGATCCGCGACGGCGCCCTCGTGCCCGGCGACCGGCTCCCCCCGGTGCGCCGGCTGGCGGCCGAGCTGGGGATCGCCACCAACACGGTGGCCAAGGCGTACCGGCAGCTCGAGGAGGAGGGCCACGTGGAGACCCGCGGGCGCGGGGGTACGCTCGTCCGCGACGAGCTGGCGCCGACGCAGCCCGGCCGGGTGGCCGCCGAGGACTTCGTCCGCGCCGCCCGGGCGTCGGGCCTCGACCTGTCGCAGGCCGTCGGGCTCCTGCGCCGCAGCTGGCGCGAGGTCAGTGGTCCGGGAGGTCCGGCCGCCCCGGCCGGCTGAGGCCCGCCGGACGGGTCCGCTCAGCCGGGTGTCCGCCCGGCAGCCGGTCGTTCAGCCCAGCTCCTCCGGCCGGTCGACGTCGCGGCCCTCGGCGAGGTCCCCGCACTCGACCAGCGCCGGCCGGGCGCGCCGCAGGTAGGCCCGGGCACCCTGGTCCCCGCCCGCCCCGGCGAGCACGTCCTGCCAGTGGTCCTGCCCGAGGAGCACGGGGTGGCCGGCCGCCCCCTGGTAGGCCGCGCGCGCCAGGCTCGAGGCCCGCGCCCCCGACTCCTCCAGCAGCCGGGCGACGACGTCCGCGCCGACGTCCGGCAGGTCGACGAGGTGCACGACCGCGACCAGCGGCACGGTGCGGCCGCGAGCGACGAGCGACATGAGCCCGGCGCGCAGCGACTCCCCCATCCCCTGCTCCCAGGTGCCGCAGAAGGTCGTCGCCACCCTCGGGTCCGCCCCGAGGCCCTCGGCGATCCGGCTCTCGACCTGCTGCGCCTGCGCACCGGTCACGACGAGGACGTCGCCGCAGCCGCCGTCGAGGAGCACCTGCGCAGCACGCACCACCCACGGCGCACCGTCGGTGGTGGCCAGGGCCTTCGGGCCGCCGAACCTCCTGCCGGCGCCCGCCGCGAGCAGCAGACCGGTGGTGCGTGCCGACGTGGTGCCCATGGGCAGCCAGTGTGTCAGGGAGCGCAGGCATGATGGGGGCATGAGCATCGTGGTCGACCTGGCCGAGCTGGAGCAGGCGCTGACGCGTCACCCGACCGCCTACCTGCTGCTGCCTGGCGACGAGCGGCCGCACGTCGGCGAGGTCGAGGTGTCGATGCGCGGCGGCGTGGTGGTCGTCGCGGCGCCGGGGCGCACGGCGCGCCGTGTCGTCCCCGAGCGGCCCGGCGTGTCGCTCCTGCTCCCGCCCGCCGAGCCGGGGGGCTACGCGCTGGTCGTCGACGGGGAGGCCAGCCTGGTGGGCGAGGAGCTGCACGTCGACCCCGGCCACGCCGTCCTGCACCGCCGCCCCCGCCCCGAGTCACCGCCCTCGGCGACGGGGTGCGGCAACGACTGCCAGCCGCTGTCGTGACCGCCGGCACCCCCGAGGTCGTCGGCGAGACCGTGCTCGACGAGGACTGGTATGCCGTCGAGCTCACCGGCCGGGCGTGGACGGACTGCGTCCTGCGCGAGGTCGACCTCACCGAGGCGGTGACCTCCGGCTGCCGCTTCGTCGGCTGCACGTTCGACCGCTGCCGGCTCAACGCCTCGGTCCACCGGCAGACCGCCTTCACCGCCTGCACGTTCACCGACACCTCCTTCTTCGACGCCACCCTCGAGGGGTGCCGGTTCGACGGCAGCAGCTTCTCCGGCTGCGACCTCCGCCCCCTCACCGTCACCGGCGGGTCGTGGTGGGGCGTGTCCCTGCGCGGGGCCGACCTGCGCGACCAGGACCTCTCCGGGATGCGTCTCACCGAGGCCGACCTGTCCGGCGCCGACCTGCGCAAGGCCTCGCTGCGGGGTGCCGACCTGTCCGGCGCCGTCCTGCGGGGCGTCCGCGCCGAGGGTGCCGACCTGCGGGCGGCGAGCCTCCTCGGGGCCGACCTGACCGACGCGGCCCTGCGCGGCACCCTCCTCGACCTGCCTGGCGCCCTCGCCGTCGCCGAGTCCCTCGGTGCGCTCGTCGAGCCCTGACCTCCCCCGCCCACCCGACCCTCGGCATACCCTCAGGAGCGACCCATGCCCCTCATCCGGTGCGACTTCTTCTCCGACGCGCTCGAGCTGTCGACCTCGATGACGGTGGTCCTGCCGCAACGGGTGCAGACCCGGATCGGCACCGACGAGCCGCCGCCCTCGGAGGAGCCGCCGCCCGTGCTCTACCTCCTGCACGGGCTGAGCGACGACGACACGATCTGGTCGCGGCGGACCTCGATCGAGCGGTATGCCGAGGCGCTGGGGCTGGCGGTCGTCATGCCCGCGGTGCACCGCAGCTTCTACACCGACATGCGGCACGGCGCCCGCTACTGGACCTTCGTCTCCCAGGAGCTCCCGGAGGTCGTCGCCCAGCTGTTCCGGGTCTCGACCGAGCGGGAGCGGACCTTCGTGGCGGGGCTCTCGATGGGCGGCTACGGCGCGCTGCAGCTGGCGCTGCGGCAGCCCGACCGGTTCGCCGCGGCGGCCTCGCTCTCCGGCGCCCTGGACCTGGAGGATCTCGTGCGACGCGGCGACCGCGACGAGACCCTGCGCCTGGTGCTGGGGGACGAGCCCGTCACGGGCACCCCGGGCGACCTGTTCCATCTGCTCGCCGGCTCCGAGACGGAGGCGCTGCCGCGGCTCTTCGTGGCCTGCGGCACCCAGGACGTCCTGCTGGGCCACTCCGAGCGGTTCGTCGCGCAGGCGCGGGCCCGCGGTCTCGACGTCACCGAGAGCTACGCCGCCGCGGACCACACCTGGGACTACTGGGACGAGGTGATCCAGGAGGTGCTCGCCTGGCTGCCGCTCCCGCGCGGCGGATGAGCCCAGAGCTCGGCTCGTCGCCCCTGTCCGGGTCAGCGGCGCGTGGGCAGGTGGCTCATCTCCTCCCCCACCGGGAGGACCCCGCGCATCGCCCGTCGCACCGCGCACACGACCGAGAAGGGGTCGGCGTCCTTGAGCACGAAGCCGAAGGCGCCCGCGGCCATGGCGGCCCCGACGAGACGCTTCTCCGCGAACGCGGTGAGGATGACCACCTTGGCCTGCGGCCACTGCTCCAGGATGCTCGCCGTCGCGTCGACGCCGTTCATCACCGGCATGGCGATGTCCATGAGGACCACGTCAGGGCGTTCGCGGAGCACCACCGCCGTGCCGGTCAGGCCGTCCGGGGCCACCCCGCAGACCAGCAGGTCGGGCTCCTCCCCGAGTGCGGCGCCCAGGCCGGCCCGGATCATGTGATGGTCGTCCACGAGGACGACGCGGGCCGGAGGTCCGGTCAGCGGCGCGCAGTCGCGCCGGGCAGCCACGTCGATGTCCATGCCTCACCCTAGGAGTCGGTGCCTTGCGCAGACCTTGCGGCGGTGGTCCGGGTGTCAGGCGAGGACGCGGTCAGGACGGAAGCGGACCACGAGCTCGCTGCCCCCGCCCGGTCCACCCACGAGGACCAGGTCCCCGTCCAGGTCCGCCACGGCCTCGCGCAGGAGCGAGAGCCCGAAGTGGTTCTCGTGGGTGTCCTGAGCACGCAGGGCCGTGGCGCCGTCCCCGGGACCGGCACCGTCGTCACGGACGGTGACGCGCACGTGGGGGGCCTCCTGCGCCACCTCGATCACGGCCTGCCGGGCCCCGCTGTGCCGGAGCACGTTGCGGGTGCCCTCTCGGGCGACGCGGTAGACGAGGGAGCGGGCCGAGGGTGAGAGCCGGTCCAGCTCGGCGAGGACACGCACCTCGGTCTGCACCCCCTGCTCCTCCGTGCGGGCCGCCAGGTCCTCCAGCGCCTGCTGCAGCCCGTCTCCCCGCAGGTCGACCGGCCGGATGTCGGCGATGAGGTCGCGGATCGTGGAGATGTTGCGGCGCATGGCCTCCTGGATCTGCGTCACCATCGCGTGCTCCGCCGCGCTCTCGGGAATCGCCCGGCGCAGCATCGGGAGGATGTAGCCGATCCCGGAGAGGTCCTGGACGACCGTGTCGTGCATGACCTCGCTGAGCCGACGTCGCTCGACGCGCGAGGCCTGGAGGGCCTGCCGCGTGAGGCGGGCCCGGTCGCGCTCCACCCGTCGCGCGGTCGACAGGGTCAGGGGCAGGATGAGGGCGGCGAAGAGCAGGAGGGAGCCCAGGGTGGTCGGGAGCAGCAGCCGCAGCACCTGCGCCTGGCTGTCCCCGAGGTGGGACGTGGGCCAGTACCACTCGAGGACGAACGGTGCGCCGTCCGCCCCCCGTGCCGTGGCGTAGACCTCCAGGACGAGCTCACCCTCACCTCCGCCGGCGTGCGTCTCCCGGGAGAAGTGCGAGACCACCCCGGATCCGCCGACGAGGTCGCGGACCTCCTGCTCGAAGGACACGGTCGTGCCGACGGCGTCGGGCTCGGCCGACCACATGACGAGCCCGTCCGCGTCGTACACGGCGGCGTGGCTGATCGAGTCGTCCAGCAGGCGGTTGTCGAGGTCTTGGACCAGCGGGCTGTCCTGCATGTCCTGCAGGGTCGCTGCGTCCAGCTCCGGGGCGGCGATGACCCGCGTGAAGGTCAGGGTGCGGACCTCGGCCTCGCGGGTGGCGATGGAGCGCGCCACGGCGTTGGACATCACGGCGGTCAGCACGGAGACCACCACCAGGGTGATGCCGCCCAGGACCAGGAAGCGGCTCATCGCCTCACGGACGACGGACCGGTCCTTCTCGACCGGTGCTGGCGGGCGCGGCGCGCCGTTCCCCCGCGGCCCGCTCACCGGCCGCCCACCCTGAGCAGGCCGCGCTCCACCGCGGCGGAGACGGCGGCATGGGGGGTGTCGACACCGAGCGCGGTGAGCACCACTGCGACCTGCTGGTGCACCGTGGCCTCGTCCGTCCCGAGCTCGCGGGCCATCTCCTGGACGCCGAGCCCCGCCGCCAGCAGGCGCAGCACCTCCCCGGCGCGGGGGTCGAGACCGGCGGCCGCCAACCGGTCCTCCTGCCGACGCGGGGCCGGGATGCCGTCGCCGTGGACGAACGAGCCGCGCGCCGACCGACGGACCAGCTCGAGGAGGGCCTCGATCTGTCCGTCCTTCGCCACCAGCCCGCTCACGCCGGCCTCGACGGCCCGCTGGACCAGCCGGGTGTCGGCGAAGGCCGTCAGCACGATGACGCGGGTGCGGGGCAGGTCTGCCAGCAGCTCCCGGGCGACCGCGATGCCGTCCCCGTCGCCGAGCCGCACGTCCATCAGCACGATGTCCGGGGTGAGCGCGCGCGCCTGCCGGACCGCGGAGGAGGCGTCGTGCGCCACCCCCACGCACTCCAGGTCGGGCTCGGCCGCCAGGGTCGAGGACAGCAGCTGGGCGACGAGCTGGTGGTCGTCCACCAGCAGCACCGTCTCGACCCCCTGCCCCATGTCTACCCCCGCCGTCCGACCGACCCGGCGGAACGACCCCACCGCGTCAGGGCCTCCGACGCCGCCGCCGCCAGCTCGGCGTCGAGGGCCGGAGCACGGACCCCGGGGGTGAGGTCCAAGGCCTCGCGCAGGAGCTGGAGCAGCAGCCGGAGGTGCTCGGCGTCCGCGCCACCGTCGACAGCCGGCCCGTCGTCGCGCAGGACGGTCAGGTAGAGCTCGCGCGCCTCGCGGCCGGGACGCTCCCCGAGCTCGTCCAGGAGGAGGTCCTGGAGACGGAGGAAGACCCTGATGGCCTCGGCACGCCTCCCGGTCCACCAGTGGGCCCGCATGAGCTGCGTCGCGGCCTCCTCCGACGTCGGACGCACGCCGAGGGCGCGGCTCGCGGCGGTCACCGCGAGCGTGAGGTCGCCCACGACGAGCGCCGCCCGTGAGGCGCGCAGGCACAGCGCGTACTCCGTGCGCGACCAGTCCTCGCGGGCCTCCTCCGCCCAGGGCGCGTAGGGCTCGTCCTCGAGCAGGCGGGCCGCCGCGAGATCGAGGGCCGCGGCGGCGCTCACCACGGCGGCCGCCGAGGGCTCGTCCGCTGCACGGTCCGCCAGGGCTCGTGCCTCGTCGAGGTCGACGCGCACCCGCCCCGGGTCGAGGACGTAGCCGGCCGGCGTCGTCCTCAGCGCGGACGACCGCCCGGGCCCCAGCCCCGCCGTCCGCCTCAGGACGCAGACGTCGCTGTCGAGGGTCTGCTGGAAGGACCGTGGGGGACGCCCCTCCCAGAGCACCTCGGCCAACCGGTCCTTGGACACGGGATGGCCGGGCGAGAGCGCCAGGAGCGCGAGGATGCGCGCGTGCTTGCCGGTCAGGTGCACAGCGTCGCCCTCCGGTCCCACGACACGGGTGGGGCCGAACAGCACGATCCTCGTCACCGCCATCAGCGGCTCCCTTCTGGTGCCCGCGGGTCACGGCGCGGGTAAGGACAGCGTAGGGGTCACCAGCCGTCGGCGTACAGGACCAGTGACCTGCCCCCAGAGCACCCTGGCGACGGCCAGATACATCGCCCTCGTGACGCAGCGCCGAGGGCCGTGGCCCGGGCATCGACCCGGACCACGGCCCTCCTCGCCCGCCGGCGTGGCTCCAGCCACGCGTGCTCGGCAGGAGCGGGGCTACTGCCGCTGGATGCTGGCCACCGTGGACCCGCCGCGGGTCGACTCGACGATGACCTGCGTGGCCGTGCCCGGGTTGACACCACCGCGCACGCGCACCTCCCAGTCGCCGGGAGCGCCCGCGGTGACCGGGACGCTGACGAGGCTCTCACCCACGAGAGCGCCGCGGCTGCCGTCGGCCCGGCGGACGTAGACCCGGACCGTGTTGACCGAGGTGACCGATGCCGTCCCGGCGACCCGCCACTCCGCCTTCCCGGCGCGGTACTGCGCCGAGGAGACGGTCAGGACGTCGACGACCTGGCTGACGCCGACCTCGGTGCTCGCGGTCACGCCGTCGGCGTTGGTGACGGTCAGCTCGAAGGTCAGCGGCGCCGGGGTAGCGGGCATGGTGAACGAGAACGCCGACGCCGAGGGTTCGATGACGACCGGTGCGCCGCCCGTCTGGGTCCAGGCGTAGCTCACCGCGTTCTGGCTCGCGGCTCCGGAGACCGTGACCTTCTGCCCCACCATGGCGGCGGACGGACTCGCGCTGGCGGTCGCCACCGGCGCGGGGGCCGGGGGCCGCTCGGCGAGCACCTCGACCACGAACGGCGCGGTGGTGC
Organism: Serinicoccus chungangensis; assembly: GCF_006337125.1. Lineage (GTDB taxonomy): Bacteria > Actinomycetota > Actinomycetes > Actinomycetales > Dermatophilaceae > Ornithinicoccus > Ornithinicoccus chungangensis. The sequence goes on from NZ_CP040887.1 coordinate 1,724,767, forward strand.
TCGTCTGACCGGCCGGACCTGTGGCGGTCAGCGTCACCTCGAGCGTCCCGCCCTCGGCGGGAGCGGTGAACGTGACCCGGTCGCTCGTGGCGCCGGTGATGCCGACGTCCGGACCACCGGTCTGCTCCCACCGCAGGCTCTCGGCGTTGAGCGACGCGTCGCTCAGCGTGACCTCATCGCCGGCGACCGCCTGGACTGGACCGGAGATCGCGGCGATCGTCGCCGCGCGCTCCCCGGCGGGTCCGCCGCCGACGGTGACGGCGGCGGTGTCCTTGCCCCCGCCGGAGGACGTCACGGTCACGGTGGCCGGGGCGGCGCCCGTCTCCACGGTCGCGGCGCCGTGGTCGAGGGTGACCGGCTCCCCGACCCCGGTGAGGGTCAGCGTGGGTGGGTCGACCTCGTCGGTCGAGGACGCCCGGACGGTGAGCCTGTCCTGGTCGGTGTCGTACGTCGCTTCCGTGATGGTGACGCCGTCCGTGACGGGGAGGGACCGGGATGCGTGCGGCTCGTCCGTCTCGTTGGTGAACGTGACGGTCGAGGGCGTCGTCGCCCCCAGCGCGACACGACCGAAGTAGCGGTTGCCGTCGGCGTCGAGGGTGGTCCTGCTCACGCCGCTGCCGGAGACGCTGACCGACCTGAAGGTGCCGGTCGTGGCGAAGACGTCGAGGTAGCGGCCGTCCCCGTTCTCGACCAGGGTCGCCGCCCGTGGTTCGATGCCGGTGTTCGTCGACACCTTGCCCATGACGGAGAACTCGTCGGTCGTCGCCAGCAGCACCTTCTCCCCGGTGTCGAGCACCTGCTCGACGCGGAAGTAGTTGGTGTCGTAGGGGCTGCCGGTCACCGTCGTCAGCGCGCCGGGGTCACCGACGTAGGTCCCCAGGTCGGTCGTGACCAGTCCACCGGTGGACACGAGGAAGGGGTTGATCCGGGACCGCAGCGCCAGCCCGAAGCTGCCGGGCGACGGGGTGATGTCCTCGACGTAGCGGAAGTCGTCGAAGTCCGAGGAGGTCACCGTGAAGGTGTCCTCGCCGTAGGGGTGGGTGACGACGTAGGTCCCCGGCTCGGGGAAGTCGATGTCGAAGCGCTGCCGTCCGAAGACCACCTGGTCCCCGTCGACCGCCTCGCCGTTGGCCATGGTCGCCTCGAGCCCGCTGGTCAGGGTCGCGCTGCCGCCTCCGGGCATGTCCAGGCTCGCACCGGCCAGGAAGTAGAACGACTCCAGCGGCCAGTTCTCCGGGAAGCTCACCGGGGCGTCCGGGTCGGGCATCTCGCCGCGCAGGAAGGCCGGGTCGCAGTAGGGGTCCTCGATGTCGAGGCACTGCTGCAGCCGGAGGCCGTTGCTGTCCTCGTACCACGTGGGGTAGCCGTGCTCGCCGCTGACGGGTCCGAAGGCGGCGAGCTGGACCGGGTTGGGCCTCGTGACGGTCGCGAGCGCCGCGCCGGTGCCGGTCGCCAGCAGCGCTGCCGCGACCGAGACCGAGACGAGGCGGCGGCGTCCGTCGCGACGTGCAGGGTGCAGGCGCCGGCCAGGCCGCGCCCGCAGGAGCTGGTGGATGGTCATGATGGGTCTCCTTCGACGATGTCGGGTCTCGGGGTGGGATGGGCGTGGTGGCGGTCGGGGCCGGCCGGATCGGGGCTCAGGGGTCGATCACCGTCCCCCGCACGGCCTCCAGCGGGACCGGCCCGTAGGTGCGTGAGTCGATGGAGTCGAAGCGGTTGTCCCCGAGGACGAACAGCTCGTCGGCACCGACGACCACCGGCCCGAAGAAGACGCCGTCCAGGGTGCGCAGATCCACGTACGGCTCCTGGACCGCCTCGCCGTTCACGTGCAGCACCGCGTCCTCGATGCGGACGGTGTCGCCCTCGAGCCCCACGACCCTCTTGATGACCGGTCCGTCCGGGCTGTCGAAGAGCACCAGGTCCTGGTACCCCGGGTCCTGCCAGGTCAGCGAGACACGCTCGACGAGCACCGTTGACCCCTCCGGCAGGGTCGGCGCCATGGAGTCGGAGACGACCTCGAACGGGGTCACCACCCACGTGCGCACCACCAGGACCAGCCCCAGGACCAGCAGCGAGGCGAACGCCCACCGCCAGCCGGAGGCATGCCTGCGACGTCCCGGGGCGGCGGGTCCACCGGCCCGGTCCGGGCCGGCCAGGACGGTACTCACCGGTCGTCCGGCTCGGTGTCGATGGCGGGCCGCGCGGCGGCGATCGGGTCGTGCGGGTCGGGGGCACCGGCACTGAGCCCGACCCGGAACTGGCCCATCATGTCGTGGTCTTCGTGCGGGAGGTTGTGGCAGTGCACCATGTAGCGGCCCTCACGCTCGAAGCGCATGAGCACCCGCACCTTCTCGTCCGGTCCGACGTAGACGACGTCCTTGGGTCCGCGTTCCCACGCGAACGGCGCCTTGCCGTTGCGGCTGACGATCTGGAAGTCGACGAGGTGGATGTGCAGGGGGTGGAACCACCCGCCCGAGCTGGTGTGCAGGTCCCACATCTCCACCGAGTGCAGTCCCGGATCAGCCAAGACCTTCGTGTACCCGCTGGCGATCACGTCCTGCCACGTGGTGCCGTTGATGTTCCAGACGTTGGTGACGTCGCTCTTCTTGAGCTCCAGGTACCGGGTCTTCACGCTCTGCGAGGGGGTCAGGCTCATCGCCTCGCTCCCGACCAGGCTCGTCGGGATCGTCCGCCAGGTCGGGTCGCTGGTGTCGACCGGGTCGTCGACCACCTGGAAGGCCATGATCTTCCCGGTGTGGTCGAAGTCGACGTTCTTGGGGTTGCTGGAGTTGAGGAGGTTCACCTGCGTGCCCGGGGCGTACCTGCTGAAGTCGACGAGGAACTCGTAGCGCTCGGCCGGTGCGTGCCGCCACGTCGTGACCGACCGCGTGGTCGGCATGAGGCCCCCGTCGGTGGCGACCATGTGCACGGCGTCGCCGGTGCTGAGGTAGGGCCGGTAGGAGCGGGAGATCGAGGCGTTGAGCACACGGAAGCGGTACACGCGTCGCTTCACCTTCATCACCGGCCACGGCTGACCGTTGACCAGGACGACGTCACCCCACAGCCCGGAGTGGTCCTTGTCGTCGAACCGGGCGCGACCGTCGGACTCGAACATGATGTCGCTGAGGGTCATGGCCACGTCGAACTCGCCCTGGGGCAGGAGCGCGCGCTCGGCCTCGTCCCGGATGTGGTACTGCGCGGCCAGGCCCGAGTACACGTTGCGCGTGGTCAGGTGGGTGGCGTGGTCGTGGTACCAGATGGTGCGCGCCGGCTGGTCGTTCTCGTAGACGTACTCCTTCGCGTAGCCCGGGATCGTGCGGTCGTCGGCGTAGCCGTCGTACTCCGGCAGGGAGGCGTGCCCGTGGAGGTGGGTCGAGAGGACGAGGCCGCTTTCGTGGGAGTGCTCCAGCCCCTCGGGGTGCTGCACGCCGTAGAGCCTGTTGCGGACCTTGAGGTGCACCCGGGTGCCCCGCTCGACCGAGATGGTCGGGCCGGGGACCGAACCGTTGTAGCCGATGACCGGCGTGGACAGGTTCGGCAGGATCTGGGCGGTGCCGACCCTGGCCGAGACGGCATACTTCTCGACGCGCACGCCGTCGTCCCAGCCGACCTCGTAGGGGGCGAGCCTGGGCAGGGGCCGGAAGGCCGCACGGTAGGCGCGGGGGAAGTTGCGGTCCGACAGCCCGCTCGCGCTCTTGGTGAGGACCTCGTTGCCCAGGGGGCGGGTGAGCCCGGTGTAGCCCATGACGCCCAGTGCCCCCAGGCCGGTGGCGGTCAGGACGCTTCGTCGTGTCAGGTCCATGGTGTCTCTACCCCTGTCGTGCTCAGGTCGGCTGCGGATGGCGCGTCCTGGCGGCGCCGAGCAGGTCACGGGTCCGTCACCGGCAGGACATCGACGACTGTGCCGCGCCGGCCTTGCGCGAACCTTGCGCGGCGGGGCTGACGGGGCTGGTGCGGCGTCCCGACCCTCGACCGCCCCGGCGGGGGCGCCCTACGATGCACCTGTCAGGTCGACCCCCCGGGTCGGCCGCCGTGACCGCGGAGGGTCAGTGGACGGACCTGCGCCAGCTTCCTCACCGCCCCGGGTGGACGGGCGGGACGGCCGCGCGCCCCGGGTCCCGGTCCTGGGGTGGGCCGCTCTCGCGGTGCTCGTCCTCGCGGTCGTGCTGGGGCTCTGGACCACCGGCGCGGCCCGGCCGCCGGCGCTCGCCGATCCCGGTGCGGCGGTCCGGTGGGGCCTCCCCGTGGTCACCGGTCTCGGCCGCGGCGCCGCCGCCCTCGCCGTGGGCGCTCTGCTGCTGTGCGTGGCGGTGGTGTCCGCGACGGCACAGGCCGCGCTGTGGGAGAGACTGCGGCGGCTGGCCGTGGTGGCCGCCGGCCTCTGGACGGCCCTGCTGGCGGCCCAGCTGGTCCTGACCTTCCGGGACGTGCTCGGGGGCGCGCACCTGACCGCGCCTGCCGAGCAGGTCCAGGCCTTCCTCGACCTGGGCGCGAGTCGATCGTTGGTCGCCGCGACGGTGCTGACGGCGCTGGTCGCCGTCGCCGGCCTCGTCTCGCGCCAGCCCGGCGAGACGGCGCTCGGCCTGCTGCTCTCCGCGGCCGCCCTGCTCCAGCTGGCCGGGGTCGGTCACACCGGTGGGACCAGCGCCCATGGGGCCGCCGTCCTCGGCCTGTGGCTGCACACCCTCGCCGCCTGCGTCTGGGTGGGCGGCCTCGCCGTGCTGGTCCTGGTCGTCGCCCCCGGGCTCGGACCTGGCTCCCGCCCCGAGCGCGCCCATCACCCGGGGACCGGTCTGGCCGTCCTGGCGGGCCGGTACTCCACCGTGGCCGCGTGGGCCTTCGCGGTGCTCCTCCTCTCCGGCGTGTTCAGCCTGGTGGTCCGGCTGGAGGACCCGACCGCCCTCCTCGAGACCTCCTGGGGTCGGCTCGTCGCCGTCAAGGTGGTGCTCCTCGCCCTGCTGGGGCTCGTCGGCGCCCTGCACCGACGGCATACCCTGACGCTGCTGGCGCAGGGCCGGCCGGGCGCCTTCCGACGTCTCGCGGCCGCGGAGGTCCTGCTCATGGCCCTCGTCCTCGGCCTGTCCTCCGTCCTCGCCCGCACGCGGCCACCCCACGCCGCGGCGGAGGCGGACGACCCGGTCGTGGTGCTGACCGGGTATGCCGCTCCTCCGCCCCCCTCGATCCTCACCACGGTGACGCAGGTCCGGGTCGAGCCGGTCACGCTGCTGCTCGCCGGCTCGGCCCTGCTGGTCTACCTCCGGTGGGTCGGCCGGGCCCGGGCGCAGGGGGTGTCCTGGCCACGGCACCGGACCGTGGCCGCCGTCGTGGGGCTCGCGGGCTTCACCTGGGTCACGAACGGGGCCCCGGCGGTGTACGGGTCCGTGCTGCTCAGCGCCCACCTCGCCCAGCAGCTGACCCTCCTGGCCGTCCTCCCGAGCCTGTCCGTCGTGGCGGCCCCGGTCACGCTGGGGCTGCAGGTGCTGCCCGTCCGGGCCGACGGCTCCCTGGGCCCCCGTGAGTGGCTGGAGCGGGCGGTGGCGAGCCAGGCCACACGGTTGCTGACGCGCCCTGTCGTCGCCGGCGTCCATGCCGGGGCGGCCCTGGCGGTCCTCACCCTCACGCCGGTGCGGCGGCTGCTGCTGACCAGTGACGTGGCCACCGTGGTCGCGCTCCTCTACCTGAGCGCCGTGGGGGTCCTGCTCGCCGTGGCGCTGACCCGGGAGGACGCCGTGACGCGGCGGTGGGCGGCCCAGCTGCCGGCGCTGCTGCCCCTCCTCGGGGTCGTGCTCCTGCTCGGGCTGGGGCTGCGCTCGAGCGTGGTGCTGGTCGAGCCCTGGTACTACGGCCGGGTGGCGCTGCCCTGGGTCGCGAACCCGCTCGTCGACCAGCGGGTGGCCGGTGACGTGGTCCTCGTCCTGGCCGCGGCGGCCGCCCTCACCCTGGGCTGGCTCGCGAGCACCACCCGGGGTTGGTCCGCCGGGCACGACAAGGCCCCCGGACCGGTGGTCCAGGGGCTTCGTGGTCCTCGTCGAGGACGACGTGTCCGGAGGGGGACTTGAACCCCCACGCCCGTTAAGGGCACTAGCACCTCAAGCTAGCGCGTCTGCCATTCCGCCACCCGGACAAGGGTGTCGCCGCGGCACCTGTGGGAAGTGCGCAACGACCGTCAAGGCTAGCACGCCCGGGAGGTGCCGCACGCCACCACCGCGGGGAGGCGTCAGGAGGGTGGGGCCGGCGCGTCCCGCCACTCCGGGGGGTCCGCCTGGTGCAGCGCGGGGTCGTCGTCGGCGAAGGTCCGGACCGGTCCCGGGCCGGTGCGCGGCCCCTCGAAACGCACCGTCACCACCCCGCGTCCGCTGCCCCACACCCAGCCGGCGCCGTGGTCGTCGTGCCGCACGTCCTGCCCCGTACGCCACCCCAGCTGCGGCCGGCCCGCGGCCGCGCCCGGCTCCTCCCCGAGGTCGGAGGACCCGGCCGGCGCCACGCCCTCGAGCGGCGTCGACCCGTCGACGTCCGGCAGCTCCACGGCCCCCACCACGGGGTAGGTCGTGTCCAGCGTGAGCTCCTCCTGCGCGTGGGCGGTGAGCCCGGCCACGCCGAGCCCGAGGAGCCGCAGCCCGCTCGTGACGTCGACCGACCCGAGCAGCCGCCGGCCCTCGCGCAGGATGATCGCCGCGTCCCCCGTGGCGAAGGGCAGCGTGCCCGACCGCGTCTGGGTGGTGAAGTCGTGCTGGCGCGCCTTGACGGTGATGGTGCGGGCGAAGACGCCGGCCTTCTCCAGCCGCTGCGCGAGCCCCTGGGACATGCGCCCCAGCTCGGACTCCAGCCGGCCCCGGTCGGCCACGTCGGTCTCGAAGGTCTCCTCCACCGAGATCGACTTCGCCTCGCGCTCCACGACCACCGGGCGGTCGTCCTCGGCCCGGGCCAGCCGGTGCAGCGCACCGCCGTGGGCGGTGCCGAAGATCGACACGAGGTCGGGCTCGGACATGCGGGCGAGGTCGGCGACGGTGTCGACGCCGAAGCTGTGCAACCGGGCCCCGGTCGCCGGCCCGATGCCCGGGATGGCGCGCACCGACAGGGCGTGGAGCACCTCCAGCTCTTCCCCCGGGCGCACCACGGTCACGCCGGCCGGCTTGTCCATCTCGCTGGCCAGCTTGGCCATCATCTTGCTGGGCGCCAGGCCGACCGACGCGGTCAGCCCGCCCGTCGCCGCGGTGATCTCGGCGAGCAGGCCCCGGCACCACCGCTCGAGGTCGGCGGCGTCCCAGCCGAGCGGGCCCTCGGGCGGGGTGAGATCGACATACGCCTCGTCCACCGACACCTGCTCGACCAGCCTCGAGCGCTCCCGCAGGAGGCCCATGACGACCGCCGACGACGCCCGGTATGCCGCGTAGCGACCGGACAGGAACGCCGTCCCGGGCGGGCAGCGACGCCGGGCCTCGATGGTGGGCATCGCGGAGCGCGCGCCGAACCGTCGCGCCTCGTACGACGCCGTGGACACCACGCCCCGGCCGCCGAGCCCACCGACGATGACCGGACGGCCCCGCAGCGAGGGCTTGTCGCGCTGCTCGACGGCGGCGAAGAACGCGTCGAGGTCGAGGTGCATGATGCACCGACGTCCTTCGCTCGCCATGGCGTCCACTGTGCCACCCGCCCCCGACACCCGGACCACCACGTGCGGGCCCGCGGCGGTCGCGTTAGGTTCGGTGACATGAGTCTGGAGCGCACCCTTGCCCCCCACCCGATCGACACCCTCCCGGCCGCGCCGGCCGAGCTGCAGGTGACCAGCACGGACTTCACCGACGGCTCGCCCCTGCCGGAGTCGGCCGGGTATGCCCAGGGCAACACCTCTCCGCAACTGTCCTGGTCCGGGGCCCCCGAGGGCACGCGGTCCTACCTGCTGGTCTGCCACGACCCGGACGCCCCGGTCGTCGGCGGCTTCTCCCACTGGGCGGTCCTCGGCCTCCCCGCGGACGTCACGTCGCTGGCCACCGGTGCCGGCGAGCAGGGTCACGACCTCGGCGGGGGCGCCATGACGCTCGCCAACGACTTCGGCACCCACGACTGGGCCGGCTGCGCGCCGCCGGAGGGCGACGTGCCGCACCGCTACGTCTTCACCGTCTGGGCGCTGGACACCGACGACACCGGGCTCGACGCGTCGAGCTCGCTGGCCAAGGCCCAGTTCATGACCCTGGGCAATGTGCTGGCCCGCGGCTCGATCACCGGCACCTACCAGCTGTGACCCTCACCTGGACCCCGGCCCTGGGGCGCCCCGAGCTGCTCGCGGGTCCGGTCCGGCAGACCCTCGAGGCGATGGCCGCCGACGGGGAGGACGTCACCGCCGTCGAGGTGGCCGGGATCGACCCCGACCACGCCGACACGGCCGTCCTGGTGGAGGCGACCGGCTGGGACCTGCGCGACATGGCCAACTGCATCGTCATCGCCGGGGCGCGCGCCGGCGAGGAGCGGGTGTGCGCGGCGCTGGTCCTCGGGCACACCCGCGCCGACGTCAACACGACGGTGCGCAAGCGGCTCGACGTGCGCAAGTGCTCGTTCATGCCGATGGACGACGCCGTCGGGCGGACCGGGATGGAGTACGGCGGCATCACCCCGCTCGGTCTGCCGGACGACTGGCCGGTGCTCGTCGACGCGCGCGTCGTGGACCGCCCGCAGATCGTCGTGGGATCGGGCCTGAGGCGCAGCAAGCTGCGGCTGCCCGGGGCGCTGGCCGCCCGGCTGCCGGGCGCCGAGGTCGTCGACGGGCTGGCGCGGGAGATCGACGCCTGACCACCGGCGTCCCGTGAGGGTCCGGCACGGGGCCGAGACGCACGGGACCGGGCGCGGCGCCTCGCCTCTGGAAGCGCTCTCCCCCGCGCGCCTCGCACCACGTGCGCGGACGTGCGTCAGGCTGTCCCGGTGAGCATCATCGACGGAACCACGCCGACCTCCCGGGCCGAGGACCGCAGCGCCTACCGCGCGGTCACCCTCTTCCCCCTCCTCGTGCTGCTGGCCGGGGTCGTGGGGTATGTCCTCGCCGGCCCGGTGTCCGGGGGCGCCGGGCTCATCACCCCGCTGCTCGGGGTCATCATGTTCGGGATGGGGCTCACCCTGACCCTGCCGGACTTCGCCCTCGTCGTGCGCCGCCCGCTGCCGGTGCTGCTCGGGGTCGCGGCGCAGTACGCCGTGATGCCCCTCGTGGGCCTGCTCGTCGTCACCCTGCTGCGGCTCCCGGACGAGATCGCCGCCGGCGTCATCCTCGTCGGCTGCGTGCCGGGCGGCACCGCCAGCAACGTCGTCGCCTACCTCGCCCGGGCCGACACGGCCCTCTCCGTCACCATGACCTCGGTGTCGACGCTGCTGTCGCCCCTGCTCACGCCGCTGCTGACCCTGTGGCTGGTCGGCGAGCGGCTGCCGGTGGACGGCTGGGGCATGGCCCGCACCATCGTCGTCATCGTGCTCGTGCCGGTGGTCCTGGGGCTCCTCGTCCGCCTGCTCGTGCCGTCCCTGGTGCGGCGGGTGCTGCCGTTGATGCCGTGGTTCTCGGTCCTCGTCATCTGCGTCGTCGTGGCTCTCGTGGTCTCCCTCTCGGCCGACCAGCTCCTCGAGGCCGGGCTGCTCGTCGCCGCGGCCGTGGTTCTGCACAACCTCCTCGGCCTCGGCATCGGGTATGCCGTCGGCCGTGCCACCGGGGTCGGCGAGCGGTCGGCGCGCACCATGGCGATCGAGGTGGGGATGCAGAACTCCGGGCTCGCCTCGGGCCTCGCGGCGACCTTCTTCACCCCGGTCGCGGCGCTGCCGGGAGCGGTCTTCTCGATCTGGCACAACCTCTCCGGGGCCGTGCTCGCAGGGTGGTTCCGGCGCCGCGACGCCCGGCAGGACGTCCAGCAGGACGGCTGAGCGCGGCGGCACCCTTCAGACGGGACGCACACCGCGGCCGACACCGACCGTGCGCGGTCGTGGCCCCTGGAGGGCCATCTCCGCGCACGACCCGCGACGGACGGGCCCACCTCGGGCTACCGTGCCGCGACCGCCTTCGGGTCCCGCACGTGGACCACGCCCTCGGTGCGGCGGATCTCGAAGAGCTCGGTCGCCTCGAGCAGGCCGCTGAGCTTGGCGTAGCCGTGGTTGCGCTCGTCGAAGGACGACTGGTTGCGGATGGCGGCACCCACCGCGCCGAGGTGCGACCAGCCGTCCTCCTGCGCGGTGGCGGCGACGGCGCCGCGCAGGAGCCTGACCAGGGCCGTGTCGCCGCGGAGCTGGTTCCGGGTCCGACGCGCCTGCGGTGCGTCGGGTGTCGCCTCCTCGCCGAGCTCGTCGAGGTAGAGGAAGGCGGTGCACGCGCTGACGAGGGCGTCGGCCGCCTTGCGCTCGCCGAATCCCATCACCTGCATGCTCGAGTGCCGCAGCCTCATGACCAGCGGCGTGAAGTCCGCGTCGCTCGACACCACGGCGAACCCGTCGGCCTGTCCGGCGTGCAGGATGTCCATGGCATCGATGACCATGGAGATATCGGCGGCGTTCTTGCCCTTGGCGTAGGCGAACTGCTGGACCGGGTGGAGGGCGTGCTCCGCCAGCACCGACCGCCAGGAGCTGAGCTGTGGCGAGGTCCAGTCGCCGTAGGCCCGACGGATGTTGCAGGATCCGTGCCGCGCCACCTCGGCGAGGATGTCCTGGATCGTGGCGGCCGGGGCGTTCTCCGCGTCGATGAGCAGCGCGATCCGTGACGTCGTTGTGGCCATGCGCAGACGCTACCGTCCGGCCGCGACCGCGTCAGCCGTCGCGAGGAGCCCGGGCGAGGTCGCGCCTCAGCGCGGCCGGACCGCCCAGAACGCCACGGCTGAGGCGGCCGCGACGTTGAGGCTGTCCACGCCGCCGCCCATGGGGATCCGGACCACGAGGTCCGCCGACTCCACGGTCCGCGGCGAGAGCCCGTCGCCCTCGGTGCCGAGCACCAGCGCGAGACGCTCCGGCGGCCCGGCCTCCAGCTCGTCGAGGTCGACGGCGTCCTCGGCGAGGGCCAGCGCGGCCACGGTGAAGCCCTCCTCGCGGAGCACGTCGACCCCGCCGGGCCACGGGTCGATCCGCGTCCAGGGCACCTGGAAGACGGTGCCCATGGAGACCCGCACCGCCCTGCGGTAGAGCGGGTCCGCGCAGCGCGGGGTCACCAGCACGGCGTCCACGCCCAGGGCCGCGGCCGAGCGGAAGGCGGCCCCCACGTTGGTGTGGTCCACCACGTCCTCCAGGACGGCGACCCTGCGGGCCCCGGCCACGACCTCTGCCACGCCCGGCAGCGCGGGCCGGTGCATGGCCGCGATGGCCCCGCGGTGCAGGTGGAAGCCGGTCATCTCCTCGATGACGCCCGGGCTCCCGACATACACCGGTATGCCGCCCGCCAGCGCCGGACGGACGAGCTCGGTGAGCTCGGTGGCCCAGCGCGGCGTGAGGAGCAGCGAGCGCATCCGGTGGCCGGAGGCCAGCGCGCGCCGGATGACCTTGTCGGACTCGGCGAGGTAGAGCCCCTCCTGCGGCTCCAGCACCCGGCGCAGCGCCACGTCGGTGAGCTGGAAGTAGTCGCGCACCCGGGGATCGCGCGGGTCCTCGACCCACACGGCGCCGGGCGGGAGGTCTGCGGGAGCCTCGCTCATGTCAGCAGCAGGTTGACGATCGCCACCGTGCCGATGACGACGATGACGCCGCGCAGCACGGCCGGCGGCAGCCGTCGGCCCACCCGGGCCCCGAGGAGCCCCCCGAGGATGGACCCGATCCCGATGAGCAGGACCACCGTCCAGTCCACGAGGTCCGGCGCGACCACCAGGAAGACCAGCGCCGCCACGAGGTTGGCGATGGTCGCCAGCACGTTCTTGATGCCGTTGATCTGCTGCAGGCCCAGCGGCAGCAGGATGCTCATGATCCCCAGCAGCAGCACCCCCTGCGCCGCGCCGAAGTAGCCGCCGTAGACCCCGGACAGCAGGATGCCGACCACGAGCGCGACCCACCGGCCCGGGGTGATGCGGTCGGCGTGCCGGCGGGCGGCCCAGCGCTGCAGCCGCGGCCCGAGCACGACGAGCAGCAGGGCCACGAGGATGAGGACGGGCACGATCGTCTCGAACGCCGCCGCCGGCAGCACCAGCAGGAGCAGGGCGCCGATGACCGACCCCACCAGGCTCGCCGGCCCCAGGCGCCAGAGCATCGGGCCCAGCGAGCGCAGCTCGTGACGGTAGCCCCACGTCCCCGCGACGCCTCCGGGCACCAGACCCAGGGAGTTGGAGATGTTGGCCGAGACCGGGGCATACCCGAAGAGCAGCAGCACCGGGAAGGTCACCAGCGTGCCGGACCCGACGATCGTGTTGATGGTGCCCGCCGCCAGCCCGGCCAGGACGATAGCGAGGACCTCGAGGACGCTCACGCGGTGGTGCCGGGCACCGACCCCGACCCCGACGCCGGCACCGGGGTCGCGGCGCGGGCCGACCAGCGGTCCCCGTGGCGGTCGACGACGAGCGGTATGCCGAAGGTCGCCGAGAGGTTCTCGGCCGTCAGCGTGAGCTCGATCGGGCCGGCGGCGACCACCGTGCCCTCGCGCAGCATGAGGATGTCGGTGAAGCCGGGCGGGATCTCCTCGACGTGGTGCGTGACCAGCACCAGCGCCGGGGCGTCCAGGTCCTCCGCGAGCAGGCTGAGCCGCCCGACCAGGTCCTCCCGGCCCCGCAGGTCGAGGCCTGCGGCCGGCTCGTCGAGCAGCATGAGCTCGGGGTCGGTCATGAGGGCCCGGGCGATCTGCACCCGCTTGCGCTCGCCCTCGGAGAGGGTGCCGAACCGGCGGGTCGCCAGGTGCGCCACCCCGAGCGCCTCGAGGAGCTCGGCGGCGCGCTGGTCGTCGGTCTCGTCGTACTGCTCGCGCCAGCGGCCGACCACCCCGTAGGCGGCGGTGACCACGACGTCGCTGACCCGCTCCTCGTCGGGGATGCGGTCGGCGACGGCGGCGCTGGAGACCCCGATCCGGGGGCGGAGCTCGAAGACGTCGACGGCCCCCAGCACCTCACCCAGGACCCCGGCGACACCGGTGGTGGGGTGCATGCGGCCGGAGGCGAGCTGGAGCAGCGTGGTCTTGCCGGCCCCGTTGGGCCCGATGACGACCCACCGCTCCCCCTCCTCGACCGACCAGTCCACCCCGCTGAGCAGGTCGGTCGTGCCACGCCGGACCCCGACACCGGCGAATTCCAGGACATCGCTCATGGCGGGCCACTCTAGTCGGGGCCGAGGTGTCTACCATCGCCCCCATGCCTGATCACGAGCTGCCGGCGAGCGTGCGGGTGGCCCTGTGGGCCACCGCGGCCTTCGCCGGGCGCGCCGACGTGTCCACGGTCGCCGCCCGGGCCCTGCCCGACGTCGACCACGTGGAGGGCCTGACCGAGCCGTTGGGCATGTGGCAGAGCCTCGGCGAGCGGGCCGTGCTCGTGGCTCTGCCCCGTCCGGGCGACCTCACCGGTATGCCGCGGGGCTCGGCGGACCTGCACGCCGCCGCCAGCGCGGCGGCCGAGTGCGTCTTCATCCCGGGCCTGGGCGGGGCGCTGGTGCCCGAGCTGGAGCTGTTCGGGCCGGAGGGCGACCAGGGCTGGTCCGCGCGCTGGACGCTGCACGACGCCGAGCCCTTCCCCACGCACCGGGTGGAGGCGCTCGACCTCGGTCAGGTCGAGCTGGGCCTGCGGACCGAGCTGGCCGCGCACACCGACGCCCTCCTCGAGGCGGGTGGCGCGCCCTTCGGCGCCGCGGCCCAGGAGCGCCTGGCGGGCCTGCGCCGCACGTCGCAGGCCGAGCCCTGGGGGCTGCCCACCGGCCTCCCGGGCCGGGCCCAGCGGCTCATCGCCCTCGCCGCCGGGGTCCTGACGCTCACCGACGCCGGGCTGGACCCCGCGCTGGAGTCGGTCGACCTGGCGACCACGAGCTCGCGCGGACAGACGCTGCGGCGCCTGCAGGCCGTGGCCGCCACGGCGCTGACCGACGCGACGAACACCGCCGTCCTGCACCTCGCCGGCTGGCGCTAGCGAGGACCGGGGCGCCCCGCCCTCAGTCCGCGACGGCGAGCAGCGTCTCGCAGGCCTCCGCGCACTCGCGGCAGGCCTGCGCGCAGGCGCGGCAGTGGTCCATCTCGTGGCTGCCGCACTCGTCGGCGCACTCGCGGCAGACCGCGATGCACGCCCGCACGACCTCCTCCCAGCTGTCCCCGTTGGGCCCCGGGCGGGAGAGGATGTCGGCGGTGGTGCGGCAGATGGCGGCGCACTGGTTGCACAGGTCGATGCACCGGACCATGTCGCCGGCGTGGCCTCCGCGCAGGCAGGCGTCCGCGCAGGACGCGCAGGTGCTCGCGCAGGCCGACGCCGCCTCGATGGCGGCCCGCAGCTGGGGAAGGTCGAAGGTGTCGCGGTCCGGGTGCATGCTGAGGATGTCGCTCATGGTGCGACCGTAGGACCGTCCGCCGCGGTCTGCGACCGGAGGCGCCCGGCCTCAGCCGAGCTCGGGCAGGTCCGGGGCACGGCCCTCCAGGACGGCGCGGTAGACCTCGACGGTGCGCTCGGCCACCGTGGTCCAGCTGAACTGCTCGACCGCCCGTGCCCGACCGGCCTCGCCCCGCCGGCGCGCCTCCTCGGCGTCCGAGCAGGCCTCCACCAGGGCCCGGCCCAGGTCGGCGACGAAGGCGTCCTCGTCGACCGGCGTGCCGGTGCCGTCCTGGACCTGCTCGATGGGCACCAGCCAGCCGGTCTCGCCGTCGACGACAACCTCGGGGATGCCGCCCGTCGCGGTCGCGACCACCGCGGCGCCGCAGGCCATCGCCTCGAGGTTGACGATGCCGAGCGGCTCGTAGACGGAGGGGCACACGAAGACGGTGGCGTGGGAGAGCACGGCGACGACCTGGTGGCGCGGCAGCATGTCGTCGATCCACACCACGGGCGCCGCCTGCTCGCCCCGCTCGGTGCGCAGCTGGTCCACGAGGGCGATGACCTCGGCCTTGATCTCCTCGGTGTCCGGCGCCCCCGCGAGGAGCACGACCTGCACGTCGTCGTCCAGCGCGCGCAGCGCCTTGAGCAGGAAGGGCAGGCCCTTCTGCCGGGTGATCCGCCCCAGGAAGACGACGCTGCGGGCGTGCGGGTCGATCCCCTTCGACCGCACGAACTCGGCGGCGTCGTCGGAGGTGTCCCGCTGCCACAGGTCGGCGTCGATGCCGTTGTGCACCACGTGGACGGCGTCCGGGTCGACGCCGGGGTAGGCCGCCAGGATGTCGCGGCGCATGCCTGCGGAGACGGCGATGACGCCGGCCGCGCCCTCGTAGGCGACCTTCTCGACCATGGAGGAGACGGCATACCCGCCGCCGAGCTGCTCGGCCTTCCAGGGCCGCAGCGGCTCCAGGCTGTGCGCGCTGACCACGTGCGGGATCTGCGCCAGCGCACCCCCCAGGTGACCGCCCATGTTGGCGTACCAGGTGTGGCTGTGCACGAGGTCCGCGCCCCCGGTGGCGACGTCGCGCGCCATGAGGAGGTCCACGCCCAGGGTGCGCAGCGCACCGTTGGCGTCCGCGAGGTCCTCGGGCACGGCATACCCGGTCGTGCCCGGCTCGTCGGCGGGCTCGTCGAAGGCTCTGACCTGAACCTGCGTCCCGTCGACGGCTCGCAGGGCACGGGTCAGCTCGGCGACGTGGACGCCGGCTCCGCCGTAGACGTTGGGGGGGTACTCGCGGGTGAGGATGTCGATGCGCACGCCCTCAACGTAGCCCCTGGCCCCTCCCCTCGCCAGGGGTTGACGCGGCGTCTAGGTTGGTCCCATGGCAGCGCAACGAGGCAGTCGGCTCAAGGTCCTGGCGATCGTCCTGGCGGGTGGGGAGGGCAAGCGGCTGATGCCGCTGACCGCGGACCGGGCCAAGCCCGCCGTCCCGTTCGGGGGGATCTACCGCCTCATCGACTTCGCCCTGTCCAACATGGTCAACTCCGGCTACCTCAAGATCGTCGTGCTGACGCAGTACAAGTCGCACAGCCTGGACGCGCACATCACCAAGACGTGGCGTATGTCAACCCTCCTGGGCAACTACGTCGCGCCGGTCCCCGCCCAGCAGCGGCTCGGCAAGAGCTGGTTCTCCGGGTCGGCGGACGCGATCTACCAGAGCCTCAACCTCGTGCACGACGAGCGGCCGGACATCGTGGTCGTCGTCGGCGCCGACCACGTCTACCGCATGGACTTCGCCCAGATGGTCGAGCAGCACGTCGAGACCGGCGCCGGTTGCACGGTCGCGGCGATCCGGCAGCCGATCAGCCTGGCCGACCAGTTCGGGGTCATCGACGTCAACCAGGAGGACCCGCGGCAGATCCGCGAGTTCCTGGAGAAGCCGGCCGACCCGCGGGGGCTGCCCGACGCCCCGGACGAGGTGCTGGCCTCGATGGGGAACTACGTGTTCACCACCGAGGCGCTCGAGGCCGCGGTGCGGATGGACGCCCTCAACGAGGGGTCCAAGCACGACATGGGCGGTGACATCGTCCCGGCCTTCGTGGACAAGGGCGACGCCTGGGTCTACGACTTCAAGGACAACGAGATCGCCGGGGCGACCGACCGGGACCGCGGCTACTGGCGCGACGTCGGCACCATCGACTCCTACTACGACTCGCACATGGACCTGGTGTCGGTGCACCCGGT
The DNA here is from genome assembly GCF_006337125.1 of Serinicoccus chungangensis. Taxonomy (GTDB): domain Bacteria; phylum Actinomycetota; class Actinomycetes; order Actinomycetales; family Dermatophilaceae; genus Ornithinicoccus; species Ornithinicoccus chungangensis. Next base: position 1,741,444 of record NZ_CP040887.1, read on the forward strand.
GTTCAACCTCTACAACGAGGCCTGGCCGATCTTCACGAACTACGGCCCGCACCCGCCGGCCAAGTTCGTGCACGGCTCCGGCGACCGGGTCGGGCACGCCGTGAACTCCGCGGTGTCCCCGGGGTGCGTCATCTCCGGCGCGACGGTCACCGACTCCGTCCTCTCACCGCGGGTCATGGTGCACAGCTTCAGCCACGTGACCGGCTCGGTGCTCATGGACCGGGTCGAGGTCGGGCGCTCGTGCCAGATCCACCGCGCGATCATCGACAAGGACGTCCGGGTGCCCGCCGGGGTGCACATCGGCGTCGACCACGAGCACGACCGGCAGCGGGGCTTCACGGTCACCGACTCGGGCATCGTCGTCGTCGGCAAGGGCACGGTCATCTCCGAGTAGGACCGCGCAGGACGGCCCCGGAGGAGGACCTCGGCTCAGAAGCCGGTGGCGTGGAAGCCGCCGTCCACGTGCACGATCTCGCCGGTCGTCGCCGGGAACCAGTCGGACAGCAGCGCCACGCACGCCTGGGCCGCCGGGACCGGGTCCTTGACGTCCCAGCCCAGGGGCGAGTGCTCGCTCCACCGGGCGAACTGGTCGAACTCCGGGATCGACTTGGCCGCCGTGGTCGAGATCGGCCCGGCGGAGACGAGGTTGGAGCGGATGCCCTTCGGCCCCAGGTCCCGGGCGAGGTAGCGGCTGGTCGCCTCGAAGGCCGCCTTGGAGACACCCATCCAGTCGTAGACCGGCCAGGCGTACTGCGCGTCGAAGGTGAGCCCGACGACCGCGCCTCCCTCGCGCATACGCGGCAGGGCGGCCACCGCCAGCGACTTCAGGGAGTAGGCGCTGACCTGCATCGCCGTCGCGACGTCCTCCCACGACGCCCCGAGGAAGTCGAAGGCCCCCCGCGGGGCGAAGCCGATGGAGTGCAGCACCCCGTCGAGGTGGTCGGTGTGCTCACCGACGCGGTCCGCCAGGGTGTCGAGGTGCTCGTCGTTCTGCACGTCCAGCTCGATGACCGGCGCGGCCCGCGGCAGCCGGCGGCTGATGGCCTGGGTGATCTTCAACGTCCGGCCGAACGAGGTGAGCACCACCTCGGCTCCCTGCTCCTGGGCGAGCCGGGCCACGTGGAAGGCGATGGAGGAGTCCATGAGGACACCGGTGATCAGGAGCTTCTTTCCCTCGAGGAGCATGGGGGAACTCTAGTGCGTCCCCCGGCGTGATCCGCCGCCTCCCGGCCCGTGTCGCCGGTCTGGTTCAGTGGCCCATCCCGAGCCCGCCGTCGACGGGGATCACCGCGCCGCTGATGTAGGCCGCGTCGGGGCCGGCGAGGAAGCGCACGACCCCGGCCACCTCCTCGGGCCGGGCGAACCTCCCGGCGGGGATGCCGGACAGGTAGGTCGCGCGCCGGTCCTCGGACAGCTGCTCGGTCATCTCCGTCTCGATGAACCCGGGGGCGACGACGTTGGCGGTGATGCCGCGTCCCCCCAGCTCACGGGTAATCGAGCGGGCGAGGCCGACGAGCCCGGCCTTGGACGCGGCGTAGTTGGTCTGCCCCGGCGAGCCGTAGAGCCCCACCACGGAGGAGATGAGGATGATCCGTCCCGCGCGGGCCCGGATCATGCCCTTGGACGCGCGGCGCGCGCACCGGAAGGCACCGGCGAGGTTGGTGTCCAGGACCGACTCGAACTCCTCGTCGCTCATCCGCATGAGCAGGGTGTCCTTGGTGATGCCGGCGTTGGCGACGAGCACGTCCACCGGGCGTCCGAGCAGCTGCTCGGCCTCGGTGAAGGCGGCGTCCACGCTGGCTGCGTCGGTCACGTCGCAGCGCACACCGCGCAGGCCCTCGGGGGGCTCGCCGCTGCGGTGGGTGATGACGACGTCGTCGCCGGCCTCGGCGAACGCGCGGGCGATGGCCAGACCGATACCGCGGTTGCCACCGGTCACGAGCACGGCGGCCGGGGGGACGGAGGGGTCGCTGGGATTCGTCACGGGGCCACCGTAGTCGTATCGTGGAGATGTGCCCACCTCCTCCGCCCCGCGCGCCGGAGCACGACGCCCGGCGCAGGGGGTGACGAGCGCCCGACGCTCCGTCGAGGACGACCGGAAGCGTCGGATGTGGCAGTACCTCACGGCCATGGGCATCCGGACGGTCTCCTTCCCCGTCGCGGTGTGGGCGTTCACGACCCAGCGGTACGCCCTCGCCTGGGTGGCCGTCTTCCTCGCCGTGGTCATCCCCGCGTTCGCGGTCATGGTCGCCAACGCGGTCGACCAGAGGCGCGGCCCGGCGTCCGCGCCCCAGGCGCCGACCCGCGGCCTGGGCACCGGCCCCGTGCCCGACCCGGCCGCCGCCGACGGTGCCCGCAGCGCGACGGTCATCAGCGGCACGGTCGTGGGCGACCGGCACACCCCACGCGGCCCCGACGCGTCGTGACGCCGGCCGGACCCGGTCTCGTCTGCAGCGCCAAGGCGTGCCGTCGGCAGGCCGGACGCGCCGTCGTGTGGCGCAACCCGAGGCTGCACACCCCCGACCGCCGCAAGGTGTGGCTGGCCTGCCCCGCGCACGAGGAGCACCTGCGCGACTTCCTGCAGCTGCGCGGCTTCCTCCTCGAGGTCGTCGGGGTGGACGAGCTGACCGAGGCGGACGGCTGAGGTGTGGCAGGTCCTGCGCCGACCCCGCTGGCTCGGCTACCTCGCGCTCGCCGTGCTGTTCGCGGTCATCACCGCGGGCCTGGGCTCCTGGCAGTGGCACCGGCACCAGGGCAGGGTCGAGGACCGCGCCGTGGTCGAGGCGAACTACGGGCAGGCTCCGGTGCCCCTGGACGAGGCCCTGGGCCGCGAGGGCGAGCTCGCGGACCCGCAGCGGTGGACGCGGGTCGAGGCGACCGGTCGCTACCTCGCCGACGAGCAGCACCTCGTCCGCAACCGTCCCTACGAGGGCGTCTTCGGCTACGAGGTGCTGGTGCCCCTGGCCCTGCCGGACGGGTCGGCGCTCGCGGTGGACCGCGGCTGGGTCCGGAACGCCCCCACGGCCCAGCAGCTGCCGGACGTGCCGGACGCCCCCACCGGCGAGGTGACGGTCACCGGGTGGTTGCTGCCCCCCGAGCGTGACCTCGGCCGTGCGCCGGTCCAGGGGCAGCTCGCCTCGATCAGCGTGGACGGGCTCGCCGCGGCGACCGGCCTGGACCTGCGCCCGGCCTACCTCGTGCTGGAGGGCGAGCAGCCGGCGCCGGCGTCCCGCCCCGAGCCGCTCCCGGCGCCCGACACCGGCCTCGGCTCGCACCTCGCCTACGCGCTCCAGTGGTGGCTCACCGTGCCGGTCGGTGTCGTGCTCGTGCTCGTCATGGCTCGTCGCGAGGCGCAGGACGAGGCCCTGGCCGGGTCCGGACGTGGTCGCGACACCGCCGACGTCGACGGCGGGGACCGATCGCTGGTGGGGGCCTCCTCCGGCGCCTCGGCCACGCCGCCGGGCCGCCGCCGCCCCCCGCGCAGCCGCAAGGTCCGCATCTGGGACGAGGAGGACGTCTGACCCGCCCTCCGGTGCGGGGTCAGTCGCGGAACTGGGTGCGGTAGAGCGCGGCGTAGAGACCGCCCTCGGCGAGCAGCTGCTCGTGGGTGCCGCGCTGGACGACCCGCCCGTGCTCCAGCACGAGGATCTCGTCGGCGTCGCGCACCGTCGAGAGGCGGTGGGCGATGACGAGCGAGGTGCGCCCCTGCAGCGCCTCGTCCAGCGCGCGCTGGACCGCCGCCTCGGACTCGCTGTCCAGGTGGGCGGTCGCCTCGTCGAGCACCACCACGGCCGGTGACTTGAGCAGCAGACGGGCGATGGCCAGCCGCTGCTTCTCCCCGCCGGAGAGCCGGTGGCCGCGGTCCCCGACCACGGTGTCCAGGCCGTCCGGCAGACGCCGGACGAGGTCGGCGATCCGGGCGCCCTCGAGGGCGTGCCAGATCTGGGTCTCGCTGGCCTCGGGCCGGGCGTAGAGCAGGTTGGCGCGCACGGTGTCGTTGAACATGTGCGCCTCCTGCGTCACCACCCCCACCGTCTCGCGCAGCGCGTCGAAGGACACGTCCCGCAGGTCCACCCCGCCGATCCGCACCCGCCCCGCCGAGGGGTCGTAGAGCCGCGCCACCAGGGTGGTGAGGGTGGTCTTGCCGGCGCCCGAGGGTCCGACGAGCGCCACCATGGACCCGGCCGGCACGGTCGCGGTGACGTCCTGCAGCACCTGGTGACCGTCCTGGGTCTCGGCCCCCGGGCGCTGCTCGAGCGAGGCGATGGACACCTCGTCGGCGGAGGGGTAGGCGAAGCTGACGCCCTCGAGCTCCACCGACACCGGCCCGGAGGGGATGGCGCGGGGCCGGTCCGCCTCACCCACCAGCGGGCGAAGGTCGAGCACCTCGAAGATCCGCTCGAAGCTCACCAGGGCGGTCATGATGTCCACCCGCACGTTGGACAGCGAGGTGAGCGGGCCGTACATCCGGGTGAGCAGCGTGGACATGGCGACCAGGGTGCCGGTCGTGAGCGACCCCGAGACGACCATGAGTCCGCCCATGCCGTAGACCAGCGCGGTGGCCAGCGCCGCGACCAGACCCAGCGCCGCCATGAAGAACACCCGGTTGACCGCGATGGCGATCCCGGAGTCGCGCACCCCGGCGGCACGCTCGGCATACTCCTCGTCCTCGGTCGCCGGCCGCCCGAAGAGCCGCACGAGCAGGGCGCCACCGACGTTGAAGCGCTCGGTCATCCGCGCCTGCATGTCGGCGTTGAGCCCCATCTGGCGCCGGGTCAGCGCGGAGAGCCGGGCCCCCATGAAGCGCGCCGGGACGATGAACAGCGGCACGAGGGCCAGGGCCAGCAGGGTGATCTGCCAGCTCATGGAGAACAGCGCCACGAGGATGAGCACCAGCTGCACCAGGCTGCTGACGAAGCCGGACAGGATGGAGGTGAACGCGGTCTGGGCGCCGATGACGTCGGTGTTGAGCCGCGAGACGAGGGCGCCGGTCTGGGCGCGGGTGAAGAAGGCGATCGGCTGGCGCAGGACGTGCGCGAAGACCTGGCGCCGCAGGTGGTAGATGAGACCCTCGCCGATCCGGGAGCCGAACCAGCGCGTGACGATGGTCACCACCGCCTCGAGCACCGCGAGACCCGCGACCAGGAGGGAGAGCCGGACGACGACGTCGCGGTCCCCCACCTCGACGCCGTCGTCGATGATGCGGCCCAGCAGCAGCGGCACCGCGGTGACGATGGCCCCGGCCACGATGGTCAGTGCGAGGTAGGCGGCGATCCGGCCGAGGAAGGGGCGACCGTAGGACGCGACCCGGCGCGCGGTGTCCCTCCCGATCCGCCGGTCCTGGACGCTGCGGTCCTGGGCGAAGCTGCGGAACGAGCCGCCGCGCATACCGACCGTCACTGGGCCACCTTCCTGACGCCCTCAGGCCAGGGCGATGAGATCTTCGTAGTCACGTCCCCACAGGTCCTCGACCCCGTCGGGGAGCAGGAGCACCCGCTCGGGCTCCAGGGCCCGGACGGCGCCCTCGTCGTGGCTGACCAGGACGACGGCCCCCTCGTAGGAACGCAGCGCGGACAGCACCTCTTCCCGGGAGGCCGGGTCGAGGTTGTTGGTCGGCTCGTCCAGGAGCAGCACGTTGGCGGCGGACACGACGAGGGTGGCCAGGGCCAGCCGCGTCTTCTCCCCACCGGACAGCACGCCCGCGGGCTTGTCGACGTCGTCGCCGGAGAAGAGGAAGGAGCCCAGGACCTTGCGGGTCTCGGTCTCGTCCAGGTCGGGCGCGGCCGACTTCATGTTGTCCAGCACGCTGCGCCGCACGTCGAGGGTCTCGTGCTCCTGGGCGTAGTAGCCGAGCTTGAGCCCGTGGCCGGGCTGGACCTCGCCCGTGTCCGGGTCGTCGATGCCCGCGAGCAGGCGCAGCAGGGTGGTCTTGCCGGCACCGTTGAGCCCGAGCACCACGACCTTCGAGCCGCGGTCGATCGCCAGGTCGACGTCGGTGAAGATCTCCAGGCTGCCGTAGGACCGGGACAGGCCCTCCGCGGTGAGCGGGGTCCGGCCGCAGGAGGCCGGGGTCGGGAAGCGCAGCTTGGCCACCTTGTCGCTCTGCCGCTCGCCCTCCAGCCCGGCCATCATGCGCTCGGCCCGGCGGGCCATGTTCTGGGCGGCCACCGCCTTGGTCGCCTTCGCGCGCATCTTGTCGGCCTGCGCCAGCAGCGCGGTGGCCTTCTTCTCGGTGTTGGCGCGCTCCCGGTGGCGCCGCCGCTCGTCGGCCTCGCGCTGGGCGAGGTAGGACTTCCACCCCATGTTGTAGACGTCCAGGACCTGCCGGTTCGCGTCGAGGTAGAAGACCTTCGTCACGACGGTCTCGATGAGGTCGACGTCGTGCGAGATCACCATGAGGCCGCCGGTGTGGGACTTGAGGTGCTCGCGCAGCCAGGCGACCGAGTCGGCGTCCAGGTGGTTGGTCGGCTCGTCGAGCAGGAGCGTGTCGGCGCCGGAGAAGAGGATGCGCGCCAGCTCGATGCGGCGGCGCTGCCCGCCGGAGAGGGTGCGCAGGGGCTGCTCGAGGACCCGGTCCGGCAGGCCCAGGCTGCTGGCGATCGAGGCGGCCTCGGACTCGGCGGCATACCCTCCGCGGCTGCTGAACTCCGCGTCCAGCCGCGTGTAGCGCGCCATCGCCCGGTCGCGCTCCTCGCCGTCGGCGGCGGCCATGGTCTCCTCCGCCCGGCGCAGCCCGCGGATGATCTCGTCGAGCCCGCGCGCGGAGAGGATGCGGTCCCGCCCGAGCACCTCCAGGTCCCCGGTGCGGGGGTCCTGCGGGAGGTAGCCGATCTGCCCCGTGCGGGTGATGGTGCCGCCGGCCGGCTGCCCCTCGCCGGAGAGCAGCCGGGTGAGGGTCGTCTTGCCGGCGCCGTTGCGCCCGACCAGACCGACGCGGTCCCCGGGACCGACGCGGAAGGTGACGTCCTCCATGAGCAGGCGGGAGCCCACCCGGATCTCGACACCGGCTGCGCTGATCACGGGCGGGCTCCTTCTCGGGCGGCGGGCAGCACGGGGGGACGGCGCTGCGGGAGGGGTGTGGTGCCTCCCGGACGGCCTCGGGTGCGTCCCAGGGGGCAGGTGACTAGTCTACGCGCTGTGGCTCCGGTCCTCCGACCGGCGCGGACGCACCGGGACGGAGCATCGATGACCTTCAGGGAGAACGCCAACATCGGCGGCGGGCGGGCCCGTCGTGCCGGGGGCGGCGGCAAGGTGGCGGTCGGCGGCGGCCTCGGTGCCCTGGTGCTGGCGCTGGTGGTCATGCTGCTCGGCGGTGACCCGGGGCAGGTCCTCGGCTCCGCGCAGGAGGAGTCGCCGCAGGCGGAGAATGTCGACCTGGCCGAGTGCCAGACGGGCGCCGACGCCAACGCCGACGTCGACTGTCGGATGAAGGCCACCATGGTCTCGCTGGAGGACTACTGGACGGCCGTGCTGCCCGACGCCGAGCCGACCACGGCTATCCTCTTCTCCGGGTCGGTGCAGACCCAGTGCGGGTCCGCCTCCAGCGCCGTCGGGCCCTTCTACTGCCCGCTGGACCGGCGCATCTACCTCGACACCGGGTTCTTCGACCAGCTCGAGGGCCAGCTGGGCGCGGACGGGGGCAGCTTCAGCCAGATGTACGTCCTCGCCCACGAGTACGGCCACCACGTCCAGAACTGGACCGGTGCCCTGCAGTACTCCCAGCAGGACCCCCGGGGGCCGGAGTCCGGCGCGGTCCGCGTCGAGCTGCAGGCGGACTGCTTCGCCGGCGCCTGGGCGGGCAACGCGACCCGCACCGAGGACGACGCGGGCAACGCCCTGCTCGAGGAGCTGACCCGCGAGGACGTCGAGTCCGCGCTGTCGGCCGCCTCGGCCGTCGGCGACGACTCCATCCAGGAGCGGGTGCAGGGACAGGTCACCCCGCACACCTGGAGCCACGGCAGCTCCGAGCAGCGGATGGGGTGGTTCATGCGCGGCTACGAGTCCGGCGACGCCAACCGCTGCGACACCCTCAACGCGAGCAGCGTCGACGACTACGAGGGGTGAGCGAGGTCACACCTCGGACGACGGAATAGCGGGGCCATAACGCCCTGTTGGGACGAGGGTTGCATCACCTCATCCCCCACCGGAAGGTTCCGCCGTGCTGTCCCGTCTTCGTCGGGTGTCCTTCGGCACCCAGGTGCTCATCGGTCTCGTGCTCGGTGTCGTCCTGGGTCTCGTGGCCCGGTCCACCGGCGCCAGCGCCGACAACCCCACCTGGTTGTCCGAGACGTTGTCCATCATCGGCTCCTCGTTCGTCACCCTGCTGCGCACCATCGTGCCGCCGCTGGTCTTCCTCGCGATCGTGTCCTCGATCGCCAACCTGCGCCAGGTGACCAACGCGGCCCGCCTGGCCTGGCAGACGCTGCTGTGGTTCGCGATCACCGCCCTGATCTCGGTCTCCATCGGTATGGTCGTCGGCTGGGTCGTCGACCCCGCCCGCGGCGCTGGGGTCACCGAGGCCGACGCCGCCGCACCCTCGAGCACCGGCGGCTGGCTGGACTTCCTCACCGGCCTCATCCCGGCCAACAGCCTCGGGATCTACGCCCGGGAGGGCGACGACGGCGTCAGCCTGTCCTTCAACGTCCTGCAGATCCTCATCCTGGCCATCGCGGTCGGGGTCGCGGTCGTCAAGGTCGGCAAGGACGCGGACCCCTTCCTCGCCTTCACCCGCTCCGCGCTCACCGTGGTCCAGAAGGTCCTGTGGTGGGTCATCCTGCTGGCCCCGCTCGCGACCGTCGGCCTGCTGGGCAACGCCATCGTGTCCTACGGCTGGGAGACCATCGGGTCCCTCGGCCGGTTCACCCTCGCGATCTACGCGGGCCTGCTGCTCGTCGTGGGCGTCCTCTACCCCGTCCTGCTCCGCCTGCACGGCCTGTCGATCAAGCAGTTCTTCACCGGTGTGTGGCCGGCCATGCAGCTGGGCTTCGTGTCCCGCTCCTCGATCGGCACCCTGCCGGTCACCCAGTCCGTCACCGAGCACAACCTCGGCGTGCCCCGCGCCTACGCGGCCTTCGCCGTGCCGCTGGGTGCCACGACCAAGATGGACGGCTGCGCCGCGGTCTACCCGGCCGTCGCCGCGATCTTCGTCGCCCAGTTCTTCGGCGTCGACCTCGGCGTGACCGAGTACCTCCTCATCGCGTTCGTCTCGGTGCTCGGCTCCGCCGCCACGGCGGGCGTCACCGGTGCGACCGTCATGCTCACGCTGACGCTGTCCACGCTGGGGCTGCCGCTGGAGGGCGTGGGCCTGCTCCTCGCGGTCGACCCGATCCTCGACATGGGGCGCACCGCCACCAACGTCACCGGCCAGGCGCTCGTCCCCACCATCGTGGCCAAGCGCGAGGGCATCCTCGACCAGGAGGTCTACGACGGCGACCGTCGCGGCCTGCCCTGGGCCCAGGAGCAGCCGGAGGAGCCGGCGCCGAGCACGGCCGCGGCCGCCTCCTGAGCCCCCGGCCGGTCCTCCGGCCACGAGCCCGACCCTCGACCCCGTCCCCCCGGCACCACCGGGGTGGCGGGGTCAGGCGTTGTGCACCTCGACGCGCACCGCACGGCCGCGGCGGACGGCGTCGTCCAGGACGCGCCGGCGCGGGTCCGGCAGGTCCCACAGCACGCGACGCGGCAGCCCGCGCACGGACGCCGTGGCCGCCGGCAGCTCCTCGAGGACCGCGTCGGCCAGGCTCCGGTCCCCGCCCAGGACCAACCCCTCGGGCGCGGCCCCCGCGCGGCCGACGCCTCCTCCAGGAGGCGCGAGGTGTGTCCCGCCACCGCCTCGACGAGCGCGTCCGCCTGGTTCCCCCGGCGGCGGGCGAAGCGCTGCTGGCTCCACCCCCCGGCCGCCGTGCGCGACTGCACGTGGCGGGTGCCGACCTTGTGCCGCTCCAGCGCGCCGTCCGGACCGACGAGGGCGACGGCATACCCGCCCCGGCGCGCGAGGACGACGAGCAGCGCGGGCGGCGCCTCCCACCCGGGCTCCGGCCCGGCGGAGCCTCCCCGCGGCACCGGCCGCCAGGACCTCAGCGCCGCCCACGAGCCGTCCTGGGCCCGGGCCTCCCAGGCCCCGGCCGGGTCGTCGGTCAGGACCGACCAGGACAGCGGCCCGTGGGAGGCCGTGAACCGCTCGACCCACCCCGCGAGCCGCTCGGGAGCGACGTCGACGAGGTGGGTCGAGGTCATCGGCGAGGCTCGCGCCTCAGACGTTGAAGCCGAGCGCGCGCAGCTGCTCGCGCCCGTCCTCGGTGATCTTGTCCGGGCCCCACGGCGGCATCCAGACCCAGTTGATGCGGTGGCTGGTCACCAGGCCCTCCAGGCTCTGCGCGACCTGGTCCTCGATGACGTCGGTCAACGGGCAGGCGGCCGAGGTGAGGGTCATGTCGATGACGGCGTGGCTGGCCGCGTCCACGGTGACGCCGTAGACGAGGCCGAGGTCGACGACGTTGATCCCGAGCTCGGGGTCCACGACGTCGCGCAGGGCCTCCTCGACGTCGGCGACGTTGGGCGGGGTGGTGGTGGTCATGCGTTCCTCCAGAGGTGGGCGTCGGGTCAGGTGGTCGGTCAGGCGCCCTCGGGTCGCTCGCTGGTGGCGGAGATGTCCGCACCGGCGCGCGCGAGGGCGTCGAGGTAGGCGGTCCAGGGCAGCAGGGCGCACTTGACGCGGGCGGGGTACTTCGCGACTCCCGCGAAGGCCACCGCGTCGCCGATCTGCTCGGCGTCGCCGGGGTCCTCCCCGCGGCTGGTCAGCATGGCGTGCAGGTGCCGGTAGGTCACCAGGGTGTCGGCGACCGGTCGGCCGAGGCACTCCTCGGCGAGCACCGAGGCGGAGGCCACGGAGATCGAGCAGCCGAGCGCGTCGTAGGACACGTCGCGCAGCACGGCCGCACCGTCCTGCGCGCCACCGGTCACGGTCTCGAGGTGCACCCGCAGGCTGATCTCGTCGCCGCAGGTGGGGTTGACGTGGTTGACCTCGACGTCGAAGGGGCTCGCGCAGACCGGCGTGCTGCGGCCGCTTCGCGTGGTCGAGGATGAGCTCGCCGTACAGGTCCATCAGCGTCGCGCTCCTCTCATCCCACCAGTCCGAAGATGGGCGGGCACCCGGTCGAGCGCCTCGGCGAGGGCGTCGACCTCCTCCAGGCTGGTGTAGATCCCGAAGCTCGCGCGGGTCGAGGCGGGGACCCGCAGCCGGCGGTGCAGCGGCCACGCGCAGTGGTGGCCCGTGCGGACGGCGACCCCCGAGTCGTCGAGCACCTGGCCCACGTCGTGCGGGTGCACCCCGTCCGCGACGAAGGCGACCGCCCCGACCCGGCGGGCCGGGTCCTGCGGCCCGAGGACGCGCAGCCAGGGCCGCTCGGCCAGCAGGTCGAGGGTATGCCGCATGAGCTGCTGGTCGTGCGCGTGCACGCGGTCCAGCCCCACCTCGGTGAGGTAGTCGAGCCCGGCGGCGAGGCCGACGGCCTGCGCGGCCATGGGCACCCCCGCCTCGAACTTCGCCGGCGGCGGGGCCCATGAGGACCCCTCCATGCGGACGACCTCGATCATCGAGCCGCCGGTGAGGAAGGGCGGCATGGCCTCCAGCAGGCCCCGTCGCGCCCAGAGCACGCCGACGCCGCTGGGGCCCAGGGTCTTGTGTCCCGTGAACACCAGGGCGTCCACCCCGGAGTCGTCCGCGGCGAGGGCACGGATGTCGAGGTGCGGGGCGGACTGGCAGGCGTCCACGACGACCAGCGCGCCGACCGCGCGGGCCGCCGCGACGACCGGTGACCCGGGGCCGAGGTCGTTGACGGTGCCGAGCACGTTGGAGACGTGGGTCAGCGCGACCACCCTGGTCCGCTCCCCCACGACCTCGCCGACCCGGGAGACGTCCAGCTCGCCGTCGTCCTCCACCCCGAGCCAGCGCAGGGTGGCCCCGGTGCGCCGGCACAGCTCCTGCCACGGCACGAGGTTGGCGTGGTGCTCCATCTCGGTCACCACGACCTCGTCACCGGGGCCGAGCCGCAGCCGCCGCGCCCAGGCCTCGTCCGCACCGTCCAGGGCACCTGGCGCCCCCGCGTTGGAGAAGGCGTAGGCCAGCAGGTTGAGGCCCTCGGTGCCGTTCTTGGTGAAGACGACCTCGCCGGGGTCCGCCCCGAGGAAGCGCGCGACGGTCTCCCGCGCGCCCTCGAAGGCGTCGGTGGCCTCCTCGGCCAGCTGGTGGGCGCCCCGGTGGACGGCGGCGTTGTGCCGCTCGTAGAACTCCCGCTCGGCGTCGAGCACGACCCGGGGCTTCTGCGAGGTGGCGCCGCTGTCGAGGTAGACGAGGGGACGCCCGCCGCGCACGGTGCGGCTGAGCAGGGGGAAGTCCGCCCGGATCCGGGCGATCTCCACCTCGCTCAGCGGCTGCGCCGCCAGCTGTCCCGTCGTCATACCCCGGTCTCCTGCCGCGCTCAGACGCCGGCGGGGAGGAAGCGGTCGTAGCCCTCCTCCTCGAGCCGGTCGGCCAGGTCGCGGCCGCCGGACTCGGCCACCCGGCCGTTGATGAAGACGTGCACGTAGTCGGGCTGGATGTAGCGCAGGATGCGGGTGTAGTGGGTGATGAGCATGACGCCCAGCCCGGTCTTGTCCTTGATCCGGTTCACGCCCTCGGAGACCACCTTGAGCGCGTCCACGTCGAGCCCGGAGTCGGTCTCGTCGAGGATGGCGATCTTGGGCTCGATGAGCTCCATCTGCAGGATCTCGTGGCGCTTCTTCTCACCACCGGAGAAGCCCTCGTTGACGTTGCGCTCGGCGAACGCCGGGTCCATGCGCAGCGACTCCATGGCGACCTTGACGTCCTTGACCCAGTGGCGCAGCTTGGGGGCCTCGCCGTCGATCGAGGTCTTGGCCGTCCGCAGGAAGTTGGACACGGTGACGCCGGGCACCTCGACGGGGTACTGCATCGCGAGGAAGAGCCCCGCCTGCGCCCGCTCGTCGACGCCCATGGCCAGGACGTCCTCGCCGTCCAGCAGGACCTCGCCGCCGGTCACGGTGTACTTCGGGTGGCCGGCGATCGCGTAGGCCAGGGTCGACTTGCCCGAGCCGTTGGGGCCCATGATGGCGTGCGTCTCGCCGGAGTTGATGGTGAGGTCGACACCCTTGAGGATCTCCTTGGCGGAGTCCTCGGTCTCGACGCTGACCTGCAGGTTCTTGATCTCCAGGGTGGTCATGCTTCTCCTTGGTGCAACAGGTGGGTAGGTCGTGGTCGCAGGCCGGTCTCAGACACCGGCCGCGGTGGTGCTGAGGGTGACGAGGACGTTGCCGTCCTCGTCCACCGTCAGCTCGTGCACGGCGATCGGGATGGTGGCGGGCAGCTGCTCGGGGGCCCCGGTGGTCATGTTGAACTGGGAGCCGTGCAGCCAGCACTCGATGTGCCGGCCCTCGATCTCGCCCTCGGCCAGGCTGACGTTGGCGTGGCTGCAGGTGTCGTCGAAGGCGTGCAGCTGGCCCTCGGAGTCGCGGGCGATCGCCACGCGTCGACCCTCGATCTCGGCGACGACCGCCCCCACCTGGGAGGGCAGCTCGTCGACGGAGCAGACACGGACGGGCGCGCTCATGCGGCGGGGGTCCTCCCCATGGTGAGCGACAGCTCCTCGTCGATCGCGGTCATGAGCGTCTCCACGACCTCGGGGACCCCGATCTTGGCGATGATGTCGGCGAAGAAGCCGCGCACGACCAGTCGACGCGCCTCGTCCTCGGTGATCCCGCGGGACATGAGGTAGAAGAGCTGCTCGTCGTCGAACCGGCCGGTCGAGCTCGCGTGGCCGGCGCCGGCGATGTCACCGGTCTCGATCTCCAGGTTGGGGACCGAGTCGGCGCGGGCGCCGTCGGTGAGCACGAGGTTGCGGTTGAGCTCGTAGGTGTCGATGCCCTCGGCCTCGGCGCGGATGAGCACGTCGCCCACCCAGACGGTCCGGGCCGTGTCGCCCTGCAGCGCGCCCTTGTAGGTCACCAGCGAGGTGCACCGCGGGGCGTTGTGGTCGACGAAGGAGCGGTGCTCCAGGTGCTGGCCGGCGTCGGCGAAGTAGACGCCGAGCAGGGTCGCGTCGCCGCCGGGGCCGGCATACCGGACGTTGGAGTTCATCCGCACGATGCCGCCGCCGATGGAGACCGCGATGTGCTTGTAGGTCGCGTCCCGGCCCACCAGCGCCTCGTGCTGGGCGAGGTGCAGCGCCTCGTCGTCCCAGCGCTGCAAGGACACGACGGTGACGTCCGCGCCGTCCCCGACGAGCACCTCGAGGTTGCCGGTGTGGTCCGCGGCCCCGGTGTGGTCGAGGATGACGAGCGCCTTGCTGTGCGCACCCGCCTCCAGGACCACGTGGGCGTTGGAACGACGCCCCGCGCCACGGCCCGCCACGTCGACCCGCACGGGCTGCGCGAGCTCGGCGTCGGCGGCGATCGCCAGGTGCAGCGCCTCCTGCGTGTTGGCCGAGGCGACGGCCGCGCCACGGTCCTCGGGCACCAGCACGGTGCCGCGGGGCGCCTGGCCCGGGGCCAGCGTGGAGACGGTCACCTCCTCCGACGCGCGGACGGTGTGCTCCGCGGCGGCGTCGCCGTCACGGTCGTCGCTCGCGGTGTCGGAGAAGAGGCCGGCCAGGCGGTCGACCGGGGTGAACCGCCACTCCTCCTCGCGGCCGGTGGGCACCCCGAAGGTGTCCACCTCGAAGGACCGGGCGCGGGCCGCGCGGGACTGGTCGGGGATGCGGTGGTCCCCGCCGATCTGGGCCTGGGGGTCCTGATGAGTCCTGTCGTCGACAAGCAGAGACATCAGCCGACGGCTCCTTCCATCTGCAGCTCGATGAGGCGGTTGAGCTCGAGGGCGTACTCCATGGGCAGCTCGCGGGCGATCGGCTCCACGAAGCCGCGCACGATCATGGCCATGGCCTCGGTCTCGGACATGCCTCGGGACATGAGGTAGAACATCTGGTCCTCGGACACCTTGGACACGGTGGCCTCGTGGCCCATCTGCACGTCGTCCTCGCGGACGTCGACGTAGGGGTAGGTGTCGGACCGGGAGATCTGGTCGACCAGCAGCGCGTCGCAGACGACCGAGGAGCGGCTGTGGTGCGCGCCCTCGTTGATCTGCACCAGGCCGCGGTAGGACGACCGGCCGCCACCACGGGCCACCGACTTCGACACGATGGTCGAGGAGGTGTGCGGGGCGGCGTGCACCATCTTGGAACCGGCGTCCTGGTGCTGGCCCTCGCCCGCGAAGGCGACGGACAGGGTCTCGCCCTTGGAGTGCTCGCCGAGGAGGAAGACGGCCGGGTACTTCATCGTGACCTTGGACCCGATGTTGCCGTCGATCCACTCCATGGTCGCGCCCTCGTCGCAGGTAGCCCGCTTGGTGACGAGGTTGTAGACGTTGTTCGACCAGTTCTGGATGGTGGTGTAGCGCACCTTGGCGTTCTTCTTCACCACGATCTCGACGACCGCGCTGTGCAGGCTGTCGGTCTTGTAGATCGGGGCGGTGCAGCCCTCGACGTAGTGCACCGACGAGCCCTCGTCGGCGATGATGAGGGTGCGCTCGAACTGGCCCATGTTCTCGGTGTTGATCCGGAAGTAGGCCTGCAGCGGGATGTCGACGTGGACGCCCTTGGGCACGTAGATGAACGAGCCACCGGACCAGACGGCGGTGTTGAGGGCGGAGAACTTGTTGTCGCCCGAGGGGATGACCGACCCGAAGTACTCACGGAACAGGTCGCCGTGCTCGCGCAGGGCGGTGTCGGTGTCCAGGAACAGGACGCCCTTCTCCTCCAGGTCCTCGCGGATCTGGTGGTAGACGACCTCGGACTCGTACTGCGCGGCGACGCCGGCGACGAGCCGCTGCTTCTCGGCCTCCGGGATGCCGAGACGGTCGTAGGTGTTGCGGATGTCCTCCGGCAGGTCCTCCCAGCTGGTGGCCTGCTTCTCCGTCGACTTCACGAAGTACTTGATGTTGTCGAAGTCGATGTCCGACAGGTCCGCGCCCCAGTGGGGCATCGGCTTCTTGCCGAAGAGACGCAGCGCCTTCAGGCGCTGGTCCAGCATCCACTCGGGCTCGTTCTTCCTCTCCGAGATGTCGCGCACGACGGCCTCGGAGAGCCCGCGCCGCGCCGAGGCTCCGGCCTCGTCCCGGTCGGCCCAGCCGTACTCGTACTTGCCCAGGTCCTTCAGGCCCGGGTTGAGCTCCTCGATGTTGGTGCTCATGTCACGTCCTCTCGTCGGCGGTGTGGTCGGTGGGGTCTGGTGGTGCGGGGGTCCTCGGTATGACGAACGGCGGCGCACTCGCTCTTTCTTCCGCACTCGGCGGTGCGGTCCCGAGGGCGCCGATCGGCACGAAGGTGGTGCACACGTGCTCGCCCCCGGCCAGGGTCGCCAGCCGCTGGACGTGCACGTCGAGGATGCGGGCGATGGCCTTGGTCTCGGCCTCGCAGAACTGGGGGAACTCGGTCGCCACCTCGCGCACCGGGCAGTGGCCCTGGCACAGCTGCAGGCCGGCGAGCCCGGTGCCCTCCCCCACGGGGCGGGCCGAGGCGGCATACCCCTCGTGGGAGAGCGCCTTGGCCAGCGCGGCCGTGCGCGTCTGCAGGTCGTCGGTCCCGGCGTCGGCGAGGGCACGGTCGACGGCCACCCGCAGCCGCTGCTCGAGCTGCTCGATCTGCGCCTCGGCGAAGGACTCGACCGCCGCGACCCCGACCCGGTCGGCGAGGTAGTGCAGCGCGGCGTTCGCCACCCCGTCGTAGCTGGTCCGGAACTGCTCCTGCCCCAGGGCGGTGAGGACGTAGGCCCGCGCGGGTCGGCCGCGGCCCCGCCGGCCGGGCACCGGCCCGTCGTGCTCGGCGATGAGCCCGGCCTCGTCGAGGGCGTCGAGGTGGCGGCGGACGGCAGCGGGGGTCAGCCCGAGCTCCTTGGCCAGCGCGCTGGCGGTCACCGGCGCCCGCTCCCCCACGGCGCGACGCACGCGGTCCCGGGTCCGGGACTCGTCGTGCACCTCCGCCATGGCGTCGGGCACCTGCGTGATATTCACCATGTCAGTGTGACGTATTCGCGCGCCGGGTGCCAAGGTAGGGCACCCTCACCCTCGGCGGCGTCCCCGGTCAGTCCGACCAGCGCAGGAGCCGGCGCGCGGACCACCCCGCGAGCAGACCCCAGAGCAGCAGGACCACGAGCGCGCGGAGGTTCCAGGCGCCCAGCACGAAGGCGTCGCGCAGGGCGTCCCCGAGGGCCGCGGTCGGGAGCAGGGAGAGCACGGCCCCGCCCGGGAGGACGGCCGCCGGGAGGACGGTCCCGCCGAACCCGGCCAGCAGCACCCACACCAGGTTGGCCAGCGCGAGGACCGCCTCGGCCCGCAGCGCCCCGCCCAGGCAGGCGGCGAGCGACACCAGGGCCAGCGCGCCCAGGACGACGGCGACCACCGCCGGCAGCAGACCGGCCACGTCCGGGCGCCAGCCGAGGGCGCCCGCGACCACACCGATGAGCAGGAGCTGCACGGCCAGCACCAGGAGGACGGCCGTCGTCTTCGCGAGGAGCAGGCCACCGCGGCCGAGCGGGGTCGTGCCCAGCAGCCGCAGGACGCCCCAGCGGCGCTCGAACCCCAGCAGGATGGCCTGGCCGGTGAAGGCGGTGGACAGCACGGTGAGGGCGAGGACCCCGGGGGCGAGGACGTCGATGCGGGCGGCGTCGGACCACCGTCCGACCGCCAGCTGGGGGGCGCTCACGAGGCTGAGCGCGACGAGGGCGAGCACGGGGAGCACGACCGAGACCAGCAGCTGCTCGCCGTGGCGCAGCAGCCCGAGCGCCTCGAACCTCGCCTGCGCCAGGACCCGACGGGCGGGGGGTGCCTCGTGCCGCGGGGCGGCCGCGCCGGCGGCCGTCACCGGGACACCCCGTCGGTCAGCGCGAAGTAGGCCTCCTCGAGGCCCGCGGCCCCGGCACCGGAGCAGACCTCGTCGACGCTGCCCGCGGCCGCCACCCGGCCGTCGACGACGACCGCGACCCGGTCGGCCAGCCGCTCGGCCTCCTCGAACGAGTGCGTCGTCACCACCGTGGCGGTCCCGTGCGCGGCCACCTCGCGCAGCAGCACGTGCACCTCGCGGCGCGCGTGGGTCCAGGCCGGCGGTGGGCTCGTCGAGGAAGACGACCTCCGGCGCCCCCACCAGCGCGGCGGCGAGGGCGACCCGCTGCCGCTGGCCCCCGGAGAGCCGGCGGACCGTGGTGCGCTCGAACGCCGGGATGCCGAGACGTCCGGCCAGCTCCCCGACGTCGACCGGCCGGGAGTACAGCCGGGCCAGGTGCGGCAGGAGCGCGCGCGGCGTGACCGCCTGCGGCAGCCCGCCGTCCTGCAGCATGACGCCCACGCGGTCCCGGTGGGCGGCCCCCGCGCCGTAGGGGCGCTGCCCGAGCACCCGCGCCTCCCCCGAGTCCGGCGGCTGCAGGCCGACGGCGATCTCGACGGCGGTCGTCTTGCCGGCCCCGTTGGGGCCCAGGACGCAGGTGACCTCACCGTGGCGGGCCGACAGCGTCAGCCCCCGCAGCGCGGTGGTCGCCCCGAAGCTGCGGGTCAGGTCGCGCAGCTGGACGGCGTCCGGGCGGGCCTCGCCCTCGCTCACCGCTGCCGCTCGCGCTCGCGCGCCGCCGCCACGTCCTGCCCGGCGTCCTCGACGCGGGCGGGGGCGGGGGCGCTGACGGCATACATCGTGTGGACGGTCATCGCCGTCACCGCGATGAGGGTCGCCGCGCCGACCAGGTGCAGGGCCACCGCGGCCACCGGCAGCCCGGTGAAGAACTGGTAGTAGCCGACGGCACCCTGGGCCAGCAGGACGGCCGAGAGCACGAGCAGCATCCGGCGCACGACCCGCGGCCACCCCAGGGTGGAGGCGCTCACCAGGGCGGCACCGGTGGTCAGCACGAGGACGTAGACCGGGACGACGTGGGCCCTCGTCACGAGGTAGGCGTCGAAGGTGTGCCGCGCCACCTCGCCGGAGTCCCCGGAGTGCGGGCCGGTGCCGGTGACGAGGGTGCCGAGGTAGACGGCGAGGGCGGCGCTCACCGCGATGACGGCGGCGAGCGCGCGGATGGCCCGGCGCCCGGTGCGGACCTGGCCGGGACGCTGCGCCCGGGCCGCCCGGGGCAGGCTCGCCCGACGGCTCCGCACGACCAGCAGGGACCCCAGCGCGATGAGCACCCCCGAGACCAGGAAGTGGACCCCGACGACCCAGGGGTTGAGCCCGGTGAGGACGGTGACGCCACCGAGGACCGCCTGCAGCGGGATGCCCAGCCCCATGAGCAGGGCGAGGACGAACAGGTCGCGGTGCTCGCGCCGGAGCCGCCAGACGGCCAGGAAGGTGAGGATCGCGATGGCGGCCAGGAGGAAGGTCAGGACGCGGTTGCCGAACTCGATGACGCCGTGCACCCCCATCTCCGGCGTGTTGGTCCACGACGCGTCCGTGCAGCGGGGCCACGTGGGGCAGCCCAGCCCGCTGCCGGTGAGGCGCACCAGACCTCCGGTGAGGACCAGCAGGGAGTTGGCCAGCAGCGAGGCGAGCGCCATGACGCGGAGCCACCGGCCGGGACTGCGCGGCAGCAACCGCCCCACCAGGGACGGCGCAGCCGGGGCCGGCGCCGGGTCGCGGTCGAGGGACGCCGTCATGACAGCGGGAGGTGCAGCAGCGGGTCGACCGCGACCGCGAGGAACAGGAGGGTGAGGTAGCTGATGGAGAAGTGGAACAGCCGCATCGCGCCCAGCGGGGGCCCGGTCACCCCGGCGCGGGCGCGGGAGAGCAGCCGGTGCGACTCGACGACGAAGACGCCGCCGGCGACCACCGCGACGACGGTGTAGATCCACCCCATGGGGGCCACCGGGACCAGGACGAGAGAGGTGAGGACGGTGACCCACGCGTAGACGACCACCTGCCGGCCGACGGCGATGTCCTCGGCCACCACCGGCAGCATCGGCACCCCGGCGGCGGCGTAGTCCTCCTTGAAGCGCATGGACAGCGGCCAGTAGTGCGGCGGGGTCCAGAAGAAGACCACGAGGAAGAGCACCAGCGCCGCCCAGGACAGGCTGCCGGTGACCGCGGACCACCCGATGAGCACCGGCATGCACCCGGCGACGCCGCCCCAGACGATGTTCTGGCTCGTCCGCCGCTTGAGCACGATCGTGTAGAAGACGACGTAGAGCAGGATCGCCCCCAGGGCGAGCGCCGCCGACAGGAGGTTGACCACGAGGCCCAGCCACACGACCGAGGCCACCCCGAGCACCCCTCCGAAGACCAGGGCCGCCCGGGGAGAGACGGCCCCGGTGACGAGAGGTCGCGTCGAGGTCCGGTGCATCTGCGCGTCGATGTCACGGTCGAGGAAGCAGTTGAGGACGTTGGCCGAGGCGGCGGCGAGGGTGCCTCCGACGAGGGTCGCCACGATGAGCCACACCGGCGGGACGCCGCGCTCGGCGAGGAACATGACGGGGAAGGTCGTGACGAGCAGGAGCTCGATGATCCGCGGCTTGGTCAGGGCGACGTAGTCCGCGACCACCTGCCGCCAGCCCCGTCCTCCCTGCTCCTCGGCCGTGCTCCCGGGCCGCGGCCGTCCGGGACGGCCAGGACGGGGGTCGAGCGTGGTCACGGCATCCTTCGTGGGGTCGCGGTGCAGGTCGGGCGCCGGACCGGTGGGGGCTGCCGGCGCGTCCTCCATCGTAGCCGCCCGCCCGAGTGCCCGGCGCCCGGGATCGGCGGTGGGCCACCCGGCTCGCGTGCGGCAGCACAGGGACTAAGGTCGGGGTGTACCGGGGCGTCCTCGCGCCGCCCTGACGACACGTGCCCACGCACCATCAGGAGATGAACCAGTGACCACCTCCACCGAGAACCTCACCGCCGGTCGGGACAGCTCCCTGGCCCGCCCCGTCCACGCGCAGGTCGGCTGGACCGATGCGGACGTGCGCGCGGTGGACACCGCTCGCCTGCTCGCCGCCGACGCCGTGGAGAAGTGCGGCAGCGGCCACCCCGGCACCGCCATGAGCCTGGCGCCGCTGGCCTACCTCCTCTACCAGAACGTCATGGTCCACGACCCCTCCGACCCGCACTGGCTGGGCCGGGACCGGTTCGTGCTGTCGGCCGGGCACTCCTGCCTGACCCAGTACGTCCAGCTCTACCTCTCCGGCTACGGCCTGGAGCTGGAGGACCTGCAGCAGCTGCGCACCTGGGGGTCGGCGACCCCCGGGCACCCCGAGGTCCACCACACCACCGGCGTCGAGATGACCACCGGCCCGCTGGGGTCGGGGCTCGCCTCGGCCGTGGGGCTGGCCATGGCGCAGCGTCGGCAGCGGGGCATGCTCGACCCGGACGCCGCTCCCGGGGAGTCCCCCTTCGACCACCAGATCTGGGTCATCGCGTCCGACGGCGACATCATGGAGGGCGTCACGTCCGAGGCGAGCTCGCTGGCCGGCCACCAGGAGCTGTCCAACCTCACCGTCATCTACGACCAGAACTTCATCTCCATCGAGGACGACACCGACATCTCGTTCAGCGAGGACGTCGCGCGTCGCTACGAGGCGTACGGGTGGGCGACCGAGGTCGTGGACTGGCGCGACCAGGCCCCCTACACCGAGAACATCGACGAGCTGTACGCCGCGCTCCAGGCGGCCCGCGCCCGGACCGACCGCCCGACGCTGGTCCTGCTGCGCACCATCATCGCCTGGCCGGCCCCCGAGGCCCGGGACACCGGTGCCGCGCACGGCTCCGCCCTCGGCGCCGAGGAGGTCTCGGCGACCAAGCAGCTGCTTGGTTTCGACGCCCGCCGCACCTTCGCCGTCGAGGACGAGGTCCTGAGCCACGCGCGCCGGGTGGGTGAGCGGGGCGCCGAGGCGCACGCGGCCTGGGAGACGCGCTTCCAGGCCTGGCGCGAGGCCAACCCGGAGCGGGCGCAGCTGCTCGACCGGCTCCGGAGCCACGAGCTGCCCGAGGGCCTGGACGCAGCCATCCCGACCTTCCCCGCTGACGAGAAGGGGATGGCCACGAGGAAGGCGTCCGGCGAGGTCCTCAACGCTCTCGCCGACGTGATGCCCGAGCTGTGGGGCGGCTCCGCCGACCTGGCCGGGTCCAACAACACGACCATGTCGAACGTCCCCTCGTTCGTGCCGAGCGGCAAGTCCACCGAGATGTTCCCGGGTGACGAGTACGGCCGCACGCTGCACTTCGGCATCCGCGAGAACGCCATGGGGATGATCCTCAACGGCATCTGCCTCGAGGGCCTGACCCGGCCCTACGGCGGCACCTTCCTCACCTTCTCCGACTACATGCGCCCGTCGCTGCGCCTGGCCGCCATCCAGCAGGCCAACCCCGTCTACGTCTGGACGCACGACAGCATCGGCCTGGGTGAGGACGGCCCGACCCACCAGCCGGTCGAGCACCTGGCGGCGCTGCGCGCCATCCCGGGCCTGGACGTCATCCGCCCGGCGGACGCCAACGAGACCGCCGTGGCCTGGCGCACCGTGCTGGGGATCACCGACCACCCGGCGGCCCTGGTCCTGAGCCGGCAGAACCTGCCGGTCTTCGACCGGGACCGGATGGGCCCCGCCGCGGGCACCGCCCGTGGTGCCTACGTGCTGCTCGAGGCCGAGGGCGGGACCCCCGACGTCATCCTCGTCGGGACCGGGTCCGAGGTGCAGCTCGCCGTCGAGGCGCGCGAGCAGCTCGAGGCCGAGGGCATCCACGCCCGGGTCGTCTCGATGCCCTGCCGCGAGTGGTTCAGCACCCAGGACCGCGCCTACCGCGAGGAGGTGCTGCCGCCCACCGTGCGGGCCCGCGTCAGCGTCGAGGCGGCGGTCGGTCAGGGGTGGCGCGAGGTCGTCGGTGACGCCGGTCGGCTCATCAGCCTCGAGCACTACGGTGCCTCCGCCGACTACCAGACCCTCTACCGCGAGTTCGGCATCACCGCCGAGGCGGTCGCCGCTGCGGCCCGCGACTCGATCCAGGACGCCGACGGCGCGCCCGTCCCCGGTGGTGCCGAGGTGCCCGACGACGGCGGCTCCGAGACCGTCGGCGCCTGACCCGCAGCGACCACCCTGCCTACCACCATCTGAGGAGTGTCATGACCGACCACGCCCGCACCACCCTCCACGACCTGGCCGACGCCGGGGTCTCCGTCTGGCTGGACGACCTGAACCGTCCGATGATCTCCTCCGGGGAGCTGCAGTCCTACGTCGACCGCGGTGTCCTCGGGATCACCACCAACCCCACCATCTTCGCGGCCGCGCTGGCCGAGGGGGAGGCCTACTCCGACCAGGTCCGCGACCTGTCGGCCGACGGCGCCGACGTGGACAGCACGGTCTTCGCGCTGACCACCGACGACGTCCGCAACGCCTGCGACGTCATGCTGCCGGTCTACGAGAGCACCGGCGGTGTCGACGGCCGCGTGTCCATCGAGGTGGACCCGGGCGCCGCCAAGGACACCGAGCGGACCGTGCAGATCGCGCAGCAGCTGTGGTCCACCGTGGACCGCCCCAACCTGTTCATCAAGATCCCGGCCACCGTCGAGGGCCTGCCGGCGATCACCCAGACGCTGGCCAGCGGCATCAGCGTCAACGTGACCCTCATCTTCTCCCTCGACCGCTACCGCGGGGTCATGAACGCCTACCTCACCGGTCTCGAGCAGGCCCGCGAGCAGGGACGTGACCTGTCCTCCATCCACTCCGTGGCGAGCTTCTTCGTCTCGCGCGTGGACGGCGAGATCGACTCCCGCCTGGAGGAGATCGGCACCGACGAGGCGCTCGCGCTGCGCGGCCGCGCCGGTCTGGCGAACGCCCGGCTGGCCTACCAGGCCTTCGAGGAGGTCTTCGGCACCCCGCGCTGGCAGAATCTCGCCGACGACGGCGCCCACCTGCAGCGGCCGCTGTGGGCCTCCACCGGGGTGAAGAACCCGGACTACGAGGACACGATGTACGTCACCGGGCTCGTGGCTCCGCACACCGTCAACACCATGCCGGCCAAGACCCTCGAGGCCACCGTCGACCACGCCGAGCTCCAGGGCGACACGGTGACCGGCGCCTACGCCGAGGCGCAGCAGGTGCTCGACGACCTGGAGCGGGTGGGCGTGTCCTACACCGACGTCGTCGAGCAGCTCGAGGTCGAGGGCGTGGACAAGTTCGAGAAGTCCTGGTCCGAGCTGCTCGGCACCGTGCAGGACGAGCTGGACAAGGCCGGCCAGGGTGGGAGCGGGCAGGAGGGCTCCCGGTGAGCGCCCTCGCGGTCCAGGCCCTGGGCGCCGCCGCGGAGGCGGTCGAGCGCCACCTGCCCGGTCTCGTCGAGGAGGCCGTGGCCTCACGGCTCTTCGCGCGCGACGCCACGCTCTGGGGACCCGAGGCCGAGTCCGAGGCGGCCATCAGGCTCTCCTGGGTCGGGCTGCACCGCAGCTCGCGTCCGCTCGTGGGGGAGGTCGAGGCACTGCGCGAGCAGCTGCGCGAGCGCGGTGTCCGGCGCGTCGTGCTGTGCGGCATGGGCGGCTCGTCCCTCGCGCCCGAAGTCATCACGGGCACCGCCGGCGTCGAGCTGGTGGTCCTGGACAGCTCGGACCCCCACATGGTCCGGTCGGCCCTCGAGGAGGACCTCGCCGCCAGCGCCGTGGTGGTCTCCTCCAAGTCCGGGTCCACCCTGGAGACGGACAGCCAGCGGCGTGCCTTCGTGCACGCCTTCACCGAGGCCGGCATCGACCCGACCGAGCGGATCGTCATCGTCACCGACCCGGGCAGCCCGCTCGACGAGCAGGCGCGGGCCGACGGCTACCGCGTGGTGAACGCCGACCCGGAGGTCGGTGGCCGCTACTCGGCCCTCACCGCCTTCGGCCTCGTGCCCTCCGGGCTGGCCGGCGCCGACATCGGCGCCCTGCTCGACGAGGCGGAGGAGGTGGCCGACCTGCTGGCCGAGGACGACGAGGCCAACCCCGGCCTGCGGCTCGGAGCCGCGCTGGCCGGGACCCGGCCGCTGCGGGACAAGCTGCTCTTCACCGATGCGGGCTCGGGCATCGCCGGGCTCGCGGACTGGGCCGAGCAGCTCATCGCCGAGTCGACCGGCAAGCAGGGCACCGGCGTGCTCCCCGTCGTGACCCCGGCGGGTGGATCCCCCACCGACGGCCTGGACAGCACCGACGACTGCACGGTCGTCGTCCTGTCCCCGCAGGACCAGGAGGAGCCCCCCGCCGTCGACGGCGCCGGCTCCGTGGTCGGGGTCTCCGGGTCGCTGGGTGCCCAGCTGCTGCTGTGGGAGGTCGCCACCGCGGTGGCCGGCCGCCTCCTGGGCATCAACCCCTTCGACCAGCCCGACGTCGAGAGCGCCAAGCAGGCGGCGCGGGAGATCATGGAGGACGGCGCGGACGGCGCGGGCGACCCCGACCTCGTCGACGACGCGGTGGAGATCCGTGCCGGCGGCGACGGGTGGATGCCGGAGGGTGTCAGCACCCTCGAGGGCGCGGTCGACGCGCTGCTGGACCAGCTGGACCCCCGCAGCGGCTACCTCTCCCTCATGGTCTACCTGGACCGGGTGGAGCACGCCGACCTCGCCCAGGTGCAGGGGGGCCTCGTCCGGCGGACCGGTCGGCCCGTCACCTTCGGCTGGGGACCCCGCTTCCTGCACTCGACCGGGCAGTACCACAAGGGCGGTCCCGCCCAGGGCGTCTACCTGCAGGTGACCGGTGCGCCCGGTGAGGACCTGCCGGTGCCGGGCAAGGACTTCACCTTCGGGGAGTTCATCGCGGCCCAGGCCGCGGGTGACGCGGGCGTGCTGGTCGAGCACGGTCGTCCCGTCCTGCGGCTGCACCTCACCGACCAGGCGCGGGGGCTGGCCCAGCTGCGCGCCGCGCTCGCGCGGTGAGCGACACCGGACCCGCCCCGGTCACCCCCGACGTCAACCCGCTGAGGGATCCCGACGACAAGCGTCTCCCGCGCATCGCCGGCCCGTGCAGCATGGTGATGTTCGGGGTGACGGGTGACCTCGCGCGCAAGAAGCTCATGCCCGCCATCTACGACCTGGCCAACCGTGGCCTGCTGCCGCCGGGCTTCTCCCTGGTGGGTTTCGCCCGCCGGGACTGGGCGGACCAGGACTTCGCCAAGGTCGTGCACGACTCGGTCCGCCGCCACGCCCGCACCGAGTTCCGCGAGGAGGTGTGGCGCTCCCTCGCCGAGGGGTTCCGGTTCGTCCCGGGCGCCTTCGACGACCCCGACGCCTTCGAGCTGCTCGCCCGCACGGTGCGCGCCCTCGACGAGGAGCGCGGGACCGGGGGCAACCACGCGTTCTACCTCTCCATCCCCCCGTCCTGGTTCGCGGCGGTGTGCACCCGCCTCCAGGAGTCCGGGCTGTCGGACCCCAGCCCTGGCACCTGGCGCCGCGTGGTCATCGAGAAGCCGTTCGGCCACGACCTGGAGAGCGCCCAGGAGCTCAACGAGATCGTCGAGGGGGTCTTCCCTCCCGACTCGGTCTTCCGGATCGACCACTACCTCGGCAAGGAGACGGTCCAGAACATCCTGGCGCTGCGCTTCGCCAACCAGCTCTTCGAGCCGGTCTGGAACGCCAACTACGTGGACCACGTGCAGATCACCATGGCCGAGGACATCGGCATCGGCGGGCGCGCCGGCTACTACGACGAGGTGGGCGCCGCCCGCGACGTCATCCAGAACCACCTCCTGCAGCTGCTGGCCCTGACCGCGATGGAGGAACCGGTGGCGTTCACGGCCGACGCGGTGCGCGCCGAGAAGGAGAAGGTGCTCGCGGCGGTGCGCCTCCCGGAGGACCTCGACGCGGCGACCGCCCGCGGACGGTACGCCGAGGGCTGGCAGGGCACCGAGAAGGTGCGCGGCTACCTCGACGAGGACGGTGTCGACGAGGGTCACCACACCGAGACCTATGCCGCCCTCAAGGTCGACGTGCGGACGCGCCGGTGGGCGGGAGTGCCCTTCTACCTGCGCACCGGCAAGCGCCTGGGCAAGCGGGTCACCGAGATCGCGGTGGTCTTCCGCCGAGCCCCGCACCTGCCCTTCAGCTCGACCGCGACGGAGGAGCTCGGGGCGAACGCCATCGTCATCCGGGTGCAGCCGGACGAGGGGATGACCATGCGCTTCGGCTCGAAGGTGCCCGGCAGCCAGATGGAGGTGCGCGACGTGTCGATGGACTTCGGCTACGGCTCCTCCTTCACCGAGTCCAGCCCGGAGGCCTACGAGCGCCTCATCCTCGACGTGCTGCTGGGTGAGCCGCCGCTCTTCCCCCGGCACGCCGAGGTCGAGCAGTCCTGGCGGATCCTCGACCCGGTCATCGAGCACTGGCAGCGGCAGGGCGCCCCGCCGCAGGACTACGCCGCAGGGACCTGGGGACCGGCCGTCGCCGACGACCTCATGCGACGTGACGGACGGGAGTGGAGGCTGCCATGATCGTGGACCTTCCCAGCTGCAGCGCGGCGGACGTCGCCAAGAACCTCGTCCGCCTCCGCAACGACGTCGGGGCGATGGCCATGGGGCGGGTGCTCACCCTGCTCGTCGTCGTGGACGAGCAGGAGGCCGACGAGGCGGTCGACGTCGCCACGCGGGCGACGCGCCAGCACCCGGCACGGATCCTCGTGGTCGTCTCCGCCAACGCGCGGGGACGCGGGCGCCTGGACGCCCAGATCCGGGTCGGCGGCGACGCCGGTGCCTCGGAGATCGTCGTGCTGCGTCTCTACGGTGAGCTCACCCGCCACGGCAGCTCGGTGGTGACGCCGTTGCTCCTGCCCGACTCCCCCGTGGTCGCCTGGTGGCCGGGCCGGGTCGAGGCGGACGTGGCCGGATCCGCGCTCGGTCGGATGGCGCACCGGCGCATCACCGACGCGGCGAGCTCCCCGGACGTCGGGTCCGCCACCCAGCTGCGCCGACGCGCCAAGCACTACCAGCCGGGAGACACCGATCTCGCCTGGACCCGGGTGACCCGCTGGCGCGCCCTGCTGGCGGCCGCGCTGGAGAGCGAGCCGTTCGAGCCGGTGCGCTCCGTGACGGTGGCCGGTGAGGCGGACCACCCGAGCTGCGACCTGCTCGCCGGCTGGCTGGCGGCCTCGCTGCGCTGCCCGGTCGAGGTGGTCCGCACACCGGCGGGCTCCGGGCTGCAGAGCGTGCGGCTCGACCGTTCCTCCGGCCCGATCGACCTGGTGCGCAGCGACGACGGGGCAGACACCGCCACCTTGACGGTGCCGGCCAGCCAGCCGCGCCTGGTGGCGTTGCACTCGCCCTCGACCTTCGAGGCGTTGACCGCCGAGCTGAGGCGGCTGGACCCCGACGAGGTCTACTCCCGGGCCCTGTGCACCGGTCTGCCCGTCGTCCGTCGCGGGGGCACCCGCTCGGCTGCTGCGCGAGCCGGGGCCATCGCCGCCGGTCCGGCCGAGGTCGACGGGGCCGGGCGGTCGGCCGTCGGCAGCCGCTCCCTGGAGCGGGTGGACGAGCCGCAGGACTCCCCCGGCGCCGGCGCGGTCGAGGAGGCCGTGCAGGAGGGCCTGGCGCAGACCGAGGACGCCGCGACCCAGGACGGGTGAGCACCGTCGCGCCGGCGCCGCCCGCGGCGGGCGCGCGCCGGTCCTAGCCCGGGGTGCCGCTGCCGACGCCGCGTTCGCGCATCCTGGTCAGGGCCTCGTCCAGCAGCGCCGCGCCGTCGGAGTCGCTGCGGCGCTCCTTCACGTAGGCCAGGTGCGTCTTGTAGGGCTCGGTCCGTGGCGCCTCCGGAGGGGTGCCCCGGTCCCGCCCGGCCGGCAGCCCGCACCGTGGGCAGTCCCAGGTGTCCGGGATGTCGACCTCGCCGTCGTCCGCGAAGCTCGGGCGCGTCTCGTGACCGTGCGCGCACCAGTAGCTGATGCGGATCCGGGGTGCGGTGTCCCCCCGCTCGCTCTCCCCCATCGGACCCGAGCCGACCCGTGAGCCGCGGATGGCATTCGTGTTGACCATGGTGCCTCGTTTCGCCGGACGCTACGTCAGGGCCACCCTACGCCCTCGGCAGCTGTCCGAGGAGGAGGCGGCCGACGCAGGTCGACGCGTCACCTCAGCCCGGCCCCCGGACCCCTCCGGTCAGCTGAAGCGGACCAGGACGCCGAGGCCCACGATGACCGAGACCCAGACGAGCGCCATGGCCACGGTGATCCGGTTGAGGTTGCGCTCGGCGACCGAGCTCCCCCCGAGGCTGCTGCTCATGCCTCCGCCGAACATGTCCGACATGCCCCCGCCCCGGCCCTTGTGCATGAGGATGAGCAGCACCAGGAAGCAGCTGGTGATCACCAGCAGGGCGTCCAGGAACCAGCGGACGTACTCCACGTGGGCACAACCTTGTCGTCGAGAGGGGCGGCGGACTGGTGCCCCGGCGGTCGAACCGCCAGAGCACCAGACAGCCTAACCGACGGGGGGTCGGCGGGACGAACCGCCGCGCGGTCAGCCGGCCGAGCCCGCGTGGGCCCGGTAGCGACAGATGGAGGCGAAGTCGTCCACGGAGAGCGAGGCACCGCCCACCAGCGCGCCGTCGACGTCCGGACGCTGCATGAGCTCGGCGACGTTGCCCGGCTTGACCGATCCGCCGTAGAGCACCCGCAGGGCACCTGCCGTGGCGTCGTCGGCCAGCTCGGCGACGGCGGCCCGGATCGCCGCACACACCTCCTGGGCGTCGTCGGGGGTGGCCACCTCCCCGGTGCCGATCGCCCAGACGGGCTCGTAGGCGACGACGACGCGGGAGACCTGCTCGGCGTCCAGACCGTCCAGGGCCGCCCGCAGCTGCGCGACCACGTGGTCGACGTGGTCACCGGACCGCCGGACCTCCAAGGGCTCCCCGACGCACAGGATCGGCACCAGGTCGTGCCGCAGGGCGGCCCGCACCTTGGCGGCGACCAGCTCGTCCGACTCCTGGTGACCCTCCCGTCGCTCGCTGTGCCCGACGGCCACGTAGGTGCAGCCGAGCTTGGCGAGGAAGGCGCCGGAGATGTCTCCGGTGAAGGCGCCCTCGTCGTGCGGGCTGAGGTCCTGCCCGCCGTACCGGAGGAAGAGCTGGTCCCCCTGGACGAGGGTCTGCACCGAGCGCAGGTCGGTGAACGGCGGGAGCACCACGACCTCGACGTCCGCCGGGTCGTGCCGTGCGTCCCGCAGGGTCCAGTCCAGCTTCTGGACGAGGTGCGTCGCCTGCAGGTGGTCGAGGTTCATCTTCCAGTTGCCCGCCATCAGGGGCGTGCGCGTGGTGGGTCGTGTGTCGCTCATCAGTCCTCCAGCACCGACAGTCCGGGAAGGTCCTTGCCCTCGAGGTACTCCAGGCTGGCCCCACCCCCGGTCGAGATGTGGCCGAAGTCGTCCTCGGCGTAGCCGAACTCGCGGACGGCGGCGGCGGAGTCGCCCCCGCCGACGACCGTCATGGCCCCGGCGCGGGTGCGCTCCACGAGCGCCGCGGCCACGGCCCGGGTGCCGGCGGCGAACGGCTCCATCTCGAAGGCCCCCATGGGACCGTTCCAGAAGATGGTGCGCGCGTCGGCCAGCCGCTCCACGAAGTGGCGCTGCGCCTCGGGGCCGATGTCGAGGCCCATCCGGCCGGCGGGCATGGAGTCCGCCGGCACGACCTCGTGCGCGGCCTCGGCCGAGAAGTCGTCGGCCACCACGACGTCGGTGGGCAGGACGATCTCCACGCCCCGCTCCGCCGCGGTGTCGAGGTAGCCCTTCACCGTCTCCACCTGGTCCTGCTCCAGCAGGCTGGTGCCCACCTCGTGGCCCTGCGCCTTGAGGAAGGTGAAGACCATGCCCCCGCCGATGAGCAGCCGGTCGGCGACCGAGATGAGGGACTCGATGACACCCAGCTTGTCGCTCACCTTGGCACCGCCGAGGACGACGGCGTAGGGACGCTGCGGGTCCTCCCGCAGGGCGCGCATGACCTCGACCTCGGACCGGACCAGCCCACCGGCGGCGTGCGGGAGCAGCCGAGCCACGTCGTAGACGGACGCCTGGGCCCGGTGCACGACCCCGAAGCCGTCCGAGACGAAGGCGTCCGCCAGGTCGGCGAGCTGCCGGGCGAAGTCGGCCCGGTCCTCGTCGCTCTTCGCGGTCTCGCCCGGGTGGAAGCGCAGGTTCTCGAGGACGAGGACGTCGCCGTCCTCGAGCTCGGCCACCGCAGCCGCGGCACGCTCGCCCACCGTCTCCTCGACGAACGTCACCCGACCCTCGCCGTCACCCTCCAGCAGCTCCTGGAGCCGCGTCGCCACCGGGGCGAGGGAGTACTGCGGGTCGGGTGAGCCCTTCGGCCGGCCGAGATGGGCGCACACCACGACCCGGGCACCCTGCTCGCGCAGGGTGCTGATGGTCGGCACCGAGGCCCGCACCCGTCCGTCGTCGGTGATGGTCGACCCGTCCAGGGGGACGTTGAGGTCGCTGCGGACCAGGACCGTCCTCCCGGCCAGGCCTCCGAGCTCCTCGCTCAGCTGCTCGATGGTCCGCATCAGAGCGAGCTGCCCACCAGCGCGACGAGGTCGACGAGGCGGTTGGAGTAGCCCCACTCGTTGTCGTACCAGCCGACCACCTTGACCTGGTCACCGATGACCTTGGTGAGACCGGAGTCGAAGATGCAGGACGCCGGGTCGGTCTCGATGTCCTTGGACACGATCGGGTCCTCGGTGTAGGTGAGGATGCCCCTGAGCTCGCCCTCGGCGGCCTTCTTCACGGCGGCGTTGACCTCCTCCACGGTGACCTCCCGGGAGGCCTGGAAGGTGAGGTCCGTGGCCGAGCCGGTCGGGGTCGGGACGCGCAGCGCGTAGCCGTCGAACTTGCCCTTGAGCTCGGGGAGCACGAGGGCGACGGCCTGGGCGGCGCCGGTCTTGGTCGGCACGATGTTGAGCGCTGCGGCGCGGGCGCGGCGCAGGTCGCTGTGCGGGCCGTCCTGGAGGTTCTGGTCGGCGGTGTAGGCGTGGATGGTGGTCATCAGACCCTTGACGATGCCGAACTCGTCGTTGAGGACCTTGGCCATCGGGGCCAGGCAGTTCGTCGTGCAGGACGCGTTCGAGATGATCGTGTGGGCGGCCGGGTCGTAGTCCTTCTCGTTGACGCCCATGACGACCGTGATGTCCTCGTTCTTGGCCGGCGCGGAGATGATGACCTTCTTCGCCCCGCCGTCGAGGTGCGCCTTCGCCTTGGTCGCGTCGGTGAAGATGCCCGTGGACTCGACGACCACGTCCACGTCCAGCTCGCCCCAGGGCAGGGCCGCGGGGTCCTTCTCGGCGAACGCCTTGACGGCCTTGCCGTCGATCCTGATCTCGTCCTCGGTGCTCGTCACCTCTGCGCCCAGCCGGCCCAGGATGGAGTCGTACTTGAGCAGGTGGGCCAAGGTCGCGTTGTCGGTGAGGTCGTTGACAGCGACGATCTCGATGTCGGCCCCCGAGGCCAGCACGGCCCGCATGAAGTTGCGGCCGATGCGACCGAAGCCGTTGATCCCTACGCGGACGGTCATGGAGGACACCCTTCTTCGTTGGTTGGTCGGCGGCAGATGGTTGCGTGCCGCTCGTCGGTCAGACGCCGTCGTCCAGCCCCCAACCTATCGGCCGCGACCGCGGCGCACCACATCGGCCGGACCCGACGTCAGTCCTCCAGCATGTCCGGCGTGATGTTGGCCTCGGTCCCGTCGACGCCGAGCTCCTCGGCCCGCTTGTCGGCGAGCGCGAGCAGCCGTCGTATGCGCCCGGCGACCGCGTCCTTGGTCATCGGCGGGTCGGCCAGCTGGCCCAGCTCCTCCAGGCTGGCCTGCTTGTGCTCCAGGCGCAGCTCACCGGCCACCCGGAGGTGGTCGGGGACGTCGTCCCCCAGGATCTCCATGGCCCGCTCCACCCGGGCCCCGGCGGCGACGGCCGCCCGGGCCGAGCGGCGCAGGTTGGCGTCGTCGAAGTTGGCGAGCCGGTTGGCCGTCGCCCGCACCTCGCGCCGCATGCGGCGCTCCTCCCAGGCGAGGACCGCGTCGTGGGCGCCCAGCCGGGTGAGCATGGCCCCGATGGCGTCGCCGTCCCGGATGACGACCCGGTCGACACCGCGCACCTCGCGCGCCTTGGCCTGGACCCGCAGCCGCCGCGCCGCCCCGACGAGCGCGAGCGCCGCCTCGGGTCCGGGGCAGGTGACCTCCAGGGCGGACGACCGACCGGGTTCGGTGATGGACCCGTGGGCGATGAAGGCGCCGCGCCAGGCGGCCTCCGCGTCGCACGCGGCCGCTCCGACGACCCGGGGGGGCAGCCCGCGGACGGGCCGCCCCCGGTGGTCGATGAGCCCCGTCTGGCGGGCCAGCGCCTCACCGTCGGACGTGGCGCGCACGACATACCTCGTCTGCTTGCGCAACCCCCCGGGGCTCATGACGACGAGCTCGCTGCTGGAGCCGTAGACCTCCGCCATGAAGGTCCGCAGCCGCCGGGCGCTCTGCGCGGTGTCCAGCTCGGCCTCGATGACGATGCGTCCCCCGACGATGTGCAGCCCCCCGGCGAAACGCAGCATGGTCGAGACCTCCGCCTTGCGGCAGCAGGTCTTGGTGACGGGCAGCCGGCTGAGCTCGTCCTTGACCTTCGCGGTCATCGCCACAGCACTCATCCTCCTCGCTCGGCCGGTCGCGGGCGCCGGGGCGGTGTCCCCGGACAACCCCGGAAGGTTATCTGCTGGGGGCGGTGCGGCGCTCACAGCCCCTGCTCCGAGATCACGTCGCGGTAGGCCGCGGCCAGCCGCAGGGTGTCGTGGACCCCGGGACGGCCCGGGCTGCCCACGGCCGTCAGCACCAGGCGGCCGCCGACCCGCTCGACCGCCGAGTCCAGGGCCACCCGCTCCGCGGACGAGCGCACCACCTGGGGGTCGGCGATGACGTGGTCGAAGGTGAGCTCGGGCGCGTGGGCGGCGATGGCTCCGACGTGCTCGGCCAGGCTGTAGCCGTTCGCCTCGTCGTCGCTGAGGCTGACGTTGAGGGTGAGGATCCGTCGCGCCGGGGTGTCGCACAGCGCCTGGCGCAGCTCGGGGACGAGCAGGTGCGGCATGACGGAGGTGAACCACGACCCGGGTCCGAGGACCACCAGGTCGGCGAGCTTGATCGACTCGAGGGCCTCCGGGCAGGCCTGCGGAGCCTCCGGGATGAGGCGCACCGACCGCACCACCCCAGGCTGGCGAGCCACCGTCGACTGCCCGCGGACCGTGCTCCGGTCCACCCTGCCCGCCGGCGTCTCGGCCTCGATCACCGCCTCGATGTCCAACGGCTCCAACGCCATCGGCAGGACCCGTCCACGCGTGTTGAGCAGACGCCCGACGAGGTCGAGCCCCCGGACCTGCTCCTGCGGCCGCAGCTCCCAGAGGGCCATGATGAGCAGGTTGCCGAGCGCGTGCCCGGAGAGCTCGCCGGCGCCCCCGAACCGGTGCTGCAGGACCGCCGACCACTGGTGCCCCCAGGTCGTGTCCTCGCACAGGGCCGCCAGCGCCATCCGCAGGTCCCCCGGGGGCAGGATGTCGAACTCCTGCCGCAGCCGTCCGCTCGACCCGCCGTCGTCGGCGACCGTCACCACGGCGGTGATGGCCTCGGTGAGGTGGCGCAGGGCACGCAGCGAGGCGGCCAGGCCGTGACCGCCCCCCAGGGCCACGACGCGCGGGCCGCTCACTCGCGCCCCAGGTCCCGGTGGAAGGTCGACAGCTGCACGCCGGACTCCTCCAGGTCGGACAGCCGACGGGTGAGCTCCTCCGCCGTCGCGACCGACCGGTGCTTGCCGCCGGTGCAGCCGACGGCCACGGTGACGTAGCGACGCCCCTCGGCGAGGTAGCCCTGCATCGCTGTCCGGAGCATCTGGGCCGCGTGGTCGATGAAGCTCTGGGCCAGGTCGCTGC
The DNA here is from genome assembly GCF_006337125.1 of Serinicoccus chungangensis. Taxonomy (GTDB): domain Bacteria; phylum Actinomycetota; class Actinomycetes; order Actinomycetales; family Dermatophilaceae; genus Ornithinicoccus; species Ornithinicoccus chungangensis. The sequence goes on from NZ_CP040887.1 coordinate 1,776,335, forward strand.
CGAGGACGAAGTCGCGCACGGCCTCGTCCTTGCCGGTGTGCGGGCGCAGCTCGGGGACCCAGTAGGGGTTGGGGAGGAAGCGCAGGTCGAGGACCACGTCGGCATCCAGAGGGATGCCGTACTTGAAGCCGAAGGCCATGACCGCCAGCCGGAGCCGGACGTCGGCCTCGACGTTGAGCAGCGCGTCGATCTTGGCCGAGAGCTCGTGGACGTTGTAGCTCGAGGTGTCCAGGACGAGGTCGGCGTCCGAGCGCAGGTCGCCGAGCATCCGCCGCTCCCTGCGGATGCCGTCCAGCAGCAGCCCCTCCCCCTGCAGGGGATGCGGCCGGCGGACGGCCTCGAAGCGGCGCACCAGGGTCTCGTCCGAGGAGTCGACGAACACGACCCGGGGGCGCCACCCGCGCTCGCCCAGGGTCTCCAGCGCCGCCGAGAGCTCGCTGGTGAAGTCCCGGCTGCGCACGTCGACGACCACCGCGACCCGCTGGCGCTGCGGGTCGTCGGCCGTGGTGTCCATGAGGTGGACCATCATCGAGGGCGGGAGGTTGTCCACGACGTACCAGCCGCGGTCCTCCAGGACGTCGCCCGCCGTCGTGCGGCCGGCACCGGACATGCCGGTGAGGACGACGACGTCGGTGCGGCCGGTCGCCTCGGGAGGGGTCGGCGGCTGCTCGCCCAGGTCGGATCGGCGTGAGGTCATGGTCTCTCCTCCCGTCGGTCGGGCCGGGAGAGCTGTCCGGCACGGCGCCGGGTCACTCGAGCACCTCTCCCGTGCTCAGGTTAACCGCAGGCGCTGGGCGCTCGCCGGACAGCCGCTCGTGCACCACGGCGGCCAGGGCCGGTCCGACGCCGGGGACCTCCTGGAGCTGCTCCACGGTGGCGGTCCGCACCGCCTTCACCGAGCCGAGGTGACGGAGCAGGGCCTGCTGGCGCGCGGGCCCCAGACCCGGGATGCCGTCCAGGGCGCTCGTGGTCATGCTGCGGGATCGACGCTGCCGGTGGAAGGTGTTGGCGAACCGGTGGGCCTCGTCGCGCACGCGCTGCAGGAGGTAGAGGGCCTCGCTGGTGCGGGGAAGCACGACCGGGTAGTCCTGGTCGGCGTTCCACACCTCCTCGAGCCGCTTGGCGAGCCCGATGACGGCGACGTCGGCGACGCCCACCTCGGCGAGGGCGCTCTGCGCGGCGCGGACCTGAGGGCGCCCTCCGTCCACGACGACGAGGTTGGGGGGGTAGGCGAACCTGGCCGGCCGGCCGTCCTCGTCCGCGCCGGGGGTGGGCGCGTCGGCGAGGTGCCGGAAGCGCCGGGTGAGCACCTCGTGCATCGCAGCGGTGTCGTCGCCGGTGCCCGAGCGGACGATGAACCGGCGGTACTCCCCCTTGCGCGCCAGCCCGTCCTCGAAGACGACCATGGACCCGACCACGTCGCTGCCCTGGACGTGGCTGATGTCGAAGGACTCGATCCGCAGCGGTGCGTCGTCCAGCTCCAGGACCTCCTGCAGCTCCTGCAACGCCTGCGAGCGCAGGGTGAGGTCCCCGGACCGGGCCACCTTGTGCCGCGCCAGGGCCTGCTCGGCGTTGCGCGTCACCGTCTGCATGAGGGTGCGCTTGTCACCGCGTTGAGGCACCCGGACGCCCACCCGGGCGCCGCGCAGCCCGGTGAGCCACTCCTGCACCTCCTCGTGCCCGGACGGGAGGATGGGGACGAGGACCTCCCGCGGCACGTCCTCGCCGCGCTCGGCGCCGTAGACCTGCTGGAGCAGGTGCTCGACCACCTCGGGGGTGGACTCGGCGCCCTTCTCGCTCACCCAGCCCCGCTGCCCGCGGATCCGGCCGCCGCGGACGTGGAAGACCTGCACGGCCACCTCGAGCTCGTCCTCGGCGAGGGCGTAGACGTCGGCGTCGGTCGCGTCCGACAGCACGACCGCGGAGCGTTCGAGGGCCTTGCGCAGGGCTCCGAGGTCGTCCCGCAACCGGGCCGCGGTCTCGAAGTCCAGGTCGGCCGAGGCCCGACGCATGCGCTGCTCCAGGTCGCGCACGAAGCGCGCGCTGTCGCCGGCCATGAAGGCGCAGAAGTCCTCGGCGATGGCACGGTGCTCCTCCGGGTCGACCCGGCCGACGCAGGGGGCGGAGCACTTGTCGATGTAGCCCAGGAGGCACGGACGGCCCACCTGCTCCGCCCGGCGGAAGACCCCTGCGGAGCAGGTGCGGACCGGGAAGACGCGCAGCAGCGTGTCCATCGTCTCCCGGATGGCCCAGGCATGGGTGTAGGGGCCGAAGTAGCGGGTGCCGGGACGCTTCTTCCCGCGCATCACCTGGGCGCGGGGGATCTCCTCGCCCATGGTGACGGCGAGGTAGGGGTAGGACTTGTCGTCGCGGTACTTGACGTTGAACCGGGGGTCGAACTCCTTGATCCAGGAGTACTCCAGCTGCAGGGCCTCGACCTCGTTGCGGACGACGGTCCACTCCACGCTCGCGCCGGTGGTGACCATCTGCGCCGTCCTCGGGTGCAGCGCCCTGAGGTCCTGGAAGTAGGAGGAGAGCCGGGGCCGGAGCGAGCGCGCCTTGCCGACGTAGATGACCCGGCCGTGCTGGTCGCGGAAGCGGTAGACCCCGGGGTCCGTGGGGATCTCGCCGGGCCGGGGCCGGTAGCTGCGCGGGTCAGCCACTGATGACGACGTCGGCGCCGTCCACCGCGGCCGTCAGGGTGGCCAGCCCTTCCGTCGCCGGCCCCTGGACGACGGCTCCGTCGGCCAGGGCGAAGGCGCTGCCGTGGCACGGGCACACGAGGGTCCCGTCCTCGCCCGTGGTGGACACCATGCAGCCCTGGTGCGGGCAGGTGGCGTCGTAGGCCACCACCTCACCCTCGGTGGGCTGCCCGACGACGATGTCGGCGTCCTCGAGGAAGACGCTGCCTCCGACCGGCACGTCCGCCAGCGGCACCCTCGTCCCCCCGTCGGCCGGATCCGAGGCTGCCGGGTCCGCGTCGGCGGGGCCCGACGGGCCCGCCGCGTCCTCCTGACCCGCCGCGTCCTCCTGACCGCCCGCGCAGGCGGCCAGCGAGCCGGTGACCACCACCCCACCGCCGGCCGCCAGCAGGCGACGACGGGCCAGGGCGGGCGCGCAGGCGGGCGAGCAGCTCCCCACCGGGTGAGGCTCGAGGGGCGTCGGGGTCATGCGCTGGACCTCCGATCCAGACCGAGGACGGGTGCGAGGAAGCGACCAGTATGGCTCAGGGCCACCCGCGCGACCTGCTCGGGAGTGCCCTCGGCCACCACCTTGCCGCCGCCCCGGCCACCCTCGGGCCCGAGGTCGACGACCCAGTCGGCGGACTTGATGACGTCGAGGTTGTGCTCGATGACGAGGACGGTGTTGCCCTTGTCGACCAGGCCCTGGAGGACCCCGAGCAGCCGGCGGATGTCCTCGAAGTGCAGGCCGGTCGTCGGCTCGTCGAGAACGTAGATGGTGCGTCCCGTCGAGCGCTTCTGCAGCTCGGCGGCGAGCTTGACCCGTTGCGCCTCTCCCCCGGACAGCGTGGTGGCCGGCTGCCCCAGGCGCACGTAGCCCAGGCCCACCTGGACCAGCGTCGTGAGGTGGCGGGCCAGCACGGGGACCGCCGAGAAGAACTCCGCGGCCTCCTCGATGGGCATCTCCAGCACGTCGGAGATGGTGCGCCCCTTGAAGTGCACCTCCAGCGTCTCCCGGTTGTAGCGCTTGCCCTGGCAGACCTCGCAGGGCACGTAGACGTCGGGCAGGAAGTTCATCTCGATCTTCAGCGTGCCGTCGCCGGAGCACGCCTCGCACCGGCCCCCCTTGACGTTGAAGGAGAAGCGTCCGGGCTGGTAGCCGCGGACCTTGGCCTCGGTGGTCGTCGCGAAGAGCTTGCGGATGTGGTCGAACAGCCCGGTGTAGGTGGCCGGGTTGCTGCGGGGGGTCCGTCCGATCGGGCTCTGGTCGACGTGGACGACCTTGTCGAGCTGGTCCAGACCCTCCACCTTGCGGTGCCGGCCGGGCACGTGGCGGGCTCCGTTGAGCTGGTTGGCGAGCACCCGGTAGAGGATGTCGTTGACCAGGGTGGACTTGCCCGACCCGCTGACCCCGGTCACCGCGACCAGGTTGCCCAGCGGGAAGCCCACGTCGACCTGCTGCAGGTTGTGCTCCCGGGCGCCCCGCACCACCACCCGCCGCCCGTCCTGCGGGCGACGGTCCGTGGGCGTCTCGATGGCCTTGCGGCCGGAGAGGTACTGGCCGGTCAGGGAGGTGGGGTGCTTCAGCAGCCCGTCCACGGACCCGCTGTGCACGACGTGCCCGCCGTGCTCACCCGCGCCCGGACCGATGTCGACCACCCAGTCCGCCGTGGCGATGGTGTCCTCGTCGTGCTCCACGACGATGAGGGTGTTGCCGAGGTCGCGCAGGCGGGTCAGCGTCTCGATGAGGCGGTGGTTGTCGCGCTGGTGCAGCCCGATGCTCGGCTCGTCCAGGACGTAGAGGACCCCGACCAGGCCGGAGCCGATCTGGGTGGCCAGCCGGATCCGCTGGGCCTCGCCCCCCGAGAGCGTCCCGGCCGGGCGGTCGAGGGAGAGGTAGTCCAGACCCACGTCGAGCAGGAACCCGAGCCGGGCGTCGATCTCCCGGCTGACCTGACCCGCGATGGCTGCCTCGCGGGCGGTGTAGTCCACCGTGGAGAGGAAGTCGGCGCACTGGTCCAGCGGCAAGGCGCAGACCTCGGCGATGCTGCGCCCCCCGACGAGGATGGCGAGGATCTCCGGCTTGAGGCGCGCACCTCGGCAGGTGGGGCAGGGGACCTCCCGCATGTAGCCCTCGTAGCGCTCCCTGCTGCTCTCCGACTCGGTCTCGGCGTGCTTGCGCTTGACGTAGGGCAGCACCCCCTCGAACCCGGTGGAGTAGCTGCGCTCCCGGCCGAAGCGGTTGCGGTAGCGCACGTGCACCTTGTGCTTGTAGCCCTCGAGGATGGCGTCGCGCGCCCGCCCCGGCAGCTCCTTCCAGGGGACGTCCATGCGGAAGCCCAGGTCGTCGGAGAGCCCCCCGAGGACGCGCAGGAAGTAGTCGCTCAGCCCGGAGGCCGTCGACCACGGCACCAGCGCCCCGCCGAGGATGCTGAGGTCCTCCCGCACGACCAGCTCGGGGTCCACCTCGAGCTCGACCCCGATCCCGGTGCAGTCCGGGCAGGCGCCGAAGGGGCTGTTGAAGGAGAAGGAGCGCGGCTCGACCTCGTCGATCGACAGCGGGTGGTCGTTGGGGCAGGCCATGCGCTCGGAGAACCGCCTCTCCCGGGGGAGGGCCTCGCCGTCCTGGTCCAGCGGCGCGGGGCGGTCCCCGGCGTCGGCGCCGTCCGCGGGGACGTCGACGAACTCCGCGACCATGATGCCGCCGGCCAGCGACAGGGCCGTCTCCACCGAGTCGGTGAGCCGGCGCGCGTAGGCCCGGTCGGGGGCTCCGGACTCCGCCCCGTCACCCGCCTTGCTGACCAGACGGTCGACCACCACGTCGATGCTGTGCTTCTTCTGCTTCTCCAGGGTCGGCGGGTCGGTGAGGGTCACGAGCTGCCCGTCGACCCGGGCGCGGGCGAAGCCCTTGGACTGCAGCTCGGCGAAGAGGTCGACGAACTCGCCCTTGCGCCCCCGGACCACCGGGGCCAGAAGCTGGTAGCGGACCCCCGTCGGCAGCTGGAGCAGGCGGTCCACCACCTGCTGGGGGGTCTGCCGCTCGACCGGCTCCCCGCACACCGGGCAGTGCGGCCGACCCACCCGGGCGAACAGCAGCCTCAGGTAGTCGTAGACCTCGGTGATGGTGCCGACCGTCGACCGCGGGTTGCGGTTGGTCGACTTCTGGTCGATGGAGACCGCCGGTGAGAGGCCCTCGATGAAGTCCACGTCGGGCTTGTCCATCTGGCCGAGGAACATCCGGGCGTAGGCCGACAGCGACTCGACGTAGCGGCGCTGGCCCTCGGCGAAGATGGTGTCGAAGGCGAGCGAGGACTTGCCCGAGCCCGACAGCCCGGTGAACACGACGAGGGAGTCGCGCGGGATGTCGACCGAGACGTCACGCAGGTTGTGCTCGCGCGCGCCCTGGACGACGAGGCGGTCGTGACGGGCACGTGACACGGCGGGAGCGGGAGAGGAGGATGGCACCCCACCACTGTAGGTCCCGACCCCGACACACCTCTCGCCCGACGGCTTTTCCGCCAGGGCCAGTGCATAGGTATGCTGAACCCTGCATGAAATCGTCGCCGGGTCGTCGTCGCCCCGATCGTGTTCTCCCGGCCCGCCGCCTCCCGTGGCTGCGCGCCCCGTCCTGAAAACCGGTGCTCCCATGACAGAGTCGATCGACCAGACCTCCTCTGCCCTGCGTCCCGTCCCGGGTGCCGCGCCCCAGGGCCTCTACGACGGTGCCCACGAGCACGACAGCTGCGGCGTCGCCTTCGTGGCCACCCTCGACGGGGTCCCCCGCCACGACATCGTCGCCCAGGCGCTCACCGCGCTGCACAACCTGGACCACCGCGGCGCCGTCGGCAGCGAGGAGAACACGGGGGACGGCGCGGGCATCCTCACCCAGCTGCCGGACGCCTTCCTGCGCGAGGTGCTCCCCTTCGAGCTCCCCGAGCCCGGTCGGTATGCCGCGGGCATCGTCTTCCTCCCGGGGCAGGGGCAGACCGACGAGGTCGTGGCGCAGGTCGAGGAGATCGTCGAGAGCTCGGGACTGCGGGTGCTCGGCTGGCGTGACGTCCCCGTCGACCCCGACCTCGTCGGTCCCACCGCGCTGTCGGTCATGCCGGTGATGCGCCAGCTCGTCGTCGCCGCCGGCGAGGAGGCCCCGGAGGAGTCCGGTCTGGAGCTGGAGCGCCGCGTCTGGCTGGCGCGCAAGCGCGTCGAGCGGCGGACGCCCGCCTACCCGGTGTCCCTCTCCACGAGGACCATGACCTACAAGGGCATGCTGACCACCGACCAGCTCCCGGCCTACTTCCCCGACCTCACCGACCAGCGCTTCACGAGCGCCCTGGCGGTCGTGCACTCGCGCTTCTCGACCAACACCTTCCCCTCCTGGCCGCTCGCCCACCCCTACCGGGTCATCGCGCACAACGGGGAGATCAACACGGTCAAGGGCAACCGCAACTGGATGCGGGCCCGCCAGTCCGAGCTGCGCAGCGAGCTCTTCCCCGGGGACCTCGCGGACGCCCTGCCCATCTGCACCCCCGACGCCAGCGACTCCGCCACCTTCGACGAGGTGCTGGAGCTGCTGAGCCTCGGCGGACGGTCCCTCCCCCACGCCGTGCTCATGATGATCCCGGAGTCCTGGGAGAACGACGAGACCATGGACCCCGACGTCCGTGCGTTCTACGAGTTCCACTCCATGCTCATGGAGCCGTGGGACGGGCCCGCCAACCTCGTGTTCACCGACGGGACGCAGGTCGGGGCCGTGCTCGACCGCAACGGGCTGCGTCCCTCCCGGTACTGGGTCACCGACGACGGGCTCGTCGTGCTCGGGTCCGAGTCGGGCCTGCTGCCGCTGCCGCCTGAGCGGGTGGTGCGCAAGGGCCGGGTGGCCCCGGGGCGGATGTTCCTCGTCGACCTCGACCGGGGCGAGATCCTGGACGACACCCAGGTCAAGCGCGACCTGGCCGCCCGCCAGCCCTACCGCGAGTGGCTCGACGCGGAGCTGGTCCACATGGAGTCCCTGCCCACGCAGGTCCACGTGCGCCACACCCATGCGTCGGTGACCCGGCGCCAGCAGATCTTCGGCTACACCGAGGAGGAGCTGCGGATCATCCTGGCCCCGATGGCGCAGGCCGGGGCGGAGCCGCTGGGCGCCATGGGCACCGACACGCCGATCGCGGCGCTGTCCGACCGGCCGCGGCTGCTCTTCGACTACTTCGTCGAGGCCTTCGCCCAGGTGACCAACCCGCCGCTGGACGCGATCCGCGAGGAGATCGTCACCTCGCTGGAGGCGTCGACCGGTCCCGAGCCCAACCTGCTCGACGAGACGCCCGCCCACGCGCGGCAGGTGGTCCTGCCCTTCCCCGTCATCGACAACGACCAGCTCGCGAAGCTGCGTCGGATCAACGCCGACGGCGAGCACCCCGGGCTCGACGCCCTCGTCGTCCGTGGGCTCTACCGCGTCGACGGCGGCGCCGCGGCGCTGGAGCAGCGGCTCGAGGAGATCTGCGCCGAGGTCGACGAGGCCATCGCCGGCGGAGCCTTCTTCGTCGTGCTGTCCGACCGGCACGCCGACCGCGAGCGCGCGCCGATCCCGTCGCTGCTGCTCACCAGCGCCGTGCACCACCACCTCGTGCGCAACAACACCCGGACCCGGGTCGGGCTGCTCGTCGAGGCCGGGGACGTGCGCGAGACCCACCACGTCGCGCTGCTCGTCGCCTACGGCGCGGCGGCCGTCAACCCCTACCTGGCCATGGAGACGGTCGAGAACCTGTGCTCGGCCGGCCAGGTGCTGGACGGCCTCGACCCGGACGTCGCCATCAGGAACCTCATCAAGGCGTTGGGCAAGGGTGTGCTCAAGGTCATGTCCAAGATGGGGATCTCCACCATCGCGTCCTACCGCGGCGCCCAGACCTTCGAGGCCGTGGGCCTGTCGACGGACGTCGTCACCCGGTGGTTCACCGGCACCACCAGCCAGATCGACGGGGTCGGGCTGGAGGTCATCGCCGAGGAGGTGGCGCGTCGCCACGCCGTGGCGTACCCCCTGTCCGGCATCCCGCCCTACCACCGGGCCCTGGACATCGGCGGCGAGTACCAGTGGCGCCGCGAGGGACCCCCGCACCTCTTCAGCCCGGAGGCGGTCTTCCGGCTGCAGCACGCCACCCGCCAGGGTCGGTACGACGTCTTCACCGAGTACACCGACCTCGTCGACGAGCAGTCCGCGAGCCTCATGACCCTCCGGGGCCTGTTCGGGCTGCAGCCGGACCGGGACCCGGTCGACATCGACGAGGTGGAGCCGGTCAGCGCCATCGTCCGGCGGTTCGCCACCGGGGCGATGAGCTACGGCTCGATCTCGCAGGAGGCGCACGAGACGCTGGCCGTGGCCATGAACCGGCTGGGCGGCAAGTCCAACACCGGTGAGGGCGGCGAGGACGTGGAGCGGCTCCTCGACCCCGAGCGCCGCTCGGCGATCAAGCAGGTGGCCTCCGGACGCTTCGGGGTCACCTCGCCCTACCTCGTGCACGCCGACGACATCCAGATCAAGATGGCGCAGGGCGCCAAGCCGGGCGAGGGCGGACAGCTGCCGCCGGGCAAGGTCTACCCGTGGATCGCGAGCACCCGGCACTCCACCCCCGGCGTGGGACTGATCTCACCACCCCCGCACCACGACATCTACTCCATCGAGGACATCAAGCAGCTCATCCACGACCTGAAGAACGCCAACCCCCGCGCCCGCATCCACGTCAAGCTGGTGAGCCAGATCGGCGTCGGGACGGTCGCCGCGGGCGTGTCGAAGGCCAAGTCGGACGTCGTGCTCATCTCCGGGCACGACGGGGGCACGGGCGCCAGCCCGCTCACCTCGCTCAAGCACGCCGGCACCCCCTGGGAGCTCGGCCTCGCGGAGACCCAGCAGACACTGCTGCTCAACGGGCTGCGCGACCGCATCGTCGTCCAGTGCGACGGGCAGCTGAAGACCGGGCGCGACGTGCTGGTCGCGGCGCTCCTGGGTGCGGAGGAGTTCGGCTTCGCCACCGCTCCCCTGGTGGTCTCCGGCTGCATCATGATGCGGGTCTGCCACCTGGACACCTGCCCGGTCGGTATCGCCACGCAGAACCCCGAGCTGCGCGAGCGCTACACCGGCAAGGCGGAGTTCGTGGTCACCTTCTTCGAGTTCATCGCCCAGCAGGTGCGTGAGCTGCTCGCCAGCCTGGGCTACCGGTCGCTGGACGAGGTGATCGGCCGGTCCGACCTGCTCGACACCTCCCGTGCCGTCGAGCACTGGAAGGCCGACGGGCTGGACCTCTCGCCCGTGCTGCAGCTCACCGAGCTGCCCGAGGGGGCCTCCCGGCGCTGCACCACGACGCAGGAGCACGGGCTGTCGGCGGCGCTGGACAACGAGCTCGTCGCGCTGGCCGCGCCGGCCCTCGAGGACGGCACCCCGGTGGTCGGCTCGTTCCCGGTCACCAATGTCAACCGCACCGTGGGCACCCTCCTGGGGCACCACGTCACGGTCGCGGCCGGGCCGGACGGGCTGCCGGACGGCACCATCGACCTCACCCTCACCGGGTCCGCCGGGCAGTCCCTGGGGGCGTTCCTGCCCCGTGGGATCACCCTGCGTCTCGTCGGGGACGCCAACGACTTCGTCGGCAAGGGCCTGTCCGGTGGACGCATCGTGGTCCGCCCCGAGGAGGGGTCGTCCTTCGTCGCCACCGACCAGGTCGTCGCCGGCAACGTCATCTGCTACGGCGCGACGGCCGGGCAGGTCAACCTGCGCGGTGTCGTGGGCGAACGCTTCTGCGTCCGCAACTCCGGCGCCACGGCGGTCGTCGAGGGCGTGGGTGACCACGCGCTCGAGTACATGACCGGGGGGCTGGCCCTCATCCTGGGGCGGACCGGGCGCAACCTCGGTGCGGGGATGTCCGGCGGCACCGGCGTCGTCCTCGACCTGGACCGCGGCACGCTCAACCCCCTGGCCGTGTCCGCCGGTGACCTCCTGCTCGCGCCGCTCGCGGAGACCGAGCACGTGGACCACGTCCGGCAGCTGCTCGAGGAGCACGTGGAGCTCACCGGCAGCACGGTCGCCCAGGCGTTGCTCGACGACGCCGACTGGGCTCTCCGCCTCACCGTCATCACCCCGCGGCAGTACGCCGGCGTGCTGCGCATCCGCCGCGAGGCGGAGGAACGCGGCGACGACCCCAACGGCCCCCACGCTTGGCAGCTCATCCTGGAGGACTCGCATGGCTGACCCCAAAGGCTTCCTGACCCACCGCGAGCGCGAGAACCGGCCCTCGCGCCCGGTGCCCGTGCGCATCATGGACTGGGAGGAGGTGCACGGCGAGCAGGAGACCTCCGTCCTGCAGCGGCAGGCCAGCCGGTGCATGGACTGCGGCATCCCCTTCTGCCACACGGGGTGCCCGCTCGGCAACCTCATCCCGGAGTGGAACGACCAGACGCGGCGCGCCAACTTCGCCGAGGCCATCGAGCGTCTGCACGCCACCAACAACTTCCCGGAGTTCACCGGTCGGCTCTGCCCGGCGCCGTGCGAGACCGCCTGCGTGCTGGGGATCAACCAGCCCCCGGTCACCATCAAGCAGATCGAGGTCTCGATCATCGACCGGGCGTTCTCCAACGGCCGGGTCACGCCGCAGGAGCCGGAGTGGCTCAGCGGCAAGACGGTCGCCGTGGTCGGGTCCGGGCCGGCCGGCCTGGCTGCCGCCCAGCAGCTGGGGCGGGCCGGGCACACGGTCGTGGTGTACGAGCGCTCCGACGCCGTCGGCGGGCTGCTGCGCTACGGCATACCGGAGTTCAAGATGGAGAAGTCCGTCCTGGACCGGCGCCTCGTGCAGCTGCGGGCCGAGGGCATCCGGTTCGTCACCGGCGTCACGATCGGAGGCGACGGGCCGGACGACGAGTCCCTCGACCAGCTCCGCGAACGCTTCGACGCCGTGGTCCTCGCGACCGGGTCCACCGTGCCCCGCATGCTGCAGGTGCCCGGGGCCGAGCTGGACGGCGTGCACCCGGCGATGGACTTCCTGGTGCCCGCCAACAAGGAGGCGCTGGGCGGGACGCGCGGCATCGACGCGGGCGGCAAGAACGTCGTCATCATCGGTGGGGGCGACACCGGTGCCGACTGCCTCGGGACGGCGCACCGTCACGGCGCGGCGTCGGTCCTGCAGCTGGAGATCATGCCGACCCCGCCGCAGGAACGACCCGAGACCATGCCCTGGCCGACCTACCCGATGCTCTACAAGGTGAGCGAGGCCCACGAGGAGGGCGGGGACCGCACCTACGGCGTGTCCACCGTCGAGGTCCTGGGCGACGACGAGGGCCGCGTGCGCGGCCTCGTCATGGTGGACGGCACGTTCACCGAGGGACGGTTCGTGCCGACCGAGGGTAGCGAGCGGGAGATCCCGGCCGAGCTCGTGCTCCTCGCGATGGGCTTCGTCGGGCCGGACGACCAGGCGGCGCCCGCGGAGGTGCTCCCCCGCTCCGCGCGCAACACCTACGAGCGCGACGACGCCTTCGCGACCCCCGTCCCCGGCGTCTTCGCGGCTGGGGACTGCGGTCGTGGGCAGTCGCTCATCGTCTGGGCCATCGCCGAGGGGCGCGCCTGCGCGGCCACGGTCGACCGCTACCTCTCGGGGACCACCACCCTGCCGTCCCCGATCAAGGCCACGGACCGGCCGCTGGCCGTGTGAGGCCGATGCCTAGACTCGCCGCGTGAAGCCCAAGGACCTGCACGGACACGTCACCCCCGGCGGCGAGAGCTGGGTCTACGACCTCGGCTCGGTGGTGGTGCGCAAGTGCAGCGTGAGCGAGATGGACAACAACGTCTACCTCATCACCTGCACGGCCACCGGAGAGCGCCTGCTGGTGGACGCCGCGGACGACGCCGAGCGCATCCTGCGCCTGCTGGACGAGGACGGCGGTCCCCGGGGCCAGCAGCTCGGGCAGGTCCTGACGACGCACCGGCACTGGGACCACCACCGGGCGCTCCCGGAGGTCGTCCGACGCACGGGGGCGACGACCCTGGCGGGGGCCGTGGACGCCGACGAGCTGCCGGTGCCGGTCGACCACCGCCTCCGGGACGGTGACACCCTGCGCGTCGGGCACCTGGTCCTCGACGTCGTGCACCTCCGGGGGCACACGCCCGGCTCGGTCGCGCTCGCCCTGAGCACTGCGGCGGACTCCACCACGACCCTCATCTTCACCGGCGACAGCCTCTTCCCCGGAGGTCCCGGGAAGACGACGTCGCCCCGGGACTTCGCCCTCCTGCTGGACGACCTCGAGACGCGCGTCTTCGCGGTCTTCGACGACGACGCCCTCGTCCTGCCCGGCCACGGTGACAACACGACCCTCGGCGCCGAGCGCGGCTCGCTGCCGGAGTGGCGCGACCGCGGGTGGTGACCCACCCCGCACGTGCTTTGGCCGGCCACCCGGTCGCGCTGGTCCTCCTGGCGGTCGTCTCCGTCCAGTTCGGCGGGGCCCTGGCGGCCACGCTGCTGCCCGTCGTGGGCGTGGTCGGCTCGGTGACGCTGCGGCTCGTCCTGGCGACCGCAGTCCTGTGGCTCTTCGTGCGACCGCGCGTGCGCGGACGCAGCGCCGGGGACTGGTGGGTGGTCGGGCTGTTCGCCGTGGCCCTCACCACCATGAACCTCGCGTTCTACGGCTCCCTGGCCCGGCTCCCGATCGGGGTCGCCGTCACCATCGAGTTCCTGGGGCCGCTGGCCCTCGCGGCCGTGCTGTCACGCCGGGTGCGGGACGCCGTGGCGGTCCTGGCCGCCCTGGCCGGCGTGACGCTCATCTCCGGGGCGTTGACGACCCCGTGGGCCGAGCTCGACCACCTCGGCATCCTCCTGGCCGCGTCCGCCGGCGCCTGCTGGGCGGCCTACATCGTGCTGAGCCGGCGGACCGGGGAGCGGTTCGAGGGGCTCGACGGCATCGCGATCTGCATGGGTCTGGGGGCCGTGGCCATGCTGCCCGTGGGTCTGCTCGTCACCGGCCCGGACCTGTGGGCGCCCGAGGCGCTGGTGCGCGGCCTCGGGATCGCCCTGCTCTCCTCGGCCGTGCCGTACAGCCTCGAGCTGCTCGCGCTGCGCCACCTCCGCTCGGGGACCTTCGGGGTGCTGCTGAGCCTGGAGCCGGCGGCTGCGGCGCTGGCCGGCCTGCTGGTCCTGGGGCAGGTGCTGTCGGCCACCCAGCTCGTCGGCATGGTGCTCGTGGTCACGGCCAGCATCACCGTGCTGGGGCGGCCGGTCCGGCGTCCACGGTAGGCGCGGTGGGCGCGGACCGAGGTCGGCTGAGGCCCCGGCGCTGGGCCGGTGCCGACCCACGTGGCACCGACCGACGGATCAGCGCGGCTGCCCGTCCGTCCCCTCCGGCGAGCCTTCCTCGGAGGTCGACGACTTCTGGGTGCTGCCGAATACGGTGACGTCCTCGACTCCCGGGGAGGTCTCCTCCTCGGTCCCGGACCCCCCTCGGGCGGCGTCCCGACGCGACTTCAGGAGGCTGGCGACCGCGGTGACCCCGAGGATCACGACGATGGCGGTGAGCGAGAGCCAGATGGGGACCTCCGGCACCCCGAGGTGCTCGCCGCCGTTGATGAAGGGCAGCTCGTTCTCGTGCATGGCGTGCAGGATGAGCTTGACCCCGATGAACGCCAGCAGCACGGACAGCCCGAGGCCGAGGTAGACCAGCCGCTTGAGCAGGTCCCCGAGCAGGAAGTACAGCTGACGCAGGCCCATGAGGGCGAAGACGTTCGCCATGAGCACGAGGTACGGCTCCTGGGTGAGCCCGAAGATCGCCGGGATCGAGTCGAGGGCGAAGAGCAGGTCGGTGGTCCCCAGCGCGAGGATGACGACGGCCATGGGGGTGAGGACCCGCTTGCCGCTCTCGACGATCCGCAGCTTGGTCCCGCCGTCCCAGGACTGGGTGACCGGGAACCGCTTCTCCACCCAGCGCAGCAGGGCGTTCTCCTGGAAGTCCTCCTCGTGGTCGTCGTGGCCGAGGTTCTCCACGGCGAGCCGGAACGCGGTGTAGATGAGGAAGGCGCCGAAGACGTAGAACACCCAGGACCAGCGCTCGATGGCGGCCGCACCGACCAGGATGAAGACCGCCCGCATCCCCAGCGCCATGACGATGCCGACCATGAGGGCGAACTGCTGGTACTTCCGCGGGACGCCGAACTTGGCCATGATGATGAGGAAGATGAACAGGTTGTCGATGGACAGGGAGTACTCCATCAACCACCCCGCGTAGAACTCCGCGGCGGGCTGGCCCCCGGCCACCACGAGCACCCCGACCCCGAAGAGCACCGCCAGCCCGACGTAGATCGACAGTGCGACCGAGACCTCCCGGCGCGAGGGTTCGTGCGGTCGCCGCCCCAGGACCAGCAGGTCGAAGGCGAAGACGGCCGCGATGACGATCAGCGTGGTGATCCACACCCAGCCGGGCACGTTCATGGGCGATGACCTTCCGATGGGGGGCGACGGGCGAGCGGGACAGGCCGCCCGTCGGTGCGGGGACGGCTGATGATCTCACGTCAGCCGGTGGCTTCGCGCATCTGGCGCAGCTCCTTCTTGAGGTCGCCGATCTCGTCCCGCAGGCGGGCCGCGAGCTCGAAGTGCAGGTCCGTGGCCGCCTGGTGCATCTGCTCGGTGAGCTCGTGGATGAGATCGGCCAGCTCGGTCGCCGGCAGCTGCTCCCCGGACCGCCGTTCCACCGCGCTGGCACCGACGACGGAGGCCGCTGCCTTGCCCCGGCCCCCGCCCTTGCCGCGGGACTGGCTGCGCCCGCTGCCCATGAGCGTCTCGGTGTCGGCGTCCTCGCGCTCCAGCATGTCGGTGATGTCGGCGATCCGCTTGCGCAGCGGGGTCGGGTCGATGCCTGCGGCGGCGTTGTAGGCCAGCTGCTTGTCCCGGCGGCGGTTGGTCTCGTCGATCGCCTGCTCCATCGACGGGGTGATGGTGTCGGCATACATGTGCACCTGGCCCGAGACGTTGCGGGCGGCGCGGCCGATGGTCTGGATGAGCGACCGGGCGGAGCGCAGGAAGCCCTCCTTGTCCGCGTCCAGGATGCTCACCAGGGAGACCTCGGGCAGGTCGAGCCCCTCGCGCAGCAGGTTGATGCCCACGAGCACGTCGTACTCGCCCAGCCGCAGCTCGCGCAGCAGCTCGACCCGGCGCAGGGTGTCCACCTCGGAGTGCAGGTAACGCACCCGGACCCCCTTGTCGAGCAGGTAGTCCGTGAGGTCCTCGGCCATCTTCTTGGTCAGGGTGGTGACCAGCACGCGCTCGTCGCGCGCGGTGCGCTCCCCCACCTCGTGCAGGAGGTCGTCGATCTGCCCCTTGGTCGGCTTGAGGACGACCTCCGGGTCGACGAGACCGGTCGGGCGGATGATCTGCTCGACGTAGCCCTCGCTCTTGGCCATCTCGTAGTCCCCGGGCGTGGCGGACAGGTACACCGTCTGCCCGATGCGCTCCAGGAACTCCTCCCACTTCAGCGGCCGGTTGTCCATCGCGCTGGGGAGGCGGAACCCGTGGTCGACGAGGGTCCTCTTGCGGGACATGTCCCCCTCGTACATCGCCCCGATCTGCGGGACCGTGACGTGGGACTCGTCCAGCACGAGGAGGAAGTCCTCCGGGAAGTAGTCGAGCAGGCAGTTCGGGGCCGACCCCGACGACCGGCCGTCGATGTGCCGCGAGTAGTTCTCGATGCCCGAGCACGACCCGACCTGGCGCATCATCTCGATGTCGTAGGTGGTCCGCATCCGCAGCCGCTGCGCCTCCAGCAGCTTGCCCTGCTTCTCGAAGGTCTCCAGCTGGGCGGCCAGCTCGGCCTCGATGCTGCCGATCGCCCGCTCCATCCGCTCCGGTCCGGCGACGTAGTGGGAGGCCGGGAAGACGTACATCTCCTGCTCCTCGCGCACCACCTCACCGGTGAGCGGGTTGAGGGTGTAGAGGCGGTCGATCTCGTCCCCGAAGAACTCGATCCGCACCGCCAGCTCCTCGTACTGCGGGATGATCTCGACGGTGTCGCCGCGCACACGGAACGTGCCGCGCGAGAAGGCCATGTCGTTGCGGGTGTACTGCATGGTCACGAACCGGCGCAGCAGCTCGTCGCGCTCCACCGTGTCCCCCACCCGCAGCCGCGCCATCCGGTCGACGTACTCCTGCGGCGTCCCCAGGCCGTAGATGCAGGACACCGACGCGACGACGACGACGTCGCGCCGGGTGAGCAGCGAGTTGGTGGCCGAGTGGCGCAGCCGCTCCACCTCGTCGTTGATCGAGGAGTCCTTCTCGATGTAGGTGTCCGTCTGCGGGACGTAGGCCTCGGGCTGGTAGTAGTCGTAGTAGCTCACGAAGTACTCGACCGCGTTGTGCGGGAGCAGCTCCTTGAACTCGTTGGCCAGCTGGGCGGCGAGCGTCTTGTTGGGCGCCATGACCAGCGTCGGACGCTGCACCTGCTCGATCATCCAGGCGGTCGTCGCGGACTTCCCGGTGCCGGTGGCACCCAGCAGGACGATGTCCTCCTCGCCCGCCTGCACCCTGCTGGCCAGCTCCGCGATCGCCTTGGGCTGGTCCCCGCTGGGGCTGAACTCGGAGACGACGCGGAACGGGTTGACCGTGCGCTGCAGGTCGGTGGTCGGACGCATACCCCCACGGTAGCCCCCGCCACCGACAAGGGTGGCCCGTCGGTCGACCGGGCCACCCTCGACGTCGTCGTCGGCACGTCCTGCTGCCGACGCTCCCGTGGGCTAGCCGCCGTCGCCGTCGGCCGCCGACACCTTCTTGCGCCGCCGGTCACGACGGGTCAGGGTGTGGTTCTGCGCCAGGGCGTAGTCGATGCGGTCGTCGACCTTGGGGCCGAAGACGTCGTCGAAGTTCTCGTGCAGCTCCCCGGCGAGCTCCCGGCTGCGCATCCGCAGCTCGGCCCTGGTGATCTTGTGGTGCTCGGTCGCCAGCGCCTTGTAGAGGGAGATGGAGATGAGCACCATGACGACGGCGAACGGGAAGCCGGTCGCCACCGACCCGGCCTGCAGGGCGCTCAGCCCGGCCGAGCCCCCGGCGAGCAGCAGCCCGGTGGCCACCAGCCCCTCCAGGCAGGCCCACAGGACGCGGCTCCAGGTGGGCGGGTCGGGGTGGCCTCCGGAGGCCAGCATGTCCACGACGAGCGACCCGGAGTCGGAGGAGGTGACGAAGAAGATGACGACCAGGATGATCGCGATCCCCGACAGCAGCGTGCCCAGCGGGAGCGTGTTCAGGGTGTCGAACAGCGCGACCTCGGCGGTGACGCCGTCCTCCCCGACGAGGTCCCCGACCTCGATCTGCCGCATGATGGCGGTGCCACCCATGACGGTGAACCACACGAAGCTGGCCAACGTCGGGACGAGCAGGGTCCCGGTGACGAACTCGCGGACCGTCCGCCCGCGGGAGATGCGGGCGATGAAGACCCCGACGAAGGGTGCCCAGGAGATCCACCAGCCCCAGTAGAAGATGGTCCAGCCGCTGGCCCAGCTGATCCCCTCCTCGCCGCTGAAGGCGAAGCCCTCGAAGGTGATCGGGACGATGCTGGCGGCGTAGGCGCCCAGGGACTGCACGAAGTCACGCGCCAGGAACAGCGTGGGGCCCAGCAGCAGGACGGCCAGGAGGAAGACCCCGGCCAGCACGAGGTTCGCGTTGGACAGGTACCGGATGCCCTTGCCGACCCCGCTCACGACCGAGACCACGGCGATCGCGGTGATCGCGACGATGAGGACGACGAGCAGGGTGTCGGTGCTCTCCTCGACGATGCCGAGCTCGCTCAGCCCGGTGGCGACCTGGGTGACGCCCAGCCCCAGCGAGGTGGCGACACCGAAGACCGTCCCGACGATCGCCAGGATGTCCACGACGTCCCCGAGCGTCCCCTTCACCCGGTCCCCGAACAGCGGCTCGAGCGCCCACCGGATCGAGACCGGACGCCCCTTGCGGTGGATGGCGTAGGCCAGGGCCAGGCCGATGATGGCGTAGACCGACCAGGGGTGGAACCCCCAGTGCATGAAGGTCTGGGCCATGGCGCGCTCGGCCAGCTGCGTGTTCGAGGCGTCGGCCGGGACCCCGGGCGGCGGCGAGGTGAAGAACGTCAGGGGCTCGGCCACCCCGTAGAAGACCAGCCCGATGCCCATCCCGGCGGCGAAGAGCATGGCGAACCACGACATGAGCCCGAACTCGGCCTCCTCGCCGTCACGGCCCAGCGTGATGTCGCCGAACCGGCTGAAGGCCAGGAACAGGGCGAACACCACGAAGCCGGCGATGACGAGGGTGTAGAACCAGCCGAAGTTGGTGACGATGCCGCTCTGGACGGAGTTCCAGAGCGTGCCGGCGGTGTCGGTGAAGACGGCGGAGAACACCGCGACGACCGCGACGATCACCAGGGCGGGCCAGAAGACCCTGGGGGCGATCCCCCCGGGCCCCAGCTTCACACCGTGGCGCAGCAACTGCTGCTCCACGGACGAGGTCTCAGGACCGGGCGGTGAGGCCTGGTCCGTGCGTGCGGCGTTGTCGTCCATGATCTCCGGTTTCGTTGATGTCGGACTCGTGTCGGGTCAGTACGCGCTTTCGGCCCCGGTACCGTATCATCCGGCTCGCCGCGGCCAGGGGGCAGACGAAACGGTCCACCCTGCCGTGCGGCAGGGTGGACCGTCGACCGGGAACCGTGGGGTCAGTTGCCCGTGAGCTTCTCCCGCAGCGCGGCGAGCGCCTCGTCGGAGGCGAGGGTGCCGGCGCCGTCGTCGGAGCCGGCCTTGTCCGAGGAGTAGGACGTGGACGTGGACGCCGGGGCGACCTCGACACCCGCGTCGGACTCGGCCTCGGAGGCGGCCTCCACCTGGGCCTTGTGGGCCTCCCAGCGGGCGTGGGCGTCGGCGTACTCCTTCTCCCACTTCTCGCGCTGCTCCTCGTGCCCCTCGAGCCACTCGTTGGTCTCGGGGTCGAAGCCCTCCGGGTACTTGTAGTTGCCCTGGTCGTCGTACTCGGCGGCCATGCCGTACAGCGTCGGGTCGAACTCCGCGGCCACCGCGTCGTTGGCCTGCTTGAGCGACAGCGAGATCCGGCGGCGCTCCAGGTCGATGTCGATGACCTTGACGAACACCTCGGCGCCGACGGTGACGATCTGCTCGGGCAGCTCGACGTGGCGCTCGGCCAACTCGGAGATGTGGACGAGGCCCTCGATGCCGTCCTCGACGCGCACGAAGGCACCGAAGGGCACCAGCTTGGTGACCTTGCCCGGCACGACCTGGCCGATCGCGTGGGTGCGGGCGAAGGTCTGCCACGGGTCCTCGAGGGTCGCCTTCAGCGAGAGGGAGACCCGCTCTCGGTCCATGTCGACGTCCAGGACCTCGACGGTGACCTCGTCACCGACCTCGACGACCTCGCCGGGGTGGTCGATGTGCTTCCAGGAGAGCTCGGAGACGTGCACGAGGCCGTCCACGCCGCCCCCCAGGTCGACGAACGCACCGAAGTTCACGATGCTGCTCACGACACCCGAGCGGACCTGGCCCTTGGCCAGCTCCTTGAGGAAGGTGGTGCGCACCTCGGACTGGGTCTGCTCCAGCCAGGCGCGGCGGGACAGCACCACGTTGTTGCGGTTCTTGTCCAGCTCGATGATCTTGGCCTCGATCTCCTTGCCGACGTACGGCTGGAGGTCGCGCACGCGGCGCATCTCGACGAGAGAGGCGGGCAGGAAGCCACGCAGACCGATGTCGAGGATGAGGCCGCCCTTGACGACCTCGATGACGGTACCGGTGACGACGCCGTCCTCCTCCTTGATCTGCTCGATCGAGCCCCAGGCGCGCTCGTACTGCGCACGCTTCTTGGACAGGATCAGGCGGCCTTCCTTGTCCTCCTTCTGGAGGACCAGGGCCTCGACCTCGTCACCGACGGTGACGACCTCGGAGGGGTCGACGTCGTGCTTGATGGCGAGCTCACGGGAGGGGATGACACCCTCGGTCTTGTAGCCGATGTCGAGCAGGACCTCGTCGCGGTCGACCTTGACGATCACTCCCTCGACGATGTCGCCGTCGTTGAAGTTCTTGATCGTGGCGTCGATGGCCGCGAGCAGTTCCTCCTCAGAGCCGATGTCGTTGACAGCGATCTGGGAGGTGGCCTTCTCGGCCGTGGTGGCAGTCATGTAGTAGGGGCTCCGATTGTGGACACGATGTATGGATGGATGATCGACGTCCGCAGCGCCCTGGCCGCGGATACCAGCACCTGCGGGCACCACGAGGACGCATGACGAACCCTGACAGACTATCGGCGCACCTCAGGCAGGTCAAAAGCGCGCATCATGGGGTGATGGACCACCCCACCACGCCGTCCTCCCCCGACCGCGCCCTGCGCCGGCGGGCCACGCACGAGGAGTCCGTCAGGGCGGGTCGGTCCTGGTGGGACTCCGAGGCCGAGCTGTACTACCAGGAGCACGGCGCGGACCTGGGCGACGCCGAGCTCACCTGGGGCCCCGAGGGCTGGACGGAGCGGGAGCTCGGACTGCTCGGCGACCTGCAGGGACGGGACGTCCTGGAGGTCGGGGCGGGCGCGGCGCAGGGCGGACGCTGGTGCGCGGCCCAGGGTGCCCGGGTCGTCAGCACCGACCTCAGCTCGGGGATGCTGCGGGTCGCGCAGCGCATCGACGAGGGGCACGCCGGTCCGGCACCGGTGGCCTACGCCCAGTGCGACGGGGCGAGGCTGCCGTTCGCCGACGCGTGCGTGGACCTCGTGGTCACGGCCCACGGGGTGCTCGCCTTCGTCCCCGACGCGGACGCGGTGCTGCGGGAGTGGGCGCGGGTCGTCCGGCCCGGAGGACGGGTCGTCTTCTCCTTGCCGCACCCGTTCCGGTGGGTCTTCCCCGACGCCCCCGGACCGGACGGTCTCGTGGCCCGCTACCCCTACGCGACCGACGAGGCCTACGTCGAGGAGACCGAGGACGGGGCGGCGACCTACACCGAGCACCACCGCACGGTCGGTGACCTGGTCCGGGCGGTGCACGGGGCCGGCCTCGTGCTGGTGGACCTCGTCGAGCCCGGGTGGCCCCCGGGCCTGGCGCGCGAGTGGGGCGGATGGGGACCGGTCCGGGGGCGGGTCGTGCCGGGGACCGCGATCCTGGTGGCGCACCGGCCCTCGACGCCGAGGTGACCGCTCCCCCGGAGCCGTCCGCCCCGACCAGGTCACAGTTTGGTGACGATGGGCACGTCGGTGGGCGACGCGGCCTAGGGTGAGGTCCCGTGGACCGGGCAACGATGCCCCCGAACACCAGAGAGGTGACACATGCGTGTGAAGACGCACCTGAGGAGCGTGGCCGCCCTGTCGGCCCTGGCGCTGCTCGCAGCCTGCGGTGGCGACACCGCCGACGAGCCCGCCGCCGACGAGACCTCCGCGGAGGACACCGCCGCGGAGGAGGACGAGGGAGACGGGTCCTCGGAGGAGTCGTCGGAGACCGAGGAGGAGGCCGCCGGTGGCGACGGCAACACCTCGGACACCTTCACCTTCGGCTACGTGCTCCCGGAGACCGGGCAGCTGGCCTTCCTCGGACCGCCCCAGATCGAGGCCCTCGGGCTCGCGATCGAGGACATCAACGCGGCCGGTGGCGTTCTCGGCCAGGAGGTCCCCGCCCCCGTGGCCGGTGACGAGGCAGGGCAGGAGGCTGCCGCGCAGCAGGCCGCGGACCGCATCCTCGCCGAGCAGCCCAGCGCCATCGTCGGCGCAGCCGCGTCCGGCATGTCCCTCGCGATCATCGACCGGGTCACCGGGGCCAACGTCATGCAGTGCTCCGGCTCCAACACCGCCCCGACGTTCACCGACTACGAGGACGACGGGCTCTACATCCGCACCGCGCCCTCGGACGCGCTGCAGGGACCGGTGCTCGCCAACACCATCGTCAACGACGGCTACAGCAACATCGCCATCGTCGCCCGTGCGGACGACTACGGCTCCGGCCTCGCCGAGGCCACCGCGACCGCGCTGGAGAACGCCGGTGCCACGGTGGCGCTCAACGAGACCTACGACCCGCTGGCCCGGGAGTTCAACGCCGTGGTCTCGTCGGTGGAGGCCGCCGAGCCGGACGCCGTGGTCGTCATCGCGTTCGAGGAGGGCGGCCAGATCCTCCAGGGGATGTTCGAGGCCGGCCTGACGCCGGACGCCGTCGGCGTCTACGGCGCCGACGGTCTGCGCTCGGCCGACCTCGGCAGCATCGTCAACGAGTCCGACCCGAGCGTCATCGCGGGGATGAAGGGCACGGCACCGGCCTCGGCCGACAACCCGGACTTCATCTCGCGGCTGCAGGAGTTCGCCCCCGACCTGGAGGAGACCCAGTTCGCCCCGCAGGTCTACGACTGCGCCGTCACCATGGCCCTGGCGGCCGAGGCGGCCGGCTCGGTCAACGCGGCCGACTTCAAGGCCGAGGTCAACGGGATCACGAGCGAGGGCACCGAGTGCACCTCCTACGAGGAGTGCCTGGGCCTGCTGGCCGACGGCGAGGACATCGACTACAACGGTGCCAGCGGTCCGCTGGACTTCACCGACGCCGGTGAGCCCGGGACCGCCACCATCGAGGTCTACGAGTTCGACGACGCCGGTGAGCTGCAGTCGCTCGAGACGGTCGAGGCCAACCCGGTCGAGTGAGCACCGTGGTGGCCGGGTGCGTGCACCCGGCCACCACCGGTCACCCCTGGTCCGCGTCGGCGGTCAGCCGTCGATGCGGGCCAGGGTGCCGAGGTAGAGCTCGATGACCTTGGGGTCGCGGGCCAGCTCTGCGCCGGTCCCCGTGTAGGCGTCCTGGCCCTGGTCGAGCACGTAGGCGCGGTCGGAGATGTCCAGGCACTGGCGGGCGTTCTGCTCCACCATGAGCACCGACACGCCCGCCTCGTTGATCCGCGAGACCGCCTCGAACACGGAGTCCTGCATCAGGGGGGACAGCCCGGCCGACGGCTCGTCGAGGAAGAGCACGTGCGGGCCGGTCATGAGAGCACGGCCCATGGCGACCACCTGTCGCTCGCCACCGGAGAGCGACCCGGCGCGCTGGGCCCGCCGATCGGCGAGCAGGGGGTAGAGGTCGCTGACCTCGCGGAAGCGCTCGGCGTACTCCTTGGGTCTCAGGTAGAGACCCATCTGCAGGTTCTCCTCCACGGTGAGCGAGGGGAAGACGTTGTTGTTCTGCGGCACGTAGCCCAGTCCGTCGGCGACCAGCTTGTGCGCCGACCGGCCGGTGATGTCCTCCCCCTGCAGCAGCACCCGCCCCGACCGGATGGGCACCAGTCCGAACATCGCCTTGATGAGGGTGGACTTGCCGGCGCCGTTGGGGCCGATGATCCCGACCAGCTCCCCGGTGCGCACCTCGACGGTGCACCCTCGCAGGATGTCGACGTCGGGGATGTAGCCGGCGACGAGCTCCTCGGTCCACAGGACCTTCTCCCGGCTGCCGGAGTCCGGCTCGTGGCTCATGACGGGTCCTCCTGCTGGAGCGAGCGGTGGGTGCCGAGGTAGGCGTCGATGACGGCGGCGTCCTTGCGGATGTCGTCGGGTCGGCCCTCGGCGATGACCTTGCCCTGGGCGAAGCAGACCACCCAGTCGCTGATCGACATGATGACGTCCATGTCGTGCTCGACCAGGACGATGGTCATCCCCTCGTCGCGCAGGGCCTCGATGTGGCCCAGGAGCGACTGGGTGAGGGCCGGGTTCACCCCGGCCATGGGCTCGTCGAGCAGGATCATGTCCGGTTCGACCATGAGCGCTCGCGCCATCTCCAGGAGCTTGCGCTGCCCCCCGGACATGGTCCCGGCGAACTCGTCGCGCATGTGGCTGAGGTTGAACCGGCCGAGCAGCTCCTCCGCCCGGGTCCGGATCGTCGCCTCCTGGCCGGCCCAGGACGGGCGCAGCAACGAGGTGAGCAGGCGCTCACCACGCTGGCCCGTGGCCCCCAGCATGAGGTTCTCCAGGCTGGTGAGCCTGGTGAGCGCCTTGGTCAGCTGGAAGGTCCGCACCATGCCGTGCCGGGCGATGCGGAAGGACGGGGCACCGCTGATGTCCCGGCCGTCGAAGGACCACCGGCCCGAGGTCGGCCGGTCGAAGCCGGTGATGAGGTTGAAGAAGGTGGACTTCCCGGCACCGTTGGGGCCGATGAGAGCGGTGATGGTGCCGCGCTGGATCTCGAGGTGCTCCACCTCGACCGCCCGGACGCCGCCGAAGTGCCGGGACATGTCGCTCGCGACGAGGATGGCGTCCGGCTTCGCGACCCCGGGGACGTTGGCCACCCCCGCGAGAGCCGCGGCCGCCCGCCGGGCACCCACCGAGGGCTCCTCCTCCCGCTGCCGCTCGTGCTCGTGCACGGACTCCCGCTGGCCGAGGAGGTCCTCGTGCGTGTCATCGGACATCGAGACGCAGCTCCTTCTGGTTGCCGATGAGCCCGGCGGGCCGGAACATCATGAGGAGCATGAGCCCCAGGCCGACCGCGGCGAAACGGACCGCGCCGATGTCGCTGGGCACGAGCAGGGTGCCCGGGATCCAGCCCGCCGACATCGCGCCACGGAGGAAGGCGTCGAGGAACGTGAGCAGGAACCAGAAGACGATCGAGCCGAGGATGGGCCCGAGGACCCGGCTCGCGCCCCCGAGGATCATGATGGTCCACAGGTAGAACGTGATGATGGGGATGAAGGCGTCGGGGGTGATGGCCTGGCTGTTGATCGCGAGCAGCGACCCGGCCAGCGCGCCGAGCACGCCACCGAGGACGAGCGCCTGCATCTTGTAGGCGAAGACGTTCTTGCCCAGGCTGCGCGCGGCGTCCTCGTCCTCCCGGACGGCCCGCAGCACCCGGCCCCACGGACTGTGGATGAGCAGCCAGACCAGCCCGGCGGCGAGGAAGGTGATCCCCCAGGCCACGGTCATCAACCAGAGGGCCCGTTCGCTGAACCGCAGCGGTCCCAGCTCCAGCGGCCCGGTGTAGGGGTTGACCGCGTAGAACTCGTTCGCGAACTGGACGAGCCCGAACACGCCGCCGGTGACCGGCTCGGCGAACGAGGAGCGGTAGACGTAGCGCAGGACCTCGGCGGCGGCGATGGTCGCGATGGCGAGGTAGTCGCCCCGCAGACGCAGCGTCGGTATGCCGAGGATGAGCGCGAGCACGACCGCGCACGCCATGCCGACGAGCACGCCGACCCACAGCGGGGCGTCGAAGGAGAGCACCGAGATGGCCGTGCCGTAGGCGCCGACGAGCATGAAGCCCACCTGCCCGAAGTTGAGCAGCCCGGTGTAGCCGAAGTGGATGTTGAGCCCGATCGCGGCCAGGGCGTAGATCGCGGCCTCAGGACCAAGAGCGCCGCGGATCGCGACGGAGAGCACTGCCAGGAAGTCCATCGTTCCTCTCCTCAGCCGACTCGCTCGCGGCGGCCCAGGATGCCCTGCGGCCGGACGAGGAGGACGATGATCATGACGAGCAGCGCCCACATGTAGGCCAGCGAGGCCGGGAACCAGAGGGTGGACAGCTGCGAGACCAGGCCGATGACGAGCGAGCCCAGCATGGCTCCGTAGGCGCTGCCCAGCCCGCCCAGGATGACCCCGGCGAACATCAGCAGCAGGAGCTCGAAGCCCATCTCGCTGTAGATGGCCTGGGTAAGCCCGAAGAAGACGCCTCCGATCGCGGCCAGCGCACCGCCGAGGACCCAGACCACGAGGATGACCCGTTGCACGTCGATGCCGGACGCCTCGGCCAGGTCCTTGTTGTCGTTGACGGCCCGCATCGCCGTCCCGATCCGGGTCCGCTGCAGCATGACGGCCACCCCGATCATGATGGCGAAGGCCAGGACGGTGATGACGAGGTCCCGGGGGGTGATGCGCACCGGCCCGAGGGTCCAGGCGGTCTGCAGCGAGTACTCGTCGTACTGCTGGCGCCGGGAGCCGAAGACGATGAGGATGACGTGGCGCAGCAGCAGCGAGAGCCCGATGGCCACGATGAACATCTGGATGAGCCCGGCTCCCCGGTGCCGCAGCGGCCGCCAGAGCCCCACCTCGATACCGCCGGCGACCGCTCCCCCGACCACCATGGCCAGCACCGCCGCCAGCACGATGGGCAGCTTGCCCGGCGCGGTGCTGAGGAAGTAGGCGGTGACCGCGCCGATGGTGACGAACTCACCGTGCGCGAAGTTGATGAGCTTGGTCGTGCCGAAGACCAGGGACAGCCCCACCGCCGTGATGGCGATGATCGCCCCGAACTTGATGCCGTCCACCACGAGCTGGAGGACCCGCGCGACCGGGATGCCCGCGCCGCCCTCCTCGACCTCACCGGTCCCCAGCTGGAAGATGACCCCCTGGGACGCTCCCGGACGGACGGTCACGCCGTCGAGGACCTCGCCTCCCTCGGCGCGCGGGGCCACGCCCTCGGGCAGCCCGGACACGTCGAGGGTCACGGTGTAGGTGCCGGGTCCGGGCAGCGGCACGGCCCACGAGCCCTCGGCGTCGGTGACCGCCGAGCCGATCTCGGCACCGTCCTGGGTCACCGTGATGGTGATGCCCTCGAGGGGTTCGCGGTCCGGGTCCCTCACCGTGCCCTGGACTGCCTCCGCGGCCTCCTCGGAGGCTCCCGCGGAGGGCGGTGAGGACACGGGGTAGGGGGTGGCGCCGGCCGGGGCCGCCAGCAGCAGCATCCCCAGCAGAACGGCAGCGATCGCTGCCCACAGGCGGGCGGTCACGGGATCTCCTTCGATGCGGACATCGGGAGTAAAGCACACGTCAGGCCCCCTGCCTAGCAGGGCCTGGTACGGGTCGCGGAGGTGGCGGCGAGGCCGCCGCCGCAGGTCAGCTCAGGGCGCTGCCCCGTGCCGGCTCAGTGCGCTGCCTCGTGCCAGCTGTGCCCGAGTCCCACGCTGACGTCGAGGGGCACCGACAGCTCGGCCGCGGCGCCCATCTGGTCCCGCACGAGGGTCTCGACCTGCGCCTCCTCACCGGCCGCGACCTCGAGCACCAGCTCGTCGTGGACCTGCAGCAGCATCCTCGAGGCCAGCCCGGCCTCCCGCAGCGCGGTCTCGGTCCGCAGCATCGCGACCTTGATGATGTCGGCGGCCGACCCCTGGATGGGCGCGTTGAGCGCCATCCGCTCGGCCATCTCGCGCCGCTGCCGGTTGTCGCTGGTGAGGTCGTGCAGGTGACGACGGCGGCCCAGGATGGTCTCGGTGAAGCCGGTCCGTCGCGCCTCGGAGACGACGTCGCGCAGGTAGTCGCGCACTCCCCCGAAGCGCTCGAAGTACTCCTCCATCAGCTCCTTGGCCTCGGCGGTCGAGATGCCGAGCTGCTTGGAGAGCCCGAAGGCGGACAACCCGTAGGCCAGGCCGTAGCTCATCGCCTTGACCTTCGAGCGCATCTCGGGCGTCACGTCGGCCTGGTCCACCCCGAAGACCCGGGAGCCGACGAAGCGGTGGAGGTCCTCCCCGGCGCGGAAGGCCTCGATGAGACCGTCGTCGCCGGACAGGTGCGCCATGATGCGCATCTCGATCTGGCTGTAGTCGGCGGACATGAGCGTGGCGTAGCCGGTCCCGGAGGAGCGGTCGGAGCCGACCACGAAGATCTCCCGGATCCGCCGGCCGGCCGCCGTCCGGATGGGGATGTTCTGGAGGTTCGGCTCCGTCGAGCTCAGGCGTCCGGTGGCGGCGATGGTCTGCTGGAAGGTCGTGTGGATCCGCCCGTCGTCGGCCACCGCCTTGATGAGTCCCTCGGTCGTGACCCGGAGCCGGGTGACGTCCCGGTGCCGGAGCAGGGCCTCCAGGAAGGGGTGCTCGGTCTGGGCGTAGAGCCCCGCGAGGGCGTCGGCGTCCGTCGTGTAGCCGGTCTTCGTCCGCCGCGTCTTGGGCAGCGCGAGCCGGTCGAAGAGCACCGTCTGCAGCTGCTTGGGCGAGCCCAGGTTGACGGTGTCGTCCTCGATCGCCGTCCAGGCGTCCTGCTGGGCCTGCGCCACGCCGTCGGCGAACTCCCGCTCCAGGGCCTCCAGGGCGTCGAGGTCGACCGCGATGCCGGCACGCTCCATCCGCCGCAACACGCCCACCAGCGGCAGCTCCACCTCGCGGAGCAGGTGCTGCTCCTCCTCGTCCGCGAGCTCGGCGTCGAGGGCGTCGGCGAGGTCGTGCACCGCGCGGGCGTGCACCATGGCCGAGCGCGCCGCGGCCGCACCGGCGTCCTGCTCCCCCTCGTCCAGCCCCAGGTCCAGCTCGCCCTGCGAGGCCGTGTCGGCGGGGTCGCCCCCGTCGAGCCGGAGCTCGCGCCGCAGGTAGCGCAGGGCCAGGTCGGCCAGGTCGTAGGAGCGCTGGTCCGGGCGGGCGAGGTAGGCGGCCAGGGCGGTGTCGCTCACCACCCCCTCGACGTGCAGGCCGACGGCCTCCAGCGAGGCGACCTGCTCCTTGCCGCCGTGCAACGCCTTCGGGCGCCCGCCGTCCGCCAGCCAGGCCTGGAGCGCCGCCTCGTCAGCGGGCTCGAGCTCCCCGAGGTGCAGGTAGGCGGCCTCCTCGGCACCGGCGAGGGCCAGCCCCGTGGCCTCCCCGGGGCCGGCGGTCGTGCGGGCCTGCGCCTCCACGACGAGGGCCACCCGGTCCTGCGCCGCGTGCCGGTCCAGCCAGTCCGCGACGCTGCCCGGCTGCAGGAGCGTCCCGGCGACCTCGATGCCGTCCTCGGCCTCCGTCTCCGGTGACTCCAGCGTGGAGAAGAGCCGGTCCCGCAGCACCCGGAACTCCAGACCGTCGAAGACCCGGTGCACCTCCTCGCGGTCCCAGCCGCGCACCGCCAGGTCCGGGACGGTGACCGGCAGCTCGACGTCGCCCACGAGCTGGTTGAGACGGCGGTTGCGCAGCACCTGGTCCAGGTGGTCGCGGGTGGCCTGGCCCGCCTTGCCGGTGAGCTGGTCGGCGTGGTCGACGATCCCGTGGAGGTCGCCGAACTGGCCCAGCCACTTCGCCGCGGTCTTGGGGCCCACCCCGGGCACGCCCGGCAGGTTGTCGCTGGACTCCCCCACGAGGGCCGCCAGGTCGCTGTAGCGCTCGGGCAGCACGCCGTATCTCTCCTGCACGGCGGCCGGCGTCAACCGGGCCAGGTCCGAGACCCCCTTGCGCGGGTAGAGCAGGGTGGTGCGCTCGTCCACGAGCTGGATGGCGTCCCGGTCCCCCGAGCAGATGAGCACCTCCATACCTTCCTCGCGCGCCTGGCTGGTGAGGGTGGCGATGACGTCGTCCGCCTCGAAGCCGTCCACCTCGACGTGGGTGACCCGCAGGGCGTCCAGGACCTCCTTGACGAGGTCCACCTGACCCCGGAACTCGCTCGGGGTCGTCGCCCTCCCGGCCTTGTACTCCGCGTACTCCTGCGTCCGGAAGGTCTGCCGGGACACGTCGAAGGCGACCGCCAGGTGGGTCGGTGCCTCGTCGCGCAGCACGTTGATGAGCATCGAGGTGAACCCGTAGACCGCGTTCGTGCTCTGCCCCGTCGTGGTGGAGAAGTTCTCCACGGGCAGCGCGAAGAAGGCGCGGTAGGCCAGGGAATGTCCGTCCAGCAGCAGCAAACGACTCACGATGGCAGCCTATGTCCCATGACCGACAACACCACGTCCAGCCCTCCGACCCCGACGCCGACCGACAACGGGGTGCGCGGGGCCCTGGCCGCCCGCATGGGGATCCGCCTGCTGGAGCTCTCCGCCGAGCGCACCGTCGCGACCATGCCGGTGGAGGGGAACACCCAGCCGTACGGCCTGCTGCACGGTGGCGCGTCGGCGGCGCTGGCCGAGACGGTCGGGTCGGTGGCGGCCGCGATGCACGCGGGCGAGGGCCGTATCGCCGTGGGTGTCGACCTCAGCGCCACCCACCACCGGCCCGTGCGGGAGGGCGAGGTCACCGCCGTCGCCACCCCGCTCGCGCGGGGCCGCTCCGTCGCGACCTACGACATCGCCATCACCGACGACCGCGGACGCCGCGTCTGCACCGCGCGGCTCACCTGCGCGCTGCGCGACCGGCCGGACGCGCGGTGAAGGTCAGCCCTTCTTGGCGGGCATGCCCGAGATGACGGCCTCGGCGACCTCGCGCATCGACAGCCGCCGGTCCATCGCGGCCTTCTGGATCCACCGGAAGGCGTCGGCCTCGCTCAGCTTGAGCTGAGCCATGAGCAGCCCCTTGGCCCGGTCGACCTGCTTGCGGGTCTCGAAACGCTCCCCCAGGTCGGCGACCTCCGCCTCGAGCGCCTTGCGCTCGGCCCACCGGGCTCGCGCGATGTCGATCGCCGGCAGGACGTCGGCGGCGCTGAAGGGCTTGACGACGTAGGACATGACCCCGGCGTCGCGGGCGCGCTCCACGAGGTTCTTGTCGCTGAAGGCGGTCAGCATGACCACCGGGGCCAGGCCCTCGCGGCCGATCTGCTCGGCCGCGGTGATGCCGTCCATCCCGGGCATCTTGATGTCCATGACGACGAGGTCGGGGGTGGTCTCCTGGGCCTGCGCCACCGCCTGCTCCCCGTCGGCGGCCTGGCCGACGATGGTGTGCCCGGCGTCGGTGAGCATCTCGGCGAGGTCCATCCGGATGAGGGCCTCGTCCTCGGCCAGCAGGATGCGCAGGCCCCGCTCGGGCCCGTCCTCCGCCGCGGTCGTCTCCTGCTCCGGACCCGCACCGGCCGACGTCGCACCGCTCCCGTCCGTGGTGTCGGGCACCGGCCCGCTCGTCGCGGAGGGTGCGGCCCCCGGGTCCTGCGGTGTCGTCTCGCTCACGCTCACTGCCTCTCGTCGCATCCACCCGCATCGGCACCTCACCGGCGCGGGACTGGTGCCGGGAGCGGGACTCGAACCCGCACGCCCTCGCGGGCAGAGCATTTTGAGTGCTCCGTGTCTGCCGTTCCACCACCCCGGCGGGCGTGCCGGTGCAGGTCGTGGCCGCACCGGGGACGTCGGGAGGAGTCTACCGGCTCCCGGTCGCCTCAGACCTCGGGGTCGTGGGTGTAGGCCGGAGCCTGACCCAGGATGGCGTCACCGACCCGGTGCATCCGCAGCGCGTTGGTGGTGCCGGACACGCCCGGGGGCGACCCGGCCACGATGACGACGACATCACCCTGCTGGCACCGCTGCTCGCGCAGCAGCGTCTCCTCCACCTGCTTGACCATCTGGTCGGTGTGCCACACGAAGGGCACGAGGAAGGTCTCGACGCCCCAGGTCAGCGCCAGCCGGGAGCGGGTCGCCTGCTCGGTCGTGAAGGCCAGCATCGGGGTGCCCGGACGCACCCGGGCCATCCGGGTGGTGGTGTCACCGCTCTGGGTGAAGGTCACGAGGAACTTCACCTGGTCGCCGAGGGCGTCGGCCAGGGAGATCGCGGCCCGGGTGACGGCACCACCCGGGGTCTTCGGCTTGCTCACGATGGGGGCGATCCGGTGCAGCCCGTGCTCCTCGGTGCTGGAGATGATGCTCGCCATGGTCTCGACCGCGCGGATCGGCCAGGCACCGACGGAGGTCTCGCCGGAGAGCATGATGGCGTCCGCCCCGTCCAGCACGGCGTTGGCGCAGTCGCTGGCCTCGGCGCGGGTGGGGCGGGGGTTGTCGACCATCGACTCCAGCACCTGGGTCGCCACGATCACCGGCTTCGCCTTCTCGCGACACAGCTGGATGGCGTCCTTCTGGACCAGCGGCACCTGCTCAAGGGGCAGCTCGACGCCCAGGTCGCCGCGCGCGACCATGATGCCGTCGAAGGCGTCGACGATGCCGGCGAGGTTGTCGACCGCCTGCGGCTTCTCGATCTTGGCGATGACCGGCAGGCGGCGTCCCTCCTCGTCCATGATGCGGTGCACGCCCTCGATGTCGCTGCCGGAGCGGACGAAGGACAGCGCGATGAAGTCGACCCCGCTGCGCAGGGCCCAGCGCAGGTCCTCCTCGTCCTTGTCCGACATCGCGGGGACGCTCACGGCGGTGCCGGGGAGGTTGATGCCCTTGTTGTTGGACACCACGCCCCCCACGACGACCTCGCAGACGACGTCGGTGTCCGTGACCTCGGTGGCCTGCAGCAGCACCTTGCCGTCGTCGACGAGCAGGTCGTCGCCGGGCCGCACGTCCCCCGCCAGCCCGGAGTAGGTCGTGCCGACCACCTCGCTGTCCCCCGCCACCGTCCTGGTGGTGATGGTGAACGAGTCACCCGTCCTCAGGGTGACCGGGCCGTCGGCGAAGGTGCCGGTGCGGATCTTGGGCCCCTGCAGGTCGGCGAGCACGGCCACGGCGTGCCCGGTGGCGTCACTGGCCTGCCGGACGCGCAGGTAGCGCTCGTGGTGCTCCTCGTAGGAGCCGTGTGAGAGGTTGAGCCGAGCCACGTCCATACCGGCGGTGACGAGCGCTTCGATCTGCTCGTAGGAGTCGGTGGCGGGGCCGAGGGTGCAGACGATCTTGGCGCGACGCATGACCTCCACCCTAGTCCTCCCGGCCGGCGATCCCCGCATCGCCTGCCCCGGCGTCAGGGGGTCGAGCCGAGGACCTCGTCGAGCGTCTCGGGTCCGGCCATGAGGGCCCGCATCTGGTCGTCGCCGACCGGCTCGCCGTCCACGAGCAGGCGGGGCGTCCCGGTGATCCCGTCCCGGTTGGCGCGCTCCTGCATGGCCTCGACGTAGTCGCCGTAGGCGTCACCCTGCGCGCACGTCGTGAAGGACTCGAGCGCGGTCCCGGAGAGCCCGGCCTCCGCGCCGAACCCGAGGAGCTCCTCGTCGGTCCAGCCGGTGCCCTCCTGCTCGGGCTGCCCGGCGAAGACGGCGGCGTGGTAGTCGAGGAACACCCCCTCGTCGTCGGCGCAGAGCGCGGCGTTGGCCGCCCGGTGCGAGGAGTCGTTGCCCAGCGTGCCGTCGAGGAACGACATCGTGGTGACCGTCAGGCCGATCTCGCCGGCCTCCGCGCGCTGCGCCAGCTCGGCCCCGATCGACCCCTCCAGGACCCCGCAGAACGGGCACTGGAAGTCCTCGTAGAGGTGCACCTGGGGCACGTCCTGCGACGGCGCGGCGCCCGCGCTGACACCGCCGCCCTCGGGGAGCGCGTTGGCGCTGCCCTCGGCCTCGAGCCCGCCGCCGCGGGACACGGCCCACAGCACCAGACCGCCGACGAGCGCGACCACCAGCAGGACGACCCCGCTGACGAGGGGCACCGAGGGCCCCCTGGCGGTGACGGGCTTCACGGTGGGTGCGGGCGGGCGGGGCATGTCAGGTCCTTCCGAGCAGGTGGTGGTCGAGGGAGAACGGCGTGCGCGGCCGGACGACCAGCCAGGCCGCCATCGCGAGGAAACCCACGTCGCGCAGCATCTCGGAGAGGTACCTCGTCTCCTCGGGCGCGACAGGTCCTCCGGTCCCGAAGCAGCCGCAGTCGATGGACAGGCCGCGGACCCACGCGGAGGCGATGCCGGCGACGAAGACCACCATGAGCACCGCGGACGCCGCGGCGGCGCCGCGGGTGAGCAGCCCCAGGAGGAGCAGGACGGCCAGCGCGAGCTCCAGGACGGGCAGCAGCACGCCGACGGCCCGGGAGACCTCGTAGCCGAACAGGTCGTAGGCCAGGACGTTCTGCACCGACCCGGTGAGGTCGACGACCTTGGTCCACCCGGCGTACCCGAGGACGCCCGCCAGCCCGAGACGGAGCACGAGGCCGACGACGTCCGGCAGTCGCGACCCGGACCCCACCCCGCGGACCGGCTGCTGCCGCAGGGTGGTCATCCCCGGCGGACCCCGGCGGCGAGCTCCTGGGTCAGGCGCTCGAGCGCGCCCAGCCCGTCGTCCCCGCCCAGCGCCCGCACGAGCGCCGACCCGACGATCACGCCGTCGGCGAAGCCGGCGACCTGGGCGGCCTGGTCACCCGTGCTGACCCCCAGCCCGACGCAGAGCGGGAGGTCGGTCACGGCGCGGGTGCGCTCGACGAGGCGCTCGGCGTCCGAGCCGACCGCGTCCCGCACCCCCGTGACCCCCATCGTGGAGGCGACGTAGACGAAGCCGCGGCAGGCCTGGGTCGTGGACCGCAGGCGGTCGTCGGTCGAGCTCGGCGCCACGAGGAAGACCGGAGCCAGGCCCTGGTCCTGCGCGGCCGACCGCCAGGCACCCGCCTCGTCCGGGATGAGGTCGGGAGTGATGAGCCCGGCACCCCCCGCGTCGGCGAGGTCCTGGGCGAAGCGGTCCACGCCGTACCTCAGCACCGGGTTCCAGTAGGTCATGACGACCGGCACCGCACCCGCGTCCCGGGCGGCCGAGACCACCGTGAACACGTCCTTGAGCCGGAAGCCGGCCCGCAGCGCAGTGCTGGCCGCCTGCTCGACGACCGGGCCGTCCATGAGCGGGTCGGTGTAGGGGACCCCCACCTCGATGACGTCCGCGCCGGCGGCCGCCAGGGTGCGGACCGCCTCCAGCGACGTCGGCAGGTCGGGGTAGCCGGCCGGGAGGTAGCCGACCAGGGCCGAGCGGCCCTCCGCGCGGCAGCCGGCGAAGACGTCGTCCAGGACGCTCATGCGTCCCCACCCTCGTCGCCACCGGCTCCCGTCTCGCCGTCCACCTGCGCCTGACCCTCGTCGTCGACGAGGCCGAACCAGCGGGCGGCGGTGTCGACGTCCTTGTCGCCGCGACCGGAGAGGTTGATGAGCACCACGGCGCCCTCACCGAGCTCGGGCCCGATCCGCAGCGCCCCGGCGAGCGCGTGCGCGCTCTCGATGGCCGGGATGATGCCCTCCGTGCGGCACAGCAGGGAGAAGGCGTCCATCGCCTCGCGGTCGGTGACCGGGGCGTAGCGGGCCAGCCCGCTGTCGTGCAGGAAGGCGTGCTCAGGGCCGATCGAGGGGTAGTCGAGCCCGGCCGAGACGGAGTGCGTCTCCAGGGTCTGCCCGTCGGCGTCCTGCAGGACGTAGGTCGCGGCCCCGTGCAGGACCCCCGGCTCGCCGCCGGAGAACCGCGCCGCGTGCCGGCCGGTCTCGACGCCGTCGCCCCCCGCCTCGAAGCCCCACAGGGCCACCGACGGCTCGTCGCGGAAGGCGTGGAAGATGCCGATGGCGTTGGACCCGCCGCCGACGCACGCGCACACGGCGTCCGGCAGCCCTCCCACGACGTCGTCCAGCTGCTTGCGGGCCTCCTGGCCGATGACCGCGTGGAAGTCCCGCACCATGGTCGGGAAGGGGTGCGGCCCGGTCACCGTGCCGAGCAGGTAGTGGGTGTGGTCGACGTGGGTGACCCAGTCGCGCATGGCCTCGTTGATGGCGTCCTTGAGGGTGCCGCTGCCCGTCGGGACGGCGACCACCTCGGCCCCCAGCAGCCGCATCCGGGCGACGTTGAGCGCCTGCCGCTCCGTGTCGACCTGGCCCATGTAGACCGTGCACTCCAGGCCCATGAGCGCGGCCGCCGTCGCCGTCGCCACGCCGTGCTGGCCGGCCCCGGTCTCCGCGATGACCCGCCGCTTGCCCATGCGCACGGCGAGGAGCGCCTGTCCGAGGACGTTGTTGATCTTGTGCGAGCCCGTGTGGTTGAGGTCCTCGCGCTTGAGGAAGATGCGCGGTCCACCGGCGTGCGCGGCGAAGCGCGGCACCTCGGTCAACGGGCTGGGGCGTCCGGTGTAGTCGCGCTGCAGCCGGTCCAGCTCGGCGAGGAAGTCCGGGTCGGCCATGGCCTCGGTGCGCGCGGCGTCGAGCTCGTCCAGCGCCGCCACCAGCGCCTCGGGCACGTAGCGACCACCGAAGTCGCCGAAGCGGTCACCGACCTGCTGGGTCGTCGTCATCGTCGTCCTCCTGCCCGGGCCTCGGCCCCGGCGTGGACCGCCGGGTGGGAGCCGGCGGCCACCATGCGGGCGACCGCGTCGCGGGGGGTCCCGTGGGTCACGAGCGCCTCCCCGACGAGCACGGCCTGGGCCCCGGCCTCGGCGAGCTCGACGAGGTCGAGGGGTCCGCGGACGCCGGACTCGGCGACCGCCACCCGGTCACCCGGTATGCCGGGCGCCAGCCGCGCGAAGGTGCCGCGGTCGACCTCGAGGGTCTTGAGGTTGCGGTTGTTGACGCCGATGATCCGGGCTCCGGCCGAGAGCGCACGCTCCAGCTCCGCCTCGTCGTGCACCTCGACGAGGGCCTGCATCCCCAGCGCCTCGGTCCGCTCGAGGAGCCCGACGAGGACCTCCTGGGGCAGCGCGGCGACGATGAGCAGGACGAGGTCGGCGCCGTGCGCCCGCGCCTCCCAGACCTGGTAGGGGTCGACGACGAAGTCCTTGCGCAGGACGGGGATGTCGACCGCGGAGCGGACGGCGTCCAGGTCGGCGAGCGAGCCCCCGAAGCGACGGCCCTCCGTGAGGACGCTGACCACGGCCGCCCCGCCGGCCTCGTAGTCGACGGCGAGCGACGCCGGCTCGGCGATGGCCGCCAGCGCGCCCTTCGACGGGCTGCTGCGCTTGACCTCGGCGATGACGTGGGTGCCCGGTGCGCTCAGCGACGCCCAGGCGTCACGGCAGGACGGGGCACGCCGGGCGCGCTCCTGGACCTCGTCCAGGGGCGTCGAGCGCCGGCGTTGGTCGAGGTCCTCGCGGACCCCGCTGACGATCTGCTCGAGCACGGTGGACACGCCCCCAGCGTAGTCGCCGCTCCCGGGCGCCCGGTGCCGGGGCCGGGGCCCGGGGCCCACGCGACCCGGGCGGGATCAGTGCTCGGAGGCGTGCTGGTGCGGGTCGCCCATGCCGGCGCGGTCGAGGAGGTACCACGCGAGGGCCCCGACGACGCCGAGGACGAGCCCGACGTAGAGCAACCAGTCCGGGGAGAACACGACACCCCAGCTCCCGACGACGCTGGCGACCAGCATGATGCCGACGCCCACCCAGGCGGCGACGCTGTGTCCGTGGCTGTCCTCGTGCATGTGGCTGTGCTCCTCGACTCAGCGGCTGGGCGGGCCGGTCCGACCCTCGTCGGACATTGTGCCAGCCGCCCCCTCCTCGGTCCGACCAGGTGCGAGCGTCGGGTCCTCCCCCCGCGA
Source organism: Serinicoccus chungangensis (assembly GCF_006337125.1). GTDB lineage: Bacteria > Actinomycetota > Actinomycetes > Actinomycetales > Dermatophilaceae > Ornithinicoccus > Ornithinicoccus chungangensis. The sequence goes on from NZ_CP040887.1 coordinate 1,813,980, forward strand.
GAGCGCCGACCAGGACGCCTCGTCGGAGCGGCGGGCGAGCTCGTGCACGTCCCCGCCCTGCCGCACCCCCGACCGGGTGCGGCGACCCGCCTGGGCCGGGTCGCCCGGCTCGGTGCCTCGGGAGCCTGCGGGGAGGGCCGCGACGAGGGCGCCGAGGACCGCCACCGCCGCACCACCCAGGCCGACCCACCACCAGGGGGTCGGGTCCTGGGGGCGGGCCGCCACGACGAGCACGAGCGCCGCGACCGCCGCGGCGAGGGCCAGCACCCGGGCGGCGACAGCACCTCGCCCGCGCCACGCCAGCCCGGTCAGCGCGGCGGCGGCCACGACGAGGAGCAGCGCGACCGCGGGGGCCGCCAGCTCCCGACCCGTCCAGGACTCCTGGGTGGCCACCCCGGCCGCGTCGACCCCCTGCCGGACCACCCAGGGCTGGCCGGTGGACACCAGGCCGGTGCTCGCGGCGAGGAGGACGAGCACGCCCGCTCGTGACCGGGACCGCGCGCGCCCGGTCGACCGCCCTCCTGGCGGCGCGGTCACGGTGGCACGCTCACGCGTTGCTCTGCTGCGCCGCCCAGGACCGGTGCATGCGCGAGTACACCCCGCCCTGCCCGACCAGCTCCCGGTGCGGGCCGAGCTCGACGATCCGCCCGGCGTCCACGACGACCACCAGGTCGGCCGCCTCCGCGGTCGACAGCCGGTGGGCGATCGCCACCGACGTGCGGCCCGTGGTCAGACCCTCGAGGGCGCGCTGCACGCGGACCTCGGTGGCGGGGTCCACGGCACTGGTCGCCTCGTCGAGCACCAGGAGGTCCGGGTCCGCGAGGTAGGCCCGGGCGATGGCCACCAGCTGGCGCTCCCCCGCCGACAGCGACTCCCCGCGCTGCCCCACCTGGGTGGCCAGGCCGTGCGGGAGCCCGTCGACCCAGGAGTCGAGCCCGAGCTCGGTGATGGCCAGGGCCAGCTCCTCGTCGGTGGCCTCCGGCCGGGCGAACCGGATGTTGTCGGCGAGGTCGGCGTCGAAGAGGAAGCCCTCCTGCGGCACGAGGACCACCCGCTGACGCAGGCTGGCGAAGCTCACCTCGCGCAGGTCGGTGCCGTCGAGCCGCACCACGCCGTCGCTGGGGTCCATGAGCCGGGTCAGCAGCTTGGCGAGGGTGGTCTTGCCGGACCCGGTCTGACCGACCACGGCCACCCGGGTGTGCGGCTCGATCCGCAGGTCGACGTCGCGCAGGACCGGCTCGCCACCGGGGTAGGAGAACCAGACGCCCTCGAAGTCGATGGTGATGGGTCCCCGGTCGAGGACGACGCCGTCCGCCCCCGGGTCGGACACGTCGGCCGGGGTGTCGATGACCCCGATGACCCGCCGCCAGCCCGCCACGGCGTTCTGCATCTCGGTGAAGATCTCGGTGGCCATGAGCACCGGCTGGGTGAAGAGGTTGACGAGGAAGAGGAAGGCGAGGAGCTCTCCGAGGGTCAGGTCGCCGCGGGCCGCGAGGACCGTGCCCACGACGAGCACCACGGCGGTGGTGACCCCGGCGAAGGTCTGCCCGGACGCGAAGGCCATGACCGAGCGCACCTGGGCGCTGATCGCCGACCGGCGGTGCGCCTCGATCGCCCCGTCGATCCGGGTGGCGGTGCGGTCCTCCACGCCGTAGGCGCGGATGGTCGTGGCCCCGACGATCGCCTCGCTGATGGCGCCCAGGAGGTCGCCGACGCGCTCCCGCACCGCGCCGTAGGAGCGGCCCAGCACCGGCTGCAGACGCCGGACCAGCAGCACCAGCGGGAGCAGGCAGAGGTAGACGACGGCCGCGAGGACCGGGCTGTAGACGACCATGAGGATCGTGGCCAGGACGATCTGGGCCGAGCTGACGAGCAGCATCAGCCCGCCGAACTGCACGAACATCGAGATGGTGTCGACGTCGCTGGTGACGCGGGAGACCAGCGCGCCCCGGCGCTCGGTGCTCTGCGTCAGCACGGACAGGTCGTGGATGTGGCGGAACGCCTTGAGCCGCAGCGTGGCCAGCCCCGACTCGGCGGCCCGGAAGAGCCGGACGTTGACGGCGTACTGCGCCAGCGAGGTGAAGAGCACCACGACGGCGGCGATCCCGATGGCGGCGAGGACGAAGCCCACGTCGGGTCCACCCTCGGCCTGGATGCCGTTGTCGGTGGCCTGCTGCACGACGAAGGGGATGACGACCCGGCCCACGGTCGCCACCAGGGCCAGGGCGACGGTCAGCCACAGCCCGACCTTCAGCTCCGGGGACAGCTGCAGGCCACGGCGCAGCGTCGCCCCCACGCCGAGCTGGCTCTGACCGTCGATCCGGCTCGACTCCCTGGTCCCGGCCGTGCTCATGCGCCCTCCTCCTGCCGCGTCACGGCGGCCCGCTCGGCCGCCTCCCTCGAGTAGGCCTGGACCAGGTCGGCGTAGCCCCGGCACCGGCCCAGCAGCTCGCCGTGCGACCCCTGGTCCACCACGGCTCCGTGCTCCATGTAGACCACCTCGTCGGCGAGGAGGATCGTCGCCAGGCGGTAGGCGACGACGAGGACGGTCATGCCGCCCCGGGCCTCGCGCAGGCCGGTGAGGATGGCCTGCTCCACGGACGGGTCGACGGCGCTGGTGGCGTCGTCCAGCACCAGCAGCCGTGGCCGGCGCCAGATGGACCGGGCGAGGGCGATGCGCTGCCGCTGCCCGCCGGAGAGCGTCCCGCCACGCTCGCCGATGACGGTGTCCAGGCCGGCCGGCAGGGAGCGCACGAACTCGTCGGCCTGGGCGATGCGCAGCGACTCCCAGACGGCCTCGTCGTCGGAGTCCTCACCGAGGGTAATGTTGCCCCGGACCGTGTCGTCGAACATGAAGGTCTGCTGGGCCACCAGCGCGGCGCTGGCCGGCAGTTGCCCCCGGGCGAGGTCGCGCGCCTCGACGCCGTCGAGGCGGACCGAGCCGGTGTCGGCGTCGACGAGCCGCAGGGTGAGGTTGGCCAGGGTGCTCTTGCCCGACCCCGTCGGGCCGACGAGGGCGACGGTGCCGCCCGACGGGACGTCGAGGCTGACGCCCCGGATCGTCGGACGCTCCTCGCCCACGTGGGCGTAGGTCACCCCGGCGAGGCGGGACGAGGCAGGGTCGCCTCCGGGCAGCGCGGAGCTGCCGTACGACATACCCCCCTCGGCCTGCAGCACGTGCTGCACCCGGTCGTGCCCCACCACGGAACGGGGGATCTCCGCCAGCACCCAGCCCAGCGCACGGACCGGGAAGGCGAGGATGGAGAAGAGGTAGGCCATCTGCACGACGTCGGCCGCGTCGAGGTCGCCCCGCGACACCTGCCACGTGCCGACCCCGAGCACGGCGAGCGTGCCCAGCGTGGGGATCGCCTCGATGACCGGCTCGAACACGCCGCGGGTGCGGCCGACGAGGATGAGCGCGTCGCGCAGCTCGTAGGTCTTGGCCCGGAAGCGCGCCGTCTCCTGGTCCTCCCGCCCCATCGCCTTGACCACGAGGCCGGCCTCGAAGGACTCGTGCGCCACCTCCGCCACCTCGGCGCGCAACTGCTGGGCCCGGGTGATGCGCGGCGACATGACCCGCTGGAAGACGAGGTTGGCGGCGAACAGGCCCGGGAAGACGAGCAGACCCAGCACCGCCAGCAGCGGGTCGACGAGCACCATCATGGTGCCCGCGATGACGAGCATGAAGATGACGCCGATCGCCATCGGCAGCGGGTTGAACACCTGCCAGGTGGCCTCCACGTCGGCGTGCGCGTTGGACAGCAGCTGCCCCGAGGGGTGGGCGTGGTGCCACGACAGCGGCAGCCGGAGGTACTGGCGGGTCACCCGCTGGCGGTAGTCGGCCTGCAGGTTGAAGCCGGCGATCGTGGCGTAGACCCGACGCAGGATCACCCCGGTCACGTTGACGACCAGGACGGCCACGAGCACCCCGAAGATGGTCCACAGCCCGGCCGCCTCGATGCGCCGGGCGCCGACGGCGGGCTCGACCACCTCGGCGGTCAGCCAGCCGATCGCGCCGGCGGTGCCCACCGTCGCCGCGGCCCACAGGACCGAGCCCACCACCGCGACCGAGACGGGCCGTCGCTGGGCGCGCATGCCGCCCCAGATGACCCGCAGCCCCCGCCGCAGCACGGCTCGGTCGGCAACGGGACGCGGAACCGGCGCGCTGGAGGCATGGGCGGACATGGAGAAGGGGCCTCCTGGAAGAGGTAGGTGGGTGAGAGCCGGTGACCTATCCAACCACGCGTGCCTGACAGACCTTCCCGTGGTTCGATGACGGTATGCCGCACACCCCTGACCTCCTGCGCGAGCTCATCGCGACGACCGCCCTCGAGCTCGGCCCGGACGCCCCCACGCTGTGCGACCCGTGGTCGGTCCGGGACCTGCTCGCCCACCTCGTCGTCCGCGAGTCCCGGGTCGACGCGCTCCCGGGCGTCGGCCTGCCCGTCCCGGCGCTGCAGCGGCACACCGCGAAGGTGCAGGACCGGGCCGCGGACCGGCCGTTCGAGGAGCTGGTGGACGCCGTGCGCGGGGGGCCGGCCCCGTGGTGGCCGACCCGCCTGCCCGTCCTGGACCGCGCGGTCAACGTGGCCGAGCTGTGCATCCACCTCGAGGACATGGCCCGGGCGCAGCCCGGCTGGGAGCCCACGCAGCTGCCCGAGGGGGTGGCCGAGCAGCTCTGGGCCACGCTGCGGACGACCGGCCGGATGCTCTACCGCTCCGCGCCGTGCGGCGTGGTCAGCGTGGCGCCCGGGCACGGGCGCGTGGCACTGCGCCGTCCCCCCGACGGCACCGGCACCGTCGTCCTCACCGGTGCCCCGCTGGAGCTGCTGCTGCACGCCTTCGGCCGTGAGCGGGTCGCCCAGGTCGGGACCGAGGGCGAGGACCGGGACGTGGAGGCGTTGGCCGCGCACCGCCGCAGCGCCTGACGCCCCTCCGCCCCGGGCACGAGGGCGCAGGTTCGGTCACACTGGACCCATGACCAGCGCCCGTGAGCACGCCCGTGCGGCCGGCCACGTCGTGTGGGACCCGCTGCGGGAGGAGATCAGCACCAGCGCCACGCGCACCAGGCTGCGCCGGCTGCGCGCCCGTGCCTGGCTCATCCTGCAGGCGGCGACCGGCGCCGTCCTGGCGTGGTTCATCGCCCACGACCTCCTGGGCCACGCCCTGCCCTTCTTCGCCCCCATCACCGCGATGGTCTGCCTGGGCCTGACCTACGGCGACCGGGTGCGGCGGATCGCCGAGCTCACCGTAGGGGTCGCCATCGGGGTGGCCATCGGCGACGTCTTCGTGCACGCCTTCGGCACCGGGCTGTGGCAGATCTTCGCGGTCTGCGTGGTGGCCATGGCCCTGGCGGTCCTGGCCGGCGCGGGGCAGCTGCTCATGATGCAGGCCGGCATCCAGGGCGTCATCATCACCACCCTGGTGGCCGGCGACGGCGAGGCGTTCAGCCGGTGGCTGGACGCTGCGGTGGGCGGGTCGGTGGCGCTGGTCATCGCGATGCTGGCGCCCATGCGCTCGACGACCAAGCGGCCGCGGGAGCGCATCATCGCGCTCGTGGGGCACCTCGCCGAGGTGCTCACCGACACCACCCAGGCGCTGCGCAACCGGGACGAGGCGCGGGCCACCCAGGCGTTGGCGACGGCGCGGGGGCTGTCCACCGAGCTCGTGGCCCTGCAGGACGCGACGGCGGAGGCGGCGGCGGCGGCCCGGCTGGCGCCGCTGTTGTCGGGGGTGCACCGCGCCGAGGTGCTGGAGATCAAGGCCCTGCTGCAGCCGCTGGACCTGGCCATCCGCAACGTCCGGGTGCTCGCACGGCGCGCGGAGTCGGCCGTCGGCAACCAGGAGTTCGTGCCGGACTCCTACACCGACATGGTCGAGGGGCTCGCCGAGGCCGCCGCGGTGCTGCAGGAGCAGCTCACCCGTCGGGAACCCCTCGGCGCCGCCCAGGAGGACCTGGTGCACCTGGCCCGGCAGTCCACCTGGGGGCACTCCCGGGCGGGGCTGTCCGCGGAGGTCCTCCGGGCCCAGGTGCGCTCGACCGTCGTCGACCTGCTGGTCCTCTCGGGGATGACCTTGCAGGAGGCGCGGCGCCGGGTGCCGCCCACCCGCGACGAGATGGACCCGGCCGGCTGAGCCGTGCCGGGGCGCCTCGGGCGCCGCGGGTGCTCAGCGGTGGTGGTGCTCCACGAGGGCGGCCAGGCGCGCGGCCTCCTGCTGCGCCCGCCGGCCGTCCGCACGCTGGATCGCCATCACCGCCAGCTCCTCGGTGTCGTCCAGCTCGAGCACGACCCAGGGCGAGCCGCCGGAGAACCCGACATTCACCACCTGGGCCCAGTCCAGCTCGCGCCGCTGCACGAGGTTGACCACGACGAGGCCGGTGCGGCTCGGCAGCGCCCGGATGCGGGCATACCTCCACAGGAACGCCCCCATGGCGAGCCCGAAGCCGGCGATGAAGGCGCGGTTGAGCACCGACATCGCCGTGCCGGACCCGGTGTACGACGGACCGACGAGGGCGATCAGACCGAAGACGACGACCGAGGCGACCGCGGCCACCCCGGCCACCCGCGCGCCGGTGACCGGACGGAACGGCGCGTAGGGGTCCCCCTGCCCGCTCACGGACGCGCCCCCTGCGCGTCGTGCGCGTCCTGCGGAGGTGCCCCACCGGTCACGGCCTCCTGCGGCGCCTCGTCCCGGGCGGCCGCGCGCCAGACCACGAAGCCCCACAGGACGAGGCCGCCGTACACGGCGTACATGACCGCGGACGGGTAGTAGCCCGAGTGCCACAGGAGCGGGACGCCGACGAGGTCGACCGCGATCCAGACCAGCCAGAAGTCGACCCAGCCCCGGGCCATGGCGTAGGTCGCCAGCATCGACCCGACGAAGATCCAGGCATCGGTCCAGTAGTACCAGCGCGGGGCCGGCCAGCCCGCGCCCACCTGGGCGAAGACCGCCTGCGCGAGGACGACGAGCAGCGCCGCCGCCACGAGGTATGCCGTCCGCTCGACCCGGGTGGCCCAGCGCGGGGTGATGGCGGGGGCACCCTTGGCGCGCCCCCGGCGGGAGCGTTGCCACCGCCACCAGCCGTAGACGCTGGTCGCGATGAAGAAGACCTGCCGGGCGGCCTGGCCGAAGAGGCTGTGCTCCTGGGGGTTGGCGAACCAGACGCCCATGAAGACGGTGAAGAGCAGCAGGTTGCCGACGATGCCGACCGGCCAGGCCCAGACGGTGCGGCGCATGCCGAGGATGGCCGAGGCAAAGCCGAAGCCGTTGCCCACCACCTCGCGCCAGGCGATGCTCTGGCCGAGCACGGTGAGCTCGGCGTAGAAGAGGTCGTTCCAGGTGTCCACGGCCGGCGACCCTCGTCAGCCGCAGAGGTGGCGTCGGGCGAGGTCCCGCAGGTCGGCGATCGCCGCCGGCACGTCGTCGGCGCCGTAGACGGCCGACCCGGCGACGAAGACGTCGGCTCCGGCCTCGGCGCAGCGGCCGACGGTCTCGGCGGAGACGCCGCCGTCGACCTGCACCCAGATCTCGGTCCCCCGGCGTCGGACCGCCTCCCGCACGGCACGCACCTTGGCGAGCTGGTCGTCCATGAGGGACTGCCCGCCGAAGCCGGGCTCCACGGTCATGACGAGCACCATGTCCACCTCGTCCAGCAGCTCCTCGTGGGGCGCGAACGGCGTGCCGGGCTTGAGCGCGACGGCGGCGCGGGCACCGGCGGCGCGGATGGACCGTGCGGTCGCCACCGGGTCGCCCGCGGCCTCCACGTGGAAGGTCACCGACCGGGCGCCGGCCTCGGCGTAGTCGGCCGCCCAGCGGTCGGGGTCCTCGATCATGAGGTGGCAGTCCAGCGGCACCGGGCTCACCCGCGCCAACGCCTCGACCACCGGCAGGCCCAGGGTGAGGTTGGGCACGAAGTGGTTGTCCATGACGTCGACGTGGGCCCAGTCCGCGCTCCCGATCCGCTCCAGCTCGGTCGCGAGGTGGGCGAAGTCGGAGGCGAGGATCGACGGGCTGATCCGGGGCGTGAGGGGCGAGGGTGAGGACACGGGATCAGCCTAACGAGCGTCCGGGCACCCGCAGCAGGGCCACGAACATCCCGTCGGTGCCGTGCAGGTGGGGCCACAGCTGGGCCCACGGCCCCGGGCCGAGGTCGGTCAGGGGATTCCCGGACCGGTCCCGCAGCCACGGCCGCACGTCGACCTGCTCCACCCCCGGGTGCCGCTTGAGGACGTCCCGGACGACGAGCTCGGTCTCGGCCAGGTGCGGCGAGCAGGTGGCGTACGCCACGAGCCCGCCGGGCCGGGTGGCCCGCAGGGCGGAGTCGAGCAGGGCCCGCTGAAGCGGACCGAGGGTGGTGAGGTCCTGGGGGCTGCGGCGCCAGCGCGCCTCCGGGCGTCGGCGCAACGCCCCGAGCCCGGTGCACGGGGCGTCGACGAGGACACGGTCGTAGGTCTGCGGCTGGGCCGTCCCGATCTCCCGCCCGTCACCGACGGTGACGTCCACCTGCGCCCCGCCGTGCACGGGCCCGACGAGGGTGTGCCGCACCAGCTCGGCGCGGTGCTCGCTGACCTCGTTGGCCCGCAGCCGTGCTCCGGCCCCCGCAGCGAGGGCCGCGAGCAGCCCCGCCTTGCCGCCGGGGCCGGCGCACAGGTCGAGCCACTGCTGGTCCGAGCCCTCCAGCGGCGCCGAGGCCAGGGCGAGGGTCAGCAGCTGGGAGCCGGCGTCCTGCACCGCGGCCCGGCCCTCGCGGACGGATCCCAGCGCTCCGGGGTCGCCCTGGGGCAGCACCCAGGCGGTCGGTGCGACCGGGGCCGGCGTGGCGCCGGCGTCCTCCAGCTCCTGCTCGGCGCCCAGGCCCGGACGCGCCACCAGCGTGAGCGGGCCGGGGGTGTTGTGCGCGGACAGCAGGGGCGCCAGCTCCTGCTCGGCCGTCGGTGCGCCCCGCGCCGAGACCAGCCCCGCCCGCAGGGCGCGGACGACCCACTCGGGGTGGGAGTGCTCGAGGGCCAGCCGCGCCAGCGGGTCGTCGACCGGCGCGAGGAGCTGGGCGACCCAGGCCTCCCGGTCCTGCTCGCTGACCCGGCGCAGGACCGCGTTGACGAACCCACCGGCGCCCTGGCCGACCTGCTGACGGGCGAGGGCGACCGTGGCGCTCACCGCGGCGTGGTCGGGGACCCGCATGCCCAGCAGCTGGTGCACCCCGAGCCGCAGGACGGTGCGCACCGGGCCGTCGATCTCCTCCACCGGCCGGCTCGCCGCGACGGCCACGACGGCGTCGTAGAGCCCGAGCAGCCGCAGGGTGCCGTAGGTGAGCTCGGTGGCGAAGGCCGCGTCCCGGCCCTGCAGCCCGGCGGAGCGCAGCGCCGCGGGCAGCACCAGGTTGGCGAAGGCCTCCTCGGTGTCGACCTGGCGCAGCACGCGGTAGGCGACGGCGCGCGCCGGGTCCGCCTGTCGCGCCCGTTGCGCAGGGGTCTGCGCGGAGCGGCGGCGCGGTCCGCGGCGCTGCCCCTGGCCACGCTCTGCTCCCCCGCCGCGCCCCCCGGGCCGCTCGCCGTCGGGACGTCGCCGTGGCTCAGGCATCGAAGGTCGCTCCTGGCTGCAGCCGGGCGCCACGCGCCCAGTCGGTGGCCGGCATGGCCCGCTTCCCCGGGGCCTGCACGTCGCCCAGGCGCACCGGGGAGCTGCCGGTGCCGACGAGCACGTCGCGCCGGCCCACGGTGATCTCCCCCGGCTCCAGGTCGGGGACCTCCGGTGCGCCGTCGTCGACGGGGGTGACCGGGCCGAGCTTGACCCGGTCGGGGCCCAGGACGGTCCAGGCCCCGGGCTCGGGCGTGCACGAGCGGACGAGGCGGTCGACCGCGAACGCCGGGCGCCGCCAGGGCACCCGCGCGTCGTCCACCTCGACCTTGGGGGCGAGGCTGACGCCCTCCGCGGGCTGCGGCACCGGCTGCACGGCACCCTCCTCCAGCGCGTCCAGGGTCGACACGAGCAGGCGCGCACCGGCCTCGGCGAGGCGCTCCAGCAGCTCTCCCGCGGTGTCCCGCGGCCGGACGGTCTCGGTGAGCCGGCCGAGCACCGGCCCGGTGTCCAGGCCCTCCTCGAGCCGGAAGGTCACCGCGCCGCTGACGTCGTCACCGGCCCGCAGGGCGTGCTGGACCGGCGCCGCGCCCCGCCAGGCGGGCAGCAGCGAGAAGTGCAGGTTCACCCAGCCGTGCTCGGGCAGCGCCAGCAGCTCGGGCGGGACGAGCAGGCCGTAGGCGACGACCGGGCAGGCCTCGGGGGCCCACTGCCGCAGTTGCTCGGCGACCTCGGGGCCGCGCAGCGAGCGGGGCGTCGCGACGGGTATGCCTGCCTCGTCCGCCACCTGTCGCACCGGCGAGGGGCGCAGGCCGCGCCCGCGGCCGGCCCGGGCGTCCGGCCGGGTCAGGACGCCGACGACCTCGTGGCGGGAGCCCAGGACGGCGCGCAGGCTGGGGACGGCGGCCGCCGGGGTGCCGGCGAAGACGACGCGCACCGGGGGTCAGCGGCGCTTCGGGTCGTCGGTGCCGTCGACGTCCTCGGCGTCCACCGCCTCCGCCTCGGCGGAGGACTGGTGGAACTCCTCGCCGTCGACCTTGAGCTCGACGACCTCCTCGCCCTGCTCGCGCAGCAGCTCGTGGCGCTCGCGGCGCCGGCGTCCCTGCTCGAGCGGGTCGGGCACGGGAGCAGCCGCGATGAGCCGCTGGGTGTAGTCCTGCTGCGGGTCCTCCATGATCTGCTGCCGCGGCCCGGCCTCGACGACCTTGCCGTTCTGGAGCACCACGACCTTGTGCGCCAGCAGGTCGATGACGGCGAGGTCGTGGCTGATGAAGAGGCAGGCGAAGCCGAACTGCTCCTGCAGGTCGGAGAAGATCTTGAGCACCCGGGCCTGGACGGACACGTCCAGCGCAGAGGTGGGCTCGTCGGCCACGAGCAGCTCGGGGTCCAGGGTGAGGGCACGCGCCACGGAGATGCGCTGCCGCTGGCCGCCGGACACCTCGTGCGGGTAGCGGTTGTAGACCTCGCGCGGGAGCTGCACGGCGTCCAGCAGCTCGTAGACCTTGTCCTCGCGGGACTTGCGGTTGCCCACCTTGTGCACGACGAGCGGCTCGGCGATGCACTCCCCGATCGGCAGCCGCGGATTGAGCGAGGCGGCCGGGTCCTGGAAGATCACGCCGATCCGCTTGCGGAGGGGCTTGAGGTCGCGCCGCTTCATCCCGGTGATGTTCTGGCCCAGCAGCTGGAACTCGCCCGAGGCGGCCGGGATGAGCCCCAGGGCACAGCGCCCGATGGTGCTCTTGCCTGAGCCGGACTCACCGACGAGCCCGACGATCTCGCCCTGGCGCACGTCGAAGCTGACGTCGTCCACGGCACGGAACGGCGCCTTGCCGAGCCGTTGGTACTCGATGACGAGGTTCTTCAGCTCGATGGCCAGGGGCGCGTCGGCGTCGACGTCCTCAGTGACGCTGATGCCCATCTGGCCTCGGCCGTAGCCCATCCGGGGCACCGAGCCGAGCAGCATCCTGGTGTAGTCGTGCTTCGGGTGCAGCAGCACCTCCTCCACCGTGCCGCGCTCGACGATCTCACCCTTGAACATCACGGCCACCCGGTCGGCCATGTCGGCGACCACGCCCATGTTGTGCGTGATGAGCAGGATGCCGGTGTTGAGCTTGTCCTTGAGCGAGCGGAGCAGGTCCAGGATGTCGGCCTGCACGGTGACGTCCAGGGCCGTGGTCGGTTCGTCAGCGATGATGACCTTGGGGTCGCAGCTGATGGCGATGGCGATGACCACCCGCTGCCGCTGGCCCCCGGAAAGCTCGTGCGGGTACTTCTTCATCTGCCGCTCGGGCTCGGGGATGCCCACCATCCCCAGCAACTCGATGGCCCGCTTCCAGGCCGAGGCGCCGCGGGCCACTCCGTGCAACTCCATCGATTCTACCACCTGGGTGCCGACGGTCAGGACCGGGTTCAGCGCGGTCATCGGCTCCTGGAAGACCATGGCGACATCGTTGCCGCGCAGGCGGCGCATGCTCGACTCCTTGAGCCGGCCCACCTCCTTGCCGGCGACGTCCACCTGGCCGCTGATGGTGGCGTTGCGCGGCAAGAGCCGCATCGCGGTCATCGAGGTGACCGACTTGCCCGAGCCGGACTCGCCGACCAGGGCCACGACCTCGCCGGGGCGCACCTTGAGGTCGACGCCCTTCACGGCATGCACGCTGCCGAACTCGGTCGTGAACCGCACGTCGACGTCGCTGAAGCCGAGGACGACCTCCTCGTCACCCGTGGGGGTGCCGGAGCCGGTGTAGACCGGCTGCCCGGAGTCACTCTGTGTTGTCGTCGTCATCAGTCGGCCGTCCTGTTCTGCCGGGGGTCGAAGGCGTCGCGCAGGCCGTCACCGAGGAAGTTCACGGACAAGGCGATCGCCAGGATCATGAGGCCGGGCCACCAGAAGAGCCACGGCCGGGTGAGGAAGGCGTTCTGGTAGGTCGAGATCAGCAGCCCGAGCGAGGTGTCCGGCGCCTGCACCCCGTAGCCGAGGAAGGACAGTGCGGACTCGAGCAGGATCGTCGCCGCGATCGCCAGCGTGGCGCTGACGATGATGGTGCCGACGGTGTTGGGCAGGATGTGCTTGAAGATGATCCGCCACGGGCCGGTGCCGATCGCCTCGGCGGCGGTGACGAACTCGCGCTCCCTCAGGGAGAGGACCTCGCCGCGCACCAGGCGCGCCAGGCCGGTCCAGGTGAGCAGGCTGAGCATGAGCGCCAGCCACCAGATGCCCTCGGCCATCTTGCCCACCACCGCGGCCAGGACCAGCAGGGGGATGATGATGAACAGGTCGGTGACCCGCATGAGGATGGCCTCGACCCACCCCCGGAAGAAGCCGGCGACCGCCCCGATGATCGTCCCGATGATGGTCGACAGCAGCCCGACGGCGAACGCCACGATGAGCGAGCGCTGGGTGCCGCGCATGGTGAGGGCGAAGTAGTCCTTGCCGATGGTGTCCTGCCCGAAGGGGTGCTCGCCGATCTGGAAGGGCCACAGCTGCATCGTGGGCCGCCCGCCGTCGACCGTGGCCCCCGCGTCGTAGAAGGTCTTGTCCCACCAGTTCGGGATGATGCCGTAACCGATGGAGGTGAAGGCCATGACGGTGACGAAGACCAGCACGAAGAGCGAGACCATGGCGCCCTTGTGGCGGAAGAACCGGCGCACGACCAGCCGTCCCTGGGAGTAGGACTTCTGGCTCAGGTCGATCGGCTTCTCGACCGAGTAGGCCTCCTCCACCGGGCTGGCGACCGGGGTGGGGTCCGGCTCGTCCGGGCGCTTGCTGTCGGTCATCGAACGATCCTCAGGTCGGTGGAAAGGGTCGGGAGGGTAGCCGCTGCCAGCGACCGGCTGCGGCTCACCGCCGGATCCGCGGGTCGAGGGACGCGTAGGCGATGTCGGCCAACATGTTCATCATCACCGCGGCGCCGCCCGCGACGAGGTAGTAGGCCATCACCGGGTTGGGGTCGACCGTGTCGAGGCCCAGCCGGAACATCGCGCCGAGCCCGCGCCAGCCGAAGATCGTCTCGGTGATGACCGCGCCACCCAGGAGGGCGGCGAAGTCGAAGGCCACGATGGTCGTGATGGGGATGAGCGCGTTGCGCAGGGCGTGCTTGGTGAACACGACCCGGTCCGAGAGGCCCTTGGAGCGCGCGGTGCGGATGTAGTCCTGGTTGATGGTCTCCAGCATGGAGCCGCGGGTGTAGCGGCTGTAGGAGGCGATGGAGATCAGGGTCAGCACGATGGTGGGGAGCACGAGCTGTACCCCCCAGTTGAAGATGCTCTCCCAGAAGTCACCGGTGAACCGCTCGGGGATGATGCGGTTCTCCCCGATGGTGCTGACCGGGCGGTTGCCAGCCAGCTCGAGGAACCCGGCCCACCCCCGCAGGAGGCGGTCCATGAAGATGAGGAACGCCATCCCCAACGCGGTGCCCACGCTGACGACCATCGCGGTGCGCCGCTCGTAACCGCCCATGACCCAGCCGACGGCAGCCCCCACGAGCACGGTGACGCCGACGAGCGCGAGGATCACCCACCAGTTGGCCGGGTCCTCCAGGACCGGGCCGAGGACGACGTACGACACCAGCCCCAGGCCGATGGTGACGAGCCCGGCATACAGGATCTTGCGGTTGGCCAGGCCGACCGTCATGACGAGCATGAAGCCGAGTGCGCCCAGGGCACCGACGAGGATGAGCGGCAGCCCGAGCGCGGGCTGGACCCACCAGTTCACCTGGTCGAAGGCGAAGACGAAGCCGAAGACCACCACGAAGGTGATGAGCCCCGTCACCAACTGCCGGCGCAGCCCTCCCCCGAGCAGTGACGCCAGCGCGAGGGCGAAGAGCAGCGCGACCACGGCTGTCGCGGTGGTGGAGACCGCCGGGTCGGCGATCCAGTTGTTGAACCGGATGGCGCCGAAGTCCTTGAGGAGCACGGCAGCCCAGAAGACCGGTAGCGAGTAGAAGAGGAAGGCGCTGAAGGTGATGACGTAGTCGAACCCGGAGTACTGCCGGATGGCCGAGAGGACGCCCAGGGCCACACCGATGAAGATGGCCAGGAAGGTGGCGACGGTCACCAGCCGGAGGCTGGCGCCGGCCGAGGCGAGCAGCAGGGCGTTGACGTCGGACCCGTCCCGGGTCTCGCCCAGGTCGCACTGCAGCACGAAGCACTTGCTCACGCCGGTCAGCCACCCCAGGTAGCGCTGCCACCACGGGAGGTCCAGGCCCATGTTGTCGATGCGCGCCTGCATGAGCTGCTCGCGGTTCTCGGCCCGGGACTCGCGCAGGTCCTGCAGCGGGTCGGCCGAGTTGATCGTCAGGACGTACATCAGCACGGAGCCCAGGAACAGGATCAGCGTCGAGATCGCGATCCTGCGGAGGATGAATTGGAGCACGGGGTTTCAACCTTTGCGGTGAGGGTCCACGGCGGTGTGACGGACTGCCCGCAGACTCTAACCCCTGACGCTGAGTCGGGGCTACGGCAACCTGGGGTGCGTGTCGCGGGTCGGCTGCCCTGGGTGCGAGTGACGGGACCCGGGGCAGGGTCGGGACATGCCAGGGGCGGGAGGGCATGATGCCCTCCCGCCCCTCAGCGTGGCGGTCGACGGTACAAGGCGGTGCTCACCGTGACCTGGGGCGTGTCAGCTGGCGCGCACCCACTGGTCGGCGTTCCAGGAGACACCCGTCTGGACCGAGGTCGGCCGGACGTTCTCCAGGGTGCTGTCGTAGCCGACGATGCCGGGGTGGGTGAACAGTGGGATGCCGTAGAGCTCGTCCCACAGCGCCTTCTCGATGACCTTCAGCTGCTCCATGTGGACCTGGGGGTCGACCGACGTGGCCAGGGTGTCCCAGGCCTGGTCGACCTCCTCGTTGGAGAAGCCACCGAAGTTCTGCGAGCCACCGGTAGAGTAGATCGGCTCGCCCGAGGCGATCTGGCCCGAGCCGGCCCACGCGAACAGCGCGACCTCCCAGTCACCCTGCTCCAGCGTGCCGCCGGCCTCGAAGAAGTCCGGGTTGCCGGCGTCGACGATCTCGAAGCCCGCCTCGTCGCACGAGGACTTGATCTGGGCGACCTCCTCGGTGCGCCGCTGGTTGGGCGCCGAGTAGCCGATGCGCACCTCCACGGGAGTCTCCACGCCGGCCTCCTCGAGCTTGGCCGCGGCACCCTCGATGTCGACCTCGTCGTAGCGCCCGTCGTAGGACGCGTCCACGAGCTCCTGGTAGTCCTCCTGGAAGGGGAACTTCTCGCGGGCGTTGAGGACGACCGCGTTCTCGTCGATCGGCTTGATGAGGTTGTCGATGATGTTCTGCCGCGGGACGCACATGGCGAACGCCTCACGGGCGGCCAGGCCACCGTTCTCGTCGTTGAAGACCGAGTCCTCGGCGAAGTTGAAGTCCAGGTGCTCCCAGGTCATCTGCTGGTTGCTCTCGACCGCGACCATGTCGCCCATGCCCTCGAGCTGCTGGCGGGTGTCCACGGTGGCCTGCGGCTCGATGACGTTGATGTCGCCGTTCTGCAGGGCCTGGACGTGGGTCTCCGGGGCCGCGAACTTGAACACCAGGTTGCCGGTCGCCGGCGCCGGGCCGAAGAAGTTCTCGTTGGGGACGAGGGCGAGCTGGTTGCCGCTCTCCCACGCCGCACCCTCCAGGGTATAGGGCCCGGAGGACGGCACCAGCGCCTCGTCCTCGACCTGGTAGTTCGGGAAGAGCCAGCCGGTGTTCCAGAACTCGGAGACCTGCGAGACGGTCTCGGCGTCGCCGTCGAGGATCGCCTGGGCGAGCTCGTCCGGCTCCAGCCCGGCCTGCTCGGCCGCGACGTGCGCCGGCAGCGGGGCCGACACGGCGATCTCCCAGTCCGGGTAGGGCTCGGGGTAGACGACCGTGAACTCCTTGGAGCCGGGCTCGGTCTCCAGGCCCTCGGTGGCGTAGGTCGACCAGGTCGAGACCGGGTCGAAGCCGAGCTCCTCCGCGCCACCCATGGACTCGGGGTTGGTCGAGGCCCAGTCGAGCAGGAAGTCGTTGGAGGTGATCGGGGTGCCGTCGGACCACACCGCGTCGTCGGAGATGGTGTACTCGACGGTCAGCGGGTCCTCGGAGGTCTGCTCGTAGGACCCGAACCACTCGTTGGGGTAGATCGTGCCGTCGGTGCCCCAGTACCAGAAGCCGGACTGCAGCTGGTTGTTGACGACCGCGTTGTAGGTCGAGTTCGTCGCCGCGGTGTTGCCGTTGTAGGCGTTGTACTCCTCGGCACCGCTGGAGAAGGACACCGTGTCGTCGTTGGTGGTGATGTCACCCAGGTCGGCTCGGGCCGTGGAAGCAGTCTGACCACCGTCGCCCTCGCCGGACTCCTCCGAGCCCTCGCCGGAGTCACCGGTCTCCCCGGACATGTCCTCCTCGCTGCCGCCGCCCTCGGCCGCGGTGTCGTTGTCGTCCGACCCGGAGTCGGACGTGCAGCCGGCCAGTGCCAGGGCACCGGCGGCCACGACGGCCATGGTCGCGCGCCTGATCTTCAATGTTCCTCCTAGTGAATGGGCGTCTCGCGGGGGCGGGCCGTGGTGGCCCACCGCATGCTCTGGCGACGCACCGGGGGGTTGCAGATGAAACTTAGGCATGCGTGCGTGCCCGACGCCACCACCGTGCCCACACGGTGACGCGATCGTTACCCTTTTGAGACTTCCGTAGAACTGACGTCACGTCAAGTGCCCAGGTCGGTCCGCGGCGGGGTCGCGCGGCCCCGGTCAGGCGCGCCGACGGGCGCCTCAGGCCACCGAGTCGGGGTCGATCCGGATGCGCAGGACGTCCTGGGACTTGCGCGCGCTGCGGTCGGAGCGCACCGTCCGCACCGCCTCCGGCGCCCTCCCCCGGCCCTGGGTCAGGGTGGCCCTGACCTGCTGCCCCGGACCGGCCCCGGACGACGACCCGTCCCCTGTGGGCAGCGTCCCGAGCAGGTGCATCCCGGCCGCGACCAGCGCCCGGCCCGCCTGGTCGACGGCACCGGCCGGACCGGTGAGCTCCACGTGCCGCACGAGGGGCGGCAGCCCCAGCTCGGCGCTCGGACAGCTCCCGGGCCGCCAGCCAGGCCGGGTCCCAGCGCACCAGCGCCTCGACGGCCGGCACCGAGCCGTGCGGCGGGACACCGCACAGGACGACACCCACCTCCCGGCGTCGCCCTGGTGCCCCGGTCGGCGGTCGGGCCAGCGCCGCCGCCCCGCACCACCGGCGCAGCGCCTCCTGGGCGGCGTCCAGGGACGCCCGCTCCAGCAGCCGCCACCCGTCGAGGAGCACCACGGCGCCGTAGCCGCCCGGGCACCAGGGCTCGGCCCCGGGGGTGGCCACGACGAGGGCCGGGGCGTCACCGACCTCGTCCACGACGTGCTCGCCCCCCGAGGACACCACCCGGATGCCCGGGAAGGCGCGCCCCAGCTCCTCGGCCGTGCGCCGCTCCCCCACCCCGGTGGTGCGCCGGCGCAGCGAGCCGCACTCCTCGCACGGGTGCTCGGGGGCCAGCTCGGTCCCGCACCACCGGCAGGACGCCGGAGCGCGGCGGTCCCCGGCCCCCACCGGCCCGTGGCAGACGCCACACCGCAGCCGCGTCCGGCAGTCCTGGCAGGCCAGCCCGAGGACATACCCCTGCCGGGGGACCTGGACGAGGACGGGCCCCCGCTCGAGCCCGGCGCGCAGGGCACGCACGGCGACACCGGGCAGCCGCGCGGTCCGGGCGGCGGCGTCGCGCTCCTCCTGATGCCCCTCGCCCGCCACCACCACCTGGGGCGCCCGCTCCCGCACCCGGGCGTGCTCGGCGGTCACCGGGGCGAGCGCGTCGTCCTGGACCCACCGCTGCACGACGACGCTGCGGGTGTAGCCGCCGAGCAGGATCCCCGCCCCCTCCGAGCGGGCCCGCAGGCGCAGGACCTCCCGGGTGTGGGGGTACGGAGCCCGAGGCTCCTGGTGCAGGTCGTCCCCCTCGTCCCAGCACACGACCAGCCCGAGCCGGCGCACCGGGGCGAAGGCACTGGCGCGGGTGCCCACGACCACGCTCGCGTGCCCGCGCAGCACGCGGAGGAAGGCGGCGTAGCGGGCCTCCGGGCCGAGGTCCGCCGTGAGCCGGACGACCTCGTCGGGGCCTACCGCCTGCGCGACCGCGCCCAGCACGCGGTCGACCTCGCGCCGGTCCGGGACGACGACCAGGGCACCCCGCCCGCCGAGGACGGTCTCGCGCACCGCGGCGGCGACCGTCCGCGGCCAGTCCCGCTCCGGCGGCTCCCCCGGCAGCGCCAACCAGGCGGCCCCCGGCGCCTGTCCCGACCGGAGGCGGCGCAGCAGCGCCGGGCCGGCGGGGTAGGCCTCCCACACCTGCTCGGACGAGGGCTCCGCGGCAGCAGGGTCGGGTGCGCGCCGCCCGGGGGCGTCCGGCTGCGCCGGGACGGAGCGCTCGGCCCGGGCGTGCCGGGGCGGGACGGCGAGGCGCACGGTGTCGGCCAGGGTCCCGCCGTAGTGGTCGGCGACCGCGCGGGCCACGGCGAGCACCTCCGGGGTGAGCACCGGTTCGGGGCTGACGACCGTCCGCAGGGGGGCGAGGCGGCCGGAGTGCTCGGCCGTCGAGGTCCTGGACAGCAGGTAGCCGTCGTGGTCCCGGCCCGCGAAGCGCACGCGGACCCGGACCCCCGGTCGGGCGGCCTCCGCGAGCTCCGCGGGGACGGCGTACTCGAACGGCCGGTCGAGGTGGGCCAACGGGGTGTCGACGAGCACGGTGGCGACCGGGTCCTCCGCCGCCAGCGGCACGTCGGACGCGGGTGCGCGCGTCCGTCGACGGGGGGCGGCGGACGTGGGCGGGGGGACCAGCTCGAGCTGCTCGCTCATGGCGCCCTCCCCGGCCCCTCAGACAGCGGAGCGCAACGCGTCCACGCGGTCCAGGCGCTCCCAGGTGAAGCCGTCCGTCAGCCCGGGGGCCGTCGTCCGCCCGAAGTGCCCGTAGGCCGCGGTGGGACGGTAGATGGGTCGCAGCAGGTCGAGCTGGTCCACCAGCGCGGCCGGACGCAGGTCGAAGACCTGCGACACCGCCTGCTGGATGGCCTCCACCGGCACGGTCTCGGTGCCGAAGGTCTCGACGTAGAGGCCGACCGGGTGGGGGTAGCCGATGGCGTAGGCCACCTGGATCTCGCAGCGCCGGGCGAGCCCGGCGGCCACGACGTTCTTGGCCACCCAGCGCATGGCGTAGGCGGCGCTGCGGTCGACCTTCGACGGGTCCTTGCCGGAGAAGGCGCCACCTCCGTGCCGGGCCATCCCGCCGTAGGTGTCGACGATGACCTTGCGCCCCGTCAGCCCTGCGTCGCCCATGGGGCCGCCGATGGTGAACACGCCGGTGGGGTTGACGAGCATGCGGTAGCCGTCGGTCTTGAGCTCGACCCCCGCCTCGTGCGCCTGCTCGAGCACCGGGGTGATGACCCGCTCCCGGATGTCGGGGGTGAGCTGGTCGGCGAGGTCGATGCCCGCCGCGTGCTGGGTGGACAGCACCACGGTGTCCAGACGCACGGCGGTGTCGCCGTCGTAGGCGATGGTGACCTGGGTCTTGCCGTCCGGCCGCAGGTAGTCGAGCTCACCGCTCTTGCGGACGGCGGCCAGCTGCTCCGCCAGGCGGTGGGCCAGGAAGGCCGGCAGCGGCATGAGCTCGGGGGTGTCGTCGCAGGCGTAGCCGAACATCAGGCCCTGGTCCCCCGCACCCTGCTGGTCGAAGGGGTCCGCGTCCGCCGACCCGCGGCTGAGCACCGCGTCGTCCACCCCGGTGGCGATGTCGATGGACTGGTCGCCGATGGAGATCTCCACCCCGCAGGTCCGACCGTCGAAGCCCTTGTGGGAGTTGTCGTAGCCGATGTCGAGGATGGTCTGCCGCACGAGCTGGGCGATGTTGGCGTAGCCCTGGGTGCGCACCTCCCCCGCCACGTGCACGAGCCCCGTCGTCACCATGGTCTCCACCGCCACCCGCGACTGCGGGTCCTGGGCCAGCAGGTCGTCGAGGATCGCGTCGCTGATCTGGTCGCAGATCTTGTCGGGGTGGCCCTCGGTGACGGACTCCGAGGTGAACAGGCGGATCATGCACGACTCCTTCGGGGCAGCGGCTGCTGACTGACGCCGGAGAGTCTACGGGTCGGCCCGGACACACCCCGGGACTAGCCCAGGGACGGCGCGACGCGGTCCCAGATGGCCCGGGCGACCTGGGTCTTGGTGGCCGGGCCGACGGTGACGACCTCGTCCTGCCCGGGCTGCAGCAGGTGGACCGTGGTGTCGTCGCGACCGAAGGTCCGGTCGGTCCCCACCTCGTTGGCCACCAGCAGGTCGCAGCCCTTGCGCTCCAGCTTGGCCCGCGCCAGGGACAGGACGTCCCCGGTGGCGTCACCGGTCTCGGCGGCGAAGCCGACGAGGTACGGGCGGCGGGCGCCCCCGCGGGCGCTCACCAGTCCGGCGAGGACGTCGGGGTTGCGCACCAGCTCGATGGTGGGCGCCTGGGGCTCGTCGGGCCCGTGCGTCTTCTTGATCTTGGCCTCGGCGTAGGCGGCCGGCCGGAAGTCCGCGACGGCGGCCGCCATGACCACGGCGTCGACGTC
This sequence comes from Serinicoccus chungangensis, assembly GCF_006337125.1. Taxonomy (GTDB): domain Bacteria; phylum Actinomycetota; class Actinomycetes; order Actinomycetales; family Dermatophilaceae; genus Ornithinicoccus; species Ornithinicoccus chungangensis. The sequence goes on from NZ_CP040887.1 coordinate 1,835,140, forward strand.
CCCGCCGTCGACGACGGCCCCGACCCGCTCCTGCAGCTCCAGGGCGGTGCCCACCTCGAGGAGGTCGCAGCCGTCGGGGACGGGCAGGGAGACGTTGGCACTGACCAGGCTGACCCGCGCCCCCCGGGCCGCAGCCTCGGCCGCGACCGCGTAGCCCTGCTTGCCGGAGGACCGGTTGCCGAGGTAGCGCACGGGGTCCAGGGGCTCCCGGGTCCCCCCGGCGGTCACGAGGACGTGCCGCCCCTCGAGGTCACCCGGCCGCCGTGGGCCGGGCCCCTGCTCTCCCACGGCCTCCAGGGCGGCCGCGACGATCTGCTCGGGCTCGGGCAGCCGGCCGGGCCCGGAGTCGGCCCCGGTGAGCCGACCGGACGCGGGCTCGACGACGCGCACGCCGCGCGAGCGCAGGCTCTCGACGTTGGCCACGGTGGCGGGGTGGAGCCACATCTCGGTGTGCATGGCGGGAGCCAGCACGACGGGGCAGCGCGCCGTGAGGAGGGTGGAGGTGAGCAGGTCGTCGGCCAGGCCGTGGGCGGCCCGTGCCAGCAGGTCGGCGGTGGCGGGGGCCACGAGCACGAGGTCGGCCTGCTGGCCGAGCCGGACGTGCGGCACCTGCGGCACGTCGTCCCAGACGTCGCTGGAGACGGGTCGTCCGCTGAGGGCCTCCCAGGTGGGAGCCCCCACGAAGCGCAGCGCCGAGGCCGTCGGCACGACGGTGACCTCGTGCCCGGCCTCGGTCAGCAGCCGCAGGACCGAGCACGCCTTGTAGGCGGCGATGCCTCCGGCGACGCCCAGGACCACACGCATACCGATGCCGTCGCTCCCTGGTCGCCGGGCCCGGGTCAGCTCTCGGGGGAGCTGGTGTGCAGCTTGCCCTGGTCGATCTCGTGCAGCGCGATCGACAGCGGCTTGTCGGTGGCCTCGGCCTCGACGAGGGGGCCGACGTACTCCAGCAGGCCCTCGCTCAGCTGCGAGTAGTAGGCGTTGATCTGCCGGGCGCGCTTCGCGGCGTAGATGACGAGGGCGTACTTGCTGTCGGCGCGCTGCAGCAGGCTGTCGATGGGCGGGTTGGTGATGCCGTCCGGGTGGGCGATGGTGCCGGTTCCACTCACGTTCGTCTCAGTCCTTAGCTCGGGGGGTCAACCATCAATGATACGAGTTCTTCGGCGGCCCGGGCGACATCGTCGTTGACGATCGTCACGTCGAACTCCTGGGCGGCCGCCAGCTCGGTGCGCGCGGTGGCCAGCCGGGTGGCCCGTTCCTCCTCCGTCTCGGTCCCCCGACCGACGAGCCGCTGGACCAGCTCGTCCCAGCTCGGCGGGGCGAGGAAGACGAACAACGCCTCCGGCATGGCCTCGCGCACCTGCCGCGCCCCCTGGAGGTCGATCTCCAGCAAGGCCGGCCGGCCCGCCGCCAGCGCCTGGTCCACCGGCCCCCGCGGGGTGCCGTAGCGGGCCCGGCCGTGCACCGTGGCCGACTCCAGCAGCTGCCCGGAGGCCTCCAGCCGGTCGAACTCGCGGTCGTCCACGAAGAAGTAGTGCCGGCCGTCGGCCTCGCCGGGCCGGGGCGGTCGCGTGGTCGCCGACACCGAGAGCCACACGGCCGGGTGGTGCTCCCGCACGTAGCTGGCCACCGTGCCCTTGCCGACCGCCGTGGGGCCGGCCAGGACGACCAGCCGTCGCTGCGCGCCCGGGCTCGCACCGGGCGTGTCCGCGGCGCTCAGCGGCCGCTGAAGTGGTCGAGCAGGTGGTGCACCTGGTTGGCGCCCAGCCCCCGGACGCGCCGGCTCTCGGAGATGCCGATCTCCTCCATGAGCTGCCGGGCGCGCACCCGGCCCACGCCGGGCATCGACTCCAGCAGGGCCGAGACCTTCATCTTGCCGATGACGTCGTTCTCCTTGCCCTCGGCGATGACGTCCTTGAGGGAGCCCTGGGAGTTCTTCAGGCGGTTCTTGACGGCTGCACGCTCACGTCGGGCGGCAGCAGCCTTGGCCAGCGCGTCGGCGCGTTGCTCCGGCGTCAGCTCGGGAAGGGCCACGGTCCTACTCCTTGTCATCCAGTGCCAGGGAACCCTGGTGCCGACGAACATAGCGACCCTCCCCCCGCCGTGCCAACCCGCAGCGCCCCCGCGCGGTGGCGGGGGCCCCGCCGGCACGGACGCGGCGCGCCCGGGCGTCAGCCCTGGCCCAGGGCCGAGGCCAACCGGTCACCCCAGCGTCCGACCTCGGCCGCCACGCCGGCCGGCCCGGCACCCAGCACCGCCCGTGACACGGGGACCAGGACCCTCCCCCGGACGGCCGCGAAGGACCGGGCCACGTCGTGCTCGTCCGCCCCCTGCGCCCCGACGCCCGGGGCGAGGACGGGCGCGAGTGCCTCGTCCAGCCCCAGGTCCTCCCCCGCGAGGTCGACCGTCGCACCGACGACGACACCGATGTCGCCGCACGGCTCCTGGCCGGCGTTGTCGTCACGGACGTCGGCGAGGACCCGGGCCGCGACCGTGGGCCGCCCCGCCGACTGGACCTGGACGGCCTCCGGGTTGGAGGTCCGCACGAGCACGAAGGCCCCGCGGCCGGAGCCGCGGGCCAGGTCCAGGGCCGGCCGCAGGGACGCGTAGCCGAGGTAGGGGCTCAGGGTGAGCGCGTCCGCGGCCAGCGGGGCGTCGGTCCCGAGGTAGGCCTGGGCGTAGCCCTCCATGGTGCTGCCGATGTCACCCCGCTTGGCGTCGAGGACGGTGAGCAGACCGCGCCGGCGGGCCTGGCGGAGCAGCTCCTCCAGGACCGCCATCCCGGCCGCCCCGTGCCGTTCGAAGAAGGCGGACTGCGGCTTGACCGCGGCGCACCGACCGGCAGCCGCGTCCAGGACGACGGCGCAGAACTCCCGCAGGCCGTCCGCGGAGTCGGGCAGCCCCCAGGCCGCGAGGAGCTCGCGGTGGGGGTCGATCCCGACGCAGAGGGGACCGTGCTCGGCCAGGGCCCGGTGCAGGCGCAGGCCGAAGCGCTCCTCGCTCTGGGTCAGGGGGTGTCCGCCCTCGTCGACGTGGGTCATCCGCTCTCCTCGGGGTGGGTCTCGGTCGGGACGCCGGTGACGGCGCTGGGGTCCAGGCCGTCGAGCACGGCCCAGAGCAGGGTCGGGTCCGCCCACAGCGCGGACCCCAGCTGGACGGCCTGCGCCCCCTCGGCGAGGGCGGCGCGGGCCGACGCGACGTCGTGGACCCCGCCGGCGGCCACCACCGGCACGGCGGGCCAGCGCTGCTCGACGGCGGCCTGCGCCAGGGCGCGCACGCCCGCGCGGCAGACCGCGGCCGTCGACGGCCCCGACCACCACCGTCCGGGACCCAGCGGGACCGCGCCGCACACGACCACGGCCCCGGCACCCCCGGCGACGGCGGCGCGGGCGCAGCCCACGAGGTCGGGCTGCAGCGCGGACAGCCGGGCCAGCAGCAGCAGGTCGCGCGGGGTCTCCTCGCGCACCCGGGCCAGGACCCGGAGGCAGTGCTGGTCGTCGGCACCCCGGAGGTCGACCTCGACGGCGGCGACCGAGTCCCCCTCCAGCCCGCGGCACAGCCGACCGGCCAGGGTGGCCGGTTCTCCCGGGGTGGTGCCCCGCACCGCCACGAGCGAGCGCAGGTCCCGGGTGGCGCACCACCGCAGCCGGTCGACGGCCTCCACCAGGTCGATCCCGGGTGCCTCGTCGTGCTCCAGGCCCCCGGGCCCGGCGCCGTGCACGGCGGCGGCGCCCCGGCCGCCCCGCCCCCGACGACCGGCCCGACGGGCACGGGCACGCGCCCGAGGGGGCCGAAGCGCAGCAGCCCCCGGGGTCGTCGACCGCGCCGGGCGCGATCCAGACGGCGGGCAGGCGGTCACCGCGGCGCATCGAGCACCTGCTCCCCCGGGACGACGGGACCGTGCAGGCAGGGTCGCAGCGACCGCCCTCCGGCCGCGCCGGTGGTCCTCACGTCGCACTGGCCGCAGAGCCCCGTGCCGCACAGCAGCGGCTCGTCCAGGTCGAGCGCGCTCACCCGCACCGACCGCCCCGCCGCCACCGCCGCCTGCGCGACCTCGCGGACCGACGCGCGGGGCCCGGCGGCGTAGACCACGCCGATCCGCGGCTCCTGCTCCAGGACCTCCGTCGCCACCCGGCCGAGGTCCGGCTGCGCGGTGAGCCGGACGGTGGCGGTCTGCCGCCGCAGCGAGGCCACCTCGAAGTGCTCGTCCGGGTCGTCCGCGGACAGCACGACGTGCACCGCGCACCCCCTGGCCCGCAGCCGCGCCACCAGCCAGCGCAGGGGCACCGCCGACCCCCCGTGCCCCACGACGAGCGCCGGCACGGGGGCGGTCGGGACACCGAAGCCCCGGCCGAGCGGGCCGAGGAGGCGCAGGCGGTGGCCGAGGTCCCACCCGCCGCCCGCCGGCACGGCGACCTCGACGGCGGTCCCGTGGACGGGGTCCACCGAGACGTCGGCCAACCAGTGCAGGCGGGGCAGCGCGTCCCCGCGACCGGGGCTCCCGGGCACCACGAGGAACTGGCCGGGCCGCGCCGCCGACCAGTCCGGTGCAGCGGGCACCGCCAGGCTCACGACGTCGTACGCCCCCGCCGGCCGGGCCAGGGTGACCACGGCCGTCCGGACCGGGCCGGCGGGCCCGCCCCCCGTCATCGCCGCCCGCTCACCGCTTCGCCCCGGGACCGAAGAGGTCCAGCTGCGCCGCGTGCTCCTGCAGCGGCGCCACCGACAGGGGCCCGGCCCGCATCGCCTCGATGCCGAGCACCGCGACCGCCAGCTGCTGGACGGTGGTGATGATGGGCTTGTCCAGCGAGGTCGTGGCGGCGCGGATGGCATACCCGTCCGCGCGCGCGTCCCGCCCCGAGGGCGTGTTGATGACCATGTCGACCTCGCCCGCGGTGATCCGGTCCACGACCGTGCGCACCGAGCCGTCCTCGCGCGCCTCGCTGTGCTTGTGCACGACCTCCGCCGGGATGCCGTTGCGCCGCAGCACGTCGGCCGTCCCCTCGGTGGCCAGCACCGAGAAGCCGAGGTCGACCAGCCGCTTCACCGGGAAGATCATCGAGCGCTTGTCCCGGTTGGCCACCGAGACGAAGACCGTGCCGCTGGTGGGCAGGCTCGAGCCGGCCCGCAGCTGGCTCTTGGCGAAGGCCGCGCCGAAGGACGCGTCGATGCCCATCACCTCACCGGTGGAGCGCATCTCCGGGCCGAGGATGGAGTCGATGGCCTCCCCGGTCTGGGTGCGGAAGCGTCGGAAGGGCAGGATCGCCTCCTTGACCGAGAACGGCGCGTGCCCCGGCAGCGACCCGCCGTCGACCCCGGTCGGCAGCACCCCCTCGGTCCGCAGCTGCGCGATCGTGGTGCCCAGCATGACCCGGGCCGCGGCCTGGGCGAGCGGCACCCCCGTGGCCTTGGCGACGAAGGGCACCGTGCGGCTGGCCCGGGGGTTGGCCTCCAGCACGTAGAGGACGTCCTGGCTGAGCGCGAACTGCACGTTGATGAGGCCGCGCACCCCGATCGCCTCGGCCAGCGCCCGGGTGGCGACCCGGACGGCCTCCAGCTCGGAGCGACCGAGGGTGAACGGCGGGAGCACGCAGGCGGAGTCGCCGGAGTGGATGCCGGCCTCCTCGATGTGCTCCATGATCCCGCCGACGTAGAGGTCGGTCCCGTCGTAGAGGGCGTCGACGTCGATCTCGACGGCGGTGTCGAGGAAGCGGTCGATGAGGACGGGGTGGGCCACCTCCTCGGGGGTGACCGCCGTGGCCCGCGCGACGTAGGAGGCGAGGGACTCCTCGTCGTAGACGATCTGCATACCGCGGCCCCCGAGGACGTAGGAGGGGCGCACGAGGACCGGGAAGCCGATCTCGCGGGCGACCTCCAGCGCGTCGTCGACGGTGTATGCCGTGCCGTGGCGCGGCGCGCTCAGCCCGGTCTGCGCGAGCACCCGGCCGAAGGCGCCGCGGTCCTCGGCGAGGTGGATCGCCTCCGGCGAGGTGCCGACGATGGGCACCCCCTCGGCCTTGAGGGCGGCGGCCAGCCCCAGCGGTGTCTGCCCGCCCAGCTGCACCACGACGCCGGCCACGGGGCCGGCCTGCCGCTCGGCGTGGACGACCTCGAGGACGTCCTCGAGGGTGAGCGGCTCGAAGTACAGCCGGCTGGAGGTGTCGTAGTCCGTCGACACCGTCTCGGGGTTGCAGTTGACCATGACGGTGTCGAAGCCGTGCTCACGGAGGGTGAGCGAGGCGTGCACGCAGGAGTAGTCGAACTCGATGCCCTGCCCAATGCGGTTCGGCCCCGACCCGAGGATGATGACGGCCGGGCGGTCGCGCGGCGCGACCTCGGTCTCCTCGTCGTAGGAGGAGTAGTGGTAGGGCGTGGTGGCCTCGAACTCCCCGGCGCAGGTGTCCACGGTCTTGTAGACCGGTCGCACCCCCAGGGCCTGACGCACCCCGCGCACGACGTCCTCGCGGAGCCCGGCGAGCTGGGCGACCTGGGCGTCGGAGAAGCCGTGCCGCTTGGCCGTCCGCAGCAGCTCCGGGGTCAGCTGACCCGCGGAGGCCGACCGGGCCTGGGTCCGGACCCGCTCGGCGACCTCGTTGATCGCCGCGATCTGGTCGAGGAACCAGGGGTCGATGCCGGTGGCCTCGTGCGCCTCCTCCACGGTGGCCCCGCCGCGCAGCGCCTGCTGCACCAGCACCAGCCGGCCGTCGGTCGGGGTGGCCGCCTGGCACAGCAGGGCCAGGGCCATCTCCCGGGTGGGCGTCTCGTCCTCGCGCCAGTGGAAGCTGGTGTGCCTGGCCTCGGTCGAGCGCAGCGCCTTCTGGAGCGCCTCGGTGAAGCTGCGCCCCAGGGCCATCGCCTCACCCACCGACTTCATCGTCGTCGTGAGGGTGGGGTCGGCCAGCGGGAACTTCTCGAACGCGAACCGCGGCACCTTGACGACGACGTAGTCGAGGCTCGGCTCGAAGCTCGCCGGGGTCTTCTGCGTGATGTCGTTGGGCACCTCGTCCAGGGTGTAGCCCAGCGCCATCTTCGCCGCGATCTTGGCGATGGGGAAGCCGGTCGCCTTGGACGCGAGCGCCGAGGAGCGGGAGACCCGCGGGTTCATCTCGATGACGATGATGCGGCCGTCCTGCGGGTTGACCGCGAACTGGATGTTGCACCCTCCGGTGTCAACCCCGACCTCGCGGATGACCGCGATGCCGATGTCGCGCAGCCGCTGGTACTCCCGGTCGGTCAGGGTCATCGCCGGGGCGACCGTGATCGAGTCACCCGTGTGCACGCCCATGGGGTCGAGGTTCTCGATGGAGCACACGACGACGACGTTGTCGGCGCGGTCGCGCATCACCTCGAGCTCGTACTCCTTCCACCCCAGGATGGACTCCTCCAGGAGCACCTCGGTGGTCGGGCTGTCCTGCAGGCCCGCCCCCGCGATGCGCCGCAGGCTCGGCTCGTCGAAGGCGAAGCCGGAGCCCAGGCCGCCCATGGTGAACGACGGACGCACCACGACCGGGTAGCCCAGCTCCTCCGCGGCGGCCACCACCTCGTCCATGGTGTGGCAGATCGCCGACCGGGCCGACTCGGCGCCGCAACGCTCGACGACACCCTTGAACGCCTGCCGGTCCTCCCCCAGCTGGATCGCCTGGACGTTGGCCCCGATGAGCGGGGCACCGAGGCGCTCCAGGGCGCCCGACTCGTGCAGGGCGATGGCGGTGTTGAGCGCCGTCTGGCCGCCGAGGGTGGCCAGGACGGCGTCCGGCCGCTCCCGCTCGATGATGGACTCCACGATCTCCGGCGTGATGGGCTCGACGTAGGTCGCGTCCGCCACGCCCGGGTCGGTCATGATCGTCGCCGGGTTGGAGTTGACGAGGATGACCCGGACCCCCTCCTCGCGCAGCACCCGGCAGGCCTGGGTGCCGGAGTAGTCGAACTCGGCCGCCTGGCCGATGACGATCGGGCCGGACCCGATCACCAGCACGCTGCTGATGTCGTCACGCTTGGGCACGCTCAGGACTCCTGGGAGGTCGGGGAGGGGGTGGAGGAGGAGGGACGCCGCTCGAGCAGGTCCACGAAGCGGTCGAAGAGGTACTCCGCGTCGTGCGGACCGGCGGCGGCCTCGGGGTGGTACTGCACGCTGAAGGCCGGGACGTCGACGCACGAGAGCCCCTCCACGACGTCGTCGTTGAGGGCCACGTGGTCGCAGCGGACCGGACCGTAGGGGGTGTCCGCCGGCTGGTCGGTCGGTATGCCGTCCGGCCAGGCGATGGCGAAGCCGTGGTTGTGGCTGGTCACCTCGACCTTGCCGGTGGTGCGGTCGAGCACGGGCTGGTTGATCCCGCGGTGGCCGAAGGCCAGCTTGTAGGTGCCCAGCCCCAGCGCCCTCCCGAGCAGCTGGTTGCCGAAGCAGATGCCGAAGAACGGGATGCGCCGGTCGAGGACCTGCCGCAGGAGGTCGACCTCGTGCTCCGCCGTCGCCGGGTCGCCCGGCCCGTTGGAGAAGAAGACGCCGTCCGGCTCCAGCTCCAGCAGCTCCTGCGCGGTGGTCCGGCTGGGCAGGACGTGGACCTCGATGCCCCGCCGCGCCAGCTGCGCCGGGGTCATCCCCTTGATGCCGAGGTCGAGCGCCGCGACGCGGAAGCGGGTCGGCACCCCCTCCGGCGGAGACACGACGTAGGGCTCGGCGGTGGAGACCTCCGCCGCCAGGGCGGACCCGGCCATGAGCGGGGCCTCGGTCACCTGGCGCAGCAGCTCCTGCGGGCCCGCGGCGGCGGCCTCGCCGGAGAACACCCCGACCCGCATGGCACCGCGGTCGCGCAGGTGCCGGGTCAGCGCCCGGGTGTCGACGCCGCTGATGCCGACGACGCCGGCCTGCTCCAGGGCCTGGCCGAGGTCGCCCTGCGAGCGCCAGCTGGAGGGTCGGATCGCGGGGTCGCGGACCACGAAGCCGGCCACCCAGATGCGCCGGCTCTCCATGTCGGTCGTGTTGACGCCGGTGTTGCCGATGTGCGGCGCCGTCATCACCACGACCTGGCGGTGGTACGACGGGTCGGTGAGCGTCTCCTGGTAGCCGGTCATCCCGGTGCAGAAGACCGCCTCGCCGACGGTCTGCCCGCGGGCCCCGTAGGCCTCGCCGCGGAAGGTGCGGCCGTCCTCGAGCACCAGGATGGCCGGCTCGGGCTGTGCTGGGGTCACCGCTGCCTCTTCTCTCGTCGCGTTCGTCATGAGGGGTCCGCCCAGACCAGGCCCTCGCGGGCGGTGACCTGGCCTCGGAGCATGGTCAGGTGGACGGCGCCGGTGAGCCGGCGGCCGTGCCAGGGGTTGTTGCGGGACAGGGACCGCGACAGCGCGCGGTCCACGGTGTGGCTGCGGGTGGGGTCGACCAGGGTGAGGTTGGCCGGCGCCCCCGGCACGAGGCCCTGGCCCTGGTCGCGCAGCCCGGCGATCCGGGCCGGGGCGCTCGACATCGTGCGCGCGACGTCGGCCCACGACATCAGGCCCTCGGCCACCATGACGGTCGAGACGACGGGCAGCGCCGTCTCCAGTCCGAGCATGCCGAAGGCCGCGTCGGCGAACGCGTGCTCCTTGTCCTGGCGCACGTGCGGCGCGTGGTCGGTGGCGACCGCGTCGATGGTCCCGTCCGCGAGAGCCTCGCGCAGGGCCTGGGTGTCTTCGGCCGGTCGCAGCGGCGGGTTGACCTTGAAGGTCGGGTCGTAGCCGGCGAGCTCGGCCTCGGTCAGCATGAGGTGGTGGGGGGTGACCTCGGCGGTCACCGCGATCCCCTGCGCCTTGGCCCAGCGGACCACCTCGACGCTCCCGGCCGTCGAGACGTGCGCGACGTGGACCCGCGAGCCCGTGTGCCGGGCCAGCATGACGTCGCGGGCGACGATGGTCTCCTCGGCGACGGCCGGCCACCCGGGGAGCCCGAGCCGCCCGGAGAGCTCGCCCTCGTGGCAGCACGCGGCGCCGTCGGCCAGCCGCGGGTCCTGCGCGTGCTGCGAGACGACGCCGCCGAACCCCTTGACGTACTCCAGCGCCCGGCGCATGAGCCGGGCGTCGTGGACGCACCGGCCGTCGTCGGAGAAGACCCGCACCCGGGCCCGCGAGCGGGCCATGAGCCCGAGCTCGGCCAGCTCCTGCCCGGCCAGGCCCTTGGTGACGGCGCCGACCGGGTGGACGTCGACGTAGCCGGCCCGGCGCCCCAGGTCGAGCACGGTCTCGGCGACCTCCGCGGTGTCCGTGACCGGGGTGGTGTTGGCCATCGCCAGGACGGCCGTGAAGCCCCCCACCGCGGCGGCCTGCGAGCCGGTCTCGACGGTCTCGGCGTCCTCGCGGCCGGGCTCACGCAGGTGCGTGTGCAGGTCGACGAGACCCGGCAGCAGCACCAACCCGTCGGCGTCCAGGCGCTGGACCCCCTCGGGCGCGTCGGCGGCGGCGTCGGTCCCGACCGCGCGGATGGTGCCGTCCACGACGAGCACGTCGCCGGCACCACCCCCCGCGAGGTCGGCACCCCGGACGAGCAGGGCGGGCGTGCGGCTCACTGTGCGTCTCCTTCCCCGGCGAGGAGGTGGTAGAGGATGGACATCCGCACCGCGACACCGGCGCTCACCTGGTCCAGGACCAGCGACCGGGCCGCGTCCGCGGCGTCCGCGGAGATCTCCAGGCCCCGGTTCATCGGCCCGGGGTGGGCGATGACGGCGTGGTCCTGCAGGAGGCCCAGGCGACGGGCGGTGAGGCCGTAGGTCACGGCATACTCGCGGGCGGTCGGGAAGTAGCCGCCGCTCATCCGCTCGCGCTGCACGCGCAGCATCATGACGGCGTCGACGGTCGGCAGGACGGCGTCGAGGTCGTAGGACGTCTCGATGCCGTCAGCAGCGGCCCAGGTGCCCACCCCGCTCGGCATGAGCGTCGGGGGCGCGACCAGGGTCACCTGCGCCCCCAGCGCCCGCAGGCACAGCAGGTTGGAGCGCAGCACCCGCGAGTGGGTGAGGTCACCGACGATGGCCACGTGCCGCCCGCGCAGGTCACCGAGGGCCCGACGCAGGGTGTAGGCGTCGAGCAGGGCCTGGCTGGGGTGCTCGTGGGTGCCGTCCCCGGCGTTGACGATCGAGCAGTCCGTCCAGTCCGCGATCTGCGCGGGGGCACCGCTGGCCGGGTGCCGGATGATCATCATGTCCACGCCCATGGCGTCGATGGTCAGGACCGTGTCGCGCAGCGACTCCCCCTTGGAGACCGAGGTCCCCTTGCCGGTGAGGTTGATGGTGTCGGCGCTCATCCACTTGCCGGCGATCTCGAAGGACGCCCGGGTGCGGGTGGAGTCCTCGAAGAAGAAGTTGATGATGGTCCGGCCGCGCAGGGTGGGCAGCTTCTTGACCTGGCGGTCCTGCACCTCGTGCATGGACACGGCGGTGTCGAGGATCTGGGTGATCTCCTCGGTGGTGAGGTCGGCGATGGACAGCAGGTGCTTCACGCGATCCACACCCCCTCGGCGCCGTCCGCCTCCTGCAGCCGCACCATGACCCGTTCGGTGCGGGAGGTGGGGAGGTTCTTGCCCACGTAGTCGGCGCGGATCGGGAGCTCGCGGTGGCCCCGGTCGACGAGCACCGCCAGCCGGACGCTGGCCGGGCGCCCCAGGTCCGCGAGGCTGTCCAGCGCGGCGCGCACGGTGCGCCCGGAGTAGAGCACGTCGTCGACGAGCACGACGACCTTGCCGTCGACACCTCCGGCGGGGACCTTCATCGGCTCGGGGGCGCGGGTCGGCTGGCTGCGCAGGTCGTCGCGGTACATCGTGATGTCCAGGGAGCCGGTGGGCACCTCCGCGCCCTCGACCCCGGCCACGGCCGCGGCGAGCCGGTGCGCGAGCGGTACGCCTCGCGTCGGGATCCCCAGCAGCACGAGGCCCTCCGGCCCCTTGTTGCCCTCGAGGATCTCGTGCGCGATGCGCTTGAGCGCCCGCTGGATGTCGTCGCCGGTGAGGACCTCACGTCCTCCGGGGGGTCGAGCGGCGCCCGTCGGGGGGGCGGCCTCTCGCTCACGGGCAGGGCTCATAGGGCCCACTCTCCTTCCCCGCCTCACTGGACGGTGGTTAAAGGACGTGATGGTGCGGCGCCCAGCCTACCCGCTCGGCGGGCCGGCTCAGACGAGGGTGTGCTTGACCTCGGCGATGCGGGCCAGCAGCCCGTTGACGAAGCCCGGCGACTCGTCGGTGCTCATCCGGCCGACCAGCTCGACCGCCTCGGCGACGGCGACCATGTCGGGCACCTCGTCGTTCCAGAGGATCTCCCAGGACCCCACGCGCAGCGCCGCCCGGTCGACGGCGGCCATGCGCTCCAGGCTCCAGCCCTGCGACCAGGTCGCGAGGATCTCCTCGATCTGCCCCCAGTGCGCGATGACCCCGCGGACGATCTCGACGGTGTAGTCGGGCAGGGCGTGCTGCGTCGTCGGGGTCTCGAGGCGCGACTCGAGCAGCTCCCCGACGTTGACCCCGCGCTGCTCGGCCTCGAAGAGCAGCTCCAGGGCCCGCTTGCGGGCCCGGGTGCGTGCGGCCACGGGTCAGTTCACGCGGCCGAGATAGGACCCGTCGCGGGTGTCCACCTTGACCTTGGTGCCGGTCTCGAGGAACAGCGGCACCTGGATCTCCGCGCCGGTCTCGAGGGTGGCCGGCTTGGTGCCGCCGGTGGAGCGGTCGCCCTGCAGCCCCGGGTCGGTGTGGGTGATCTCCAGGACGACCGACGGCGGCAGCTCGACGTAGAGCACCCGGCCCTCGTGCTGGGCGATCATGGCCCGGTTGTTCTCCAGGAGGTACTGCGAGGTGTCCCCCATGGCCTCGGCGCTGACCGGCACCTGCTCGTAGGTCTTCTCGTCCATGAAGATGTAGTCGGTGCCGTCGTTGTAGAGGTACTGGTAGTCCGAGCGGTCGACCGTCGCCGTCTCCACCTTGGTGCCCGCGTTGAAGGTCTTGTCCACGATCTTGTTGGTCAGGACGTTCTTGAGCTTGGTGCGGACGAAGGCCGGGCCCTTGCCGGGCTTGACGTGCTGGAACTCCAGCACCTGCCACAGCCCGTTGTCCATGTCGAGGACCATGCCGTTCTTCAGGTCGTTCGTGCTTGCCACGTCGCGTGTCTTCCTTCGGTATGCCGGTCGGCGCGTTCAGGGGATCGACGGACCAGTCTACCCGGGCGCCACGGCGGCGTAGGCCGCCCGCAGGTCCTCCTCCGAGGGCCCCTCCAGCCGGGTGGGGCGGGCCAGGCCCTCCAGCACCACGAAGCGCAGGGTCGAGCCCCGGGTCTTCTTGTCCCGTCCCATGGCCGTGCGCAGCTCCTCCCAGCGTCCGCCCCGGTAGGCCGTGGGGAGCCCGACCGCCTGCAGCACCCGCCGGTGCCGGTCCCGCAGGGCGCCGTCCAGCATCCCGGCGCGGTGCGCGAGCTCGGCGACGTAGACCAGGCCCACCGCCACCGCGTCCCCGTGCCGCCAGGTGTAGCCCTCGACCTGCTCGACCGCGTGGGCGAAGGTGTGCCCGTAGTTGAGGATCTCGCGCCAGGAGGACTCGGTCAGGTCGGCCGCGACCACCTCGGCCTTGACCTGGACGGCGCGGGCCACGAGCTCGAGGGCGAGCGCCGGGTCGCGCCTCGGGTCGCTCGCCCCCGCGGGGTCGCCCTCGACGAGCTCGAGGATGGTGGGATCGGCGACGAAGCCGCACTTGACGACCTCGGCGAGACCGGACACGTAGTCGGCGCGCGGCTGCGTCGCGGTCCAGGCGGGGTCGCAGAGGACCGCGACCGGGGGGTGGAACGCCCCCACCAGGTTCTTGCCCTCCGCGGTGTTGATCCCGGTCTTGCCGCCGACCGCGGCGTCCACCACGCCCAGCAGGGAGGTGGGCATCTGCACGACCTCGACCCCGCGCAGCCAGCTGGCGGCGGCGAACCCGGCCAGGTCGGTCGTGGCCCCGCCGCCGATGCCGACCACGAGGTCGGAGCGGGTGAAACCCTCCTGCCCGAGCCTGGTCCACAGCCCGGCGAGGACCTCCACCGTCTTCGCCATCTCGGCGTCCGGGACGGGCGCCAGCACCGGCGCGGCCCCGCCGTCCTCCAGGACGGCCGCCGCCTCCCGTGCCAGGCCCTCGCGGCCGGCCTGGTGCACGACAAGCACCCGACGCCCCGGGGAGGCGTGCCGACCCAGGCGCTCCAGCGCGTCCGGGCCGAGGTGCACGGCATACGGTGCCGCTCCCCCGACCTGGATGGTGCGGCTCAGCCCGCCAGCCACGAGATCACCTCGTCGGCGACCTGCTCGGGCGTGCGGCCGGCGGTGTCCACCCGCACCCCGCTCACCGCCTCGTAGGTCGGGCGCCGCGCGTTCATGAGCCGGGTCCACGAGGCGCGCGGGTTCACCAGCAGCAGCGGCCGCGAGGCGTCGAAGCCGACGCGGGTGGCGGCGGCGGCGATGGTGACGTCGAGGAAGGCGACGCGATGCCCCTCGGCGAGCGCCTGCGCCACCGGCTCCTGCATCACGGCGCCGCCGCCCAGCGCGACCACCCCCGTCTCCTCGCGCAGGGCGCGCAGCACCTCCTCGCGCTCCAGCGCGCGGAAGGCGGGCTCGCCCTCCTCCACGAAGATGTCGCTGATCGAGCGCCCCTGCGCGGCCTCGACCGCGGCGTCCGTGTCGTGCAGCCCGACCCCGAGCCGCCCGGCGAGCACCGCCCCGACGGTCGACTTGCCGGACCCGGGAGGCCCGACGAGGACCACGCGCGGGCCGCTCACCGGTCGACCTCCGTCGCCGGCGTGCGCTGGTGCTCGGCGACCGCGGCGAGGTAGGCCGCGTGGTTGCGCGACACCTCCGGCACCGAGTCACCGCCGAACTTCTCCAGCACCGCGTCGGCCAGGACGAGCGCGACCATGGCCTCGGCCACCACCCCCGCGGCGGGGACGGCGCACACGTCGGAGCGCTGGTGGATGGCGGTCCCGGCCTCACCGGTGGCCGTGTCGACCGTCCGCAGCGAGCGCGGGACGGTGGAGATCGGCTTCATCGCGGCGCGCACCCGCAGCACCTCGCCGGTGCTCATGCCGCCCTCGGTGCCGCCGCTGCGCAGGGTGGCCCGCCGGATGAGGCCGGCGTCGTCGCGGTCGATCTCGTCGTGCGCCTCGCTCCCGCGGCGGGCCGCGGTGCGGAAGCCCTCCCCCACCTCGACCCCCTTGATGGCCTGGATGCCCATAAGGGCGGCGGCCAGGCGGGCGTCCAGCCGGCGGTCCCAGTGCACGTGCGAGCCGAGGCCGGGGGGCAGCCCGTAGGCCAGCACCTCGACCACGCCGCCCAGCGTGTCCCCCGCCTTCTTCGCCGCGTCCACCTCGGCGACCATGGCCGCGGACCGCCGGTCGTCGAGGGTGCGCACCGGGTCGGCGTCGACCCGGTCCACGTCCTCCGGCCGGGGCAGCGACGCCGGGTCCGGTGCGTCGTCGTCGAGTCCGGGGACCCCGGCGCGACCGATGCTCACGGTGTGCGACACGAGGCGGACGCCCACCGCCTGCTCGAGGAAGGCCGCCGCCACGGCCCCGAGCGCGACGCGCGCGGCCGTCTCCCGGGCGGAGGCCCGCTCCAGGATCGGGCGGGCCTCGTCGAAGCCGTACTTCGTCATCCCCACGAGGTCCGCGTGCCCCGGCCGGGGCCGGGTCAGCGGACGGTTGCGGGCGAGCTCCTGCGGGGCCCCCACGTCGTCGGCCCCCTGCAGGGCCGTGTCCTCCACGGGCTCGGGGCCCATGACGGCCTGCCACTTGTGCCACTCGGAGTTCTCGATCTGCAGCGCGAGCGGGGAGCCGAGGGAGACGCCGTGGCGCAGGCCGCCGAGGAAGTGCAGCCGGTCGGCCTCGAAGCTCATCCGCGCCCCCCTGCCGTAGCCGAGGCGCCGGCGGGCCAGGGCCCCCTCGACCTCGGCCCGCGGGACCCGCACCCCGGCGGGCAGCCCCTCCAGGATGGCGGTCAGGGCGGGCCCGTGCGACTCACCGGCGGTCAACCAACGCAGCATGGCCGCCATCTTCCCACGCAGGCCCCCGGGCCCCGGCACGCCCCGGGTGCGGCCGACGGCTCAGGACAGGCCGGTCAGCGTGGGGGCTCCCACGAGCAACCCGACCAGGGCCCCGACCATCATCGCGGGACCGTAGGCGAAGTCCCCCTTCCAGCTCACCCGGCGGGTGAGCAGCAGGCCGACGGCGAACAGGCCGCCGACGATGAAGCCGGCGTAGATCCCGAGGACGGCCTCGGCCCAGCCGAACCACCCCAGCCCGGTGCCCAGGACGGCCGCCAGCTTCACGTCGCCGAGCCCCAGCGCCAGGGACCCCCGGGCCAGCGACAGCCGCGCGATGAGCAGGTAGAAGCCGCCGGCGGCCAGCCCCGCGAGGAGGGAGCGCAGGAGGGGCTCCAGGCCGCCCCCGACCAGCGCGGCGAGGGGCAGTCCCACCAGGAGGGTGCCCATCGTCGGCCACATGATCCGGTCCGGCAGCCGGTGGACGTCGAGGTCCATGGCCGCGAGGCACACGCAGGCCAGGGTCACGACGAGGAGGGTGGGGGTGAGGACGGCGGCGACCGGCCAGCCCGGGACGGCGTCGTCGGGGACCTGCCACACGCGGTGCATCACCGCCGCCGCGGAGAGGGCCAGGGCGAACGGCACCCACCAGCGGCGACCGGGCGAGGGCTCGTCCACCTCGTCCGGCTTGCGGTAGGTCGTCTGCTGCAGCCAGCGGGCCACCGGGACACCGAGCACGCCGACCACGATCGCGACGACGGCGGGCAGGACGAGGTCGGTCACCGGCCGGCCCGCTCCCCGATCGCGCGCCCCAGCGCCTCGTCCATCACCGAGGTGGGCGGGCGCCGCCCGGTCATCAGCTCCACCTGCCGGGCGGCCTGGTGCAGCAGCATCCGCGTTCCCCTCACGACCGGGACCCTACCCTGGGTCGCCTGCGCGACCGCGTCCGCCAGCGCGCTCGGCCAGGGGGCGTAGCTCACGTCCATGACGACCGGCCGGTGCAGGCCCCCGTCGTGGACGGGCGGTGCCGGCGCCCCGCCGGGCAGCGTGCTCACGACCACCTCGGTCCCGCCGAGGGGTATGCCGTCGGCCAGGCTCCGGACCCGGGCGTCCAGCCCGAGGGACTCGAGCAGCTCGGCGGTCTGCGGCCGCAGCCGGTCCCGCACCAGGACGTCGGCCGCGCGGACGCCGAGGCCGTGCAGCGCCAGCAGCGCGGAGCGGGCGGTGGCTCCCCCGCCGAGCACGAGCGCCCGGCGCGCACCCTCCACCCCCGCCTCGACGAGCGCGGTGCGCAGGCCGTCGACGTCGGTGTTGTCGGCATACCACCCCACGGGGCGCCGGACGAGGGTGTTGGCGGCGCCGACGGCGAGCGCCGAGCCGCTGTGGACGTCGGCGCCGGCGAGGGCCTCCTCCTTGCCCGGCATGGTCACCGAGAGACCGACCCACTCCGGGCCGAGGCTCTCGAGGAGCCGCTGCAGGCCGCCGGCGGGCACCTCGACCCGCTCGTAGGACCAGTCGGCCAGCCCGAGCTCGTCGTACGCCGCGCGGTGCAGGACCGGGGACAGGGAGTGGGCCACGGGCGAGCCGACGACGGCCGCGCGGGTCAGCACTGGTCCGGGTTGTCCTCGCACCACTGGAGGAACTCGTCCTGGTTGGCGAGGTGCTCCTGGTAGGTCTCGGCGAACTTCGTCTCCCCCGTGGAGGGGTTGACGGTGACGAAGTACACCCAGTCACCGGGCTCGGGCTCCAGCGCGGCGCGCAGGGCGTCCTCGCCGGGGCTGTTGATGGGGCCCGGGGGCAGCCCGGGGTGGACGTAGGTGTTGTAGGGGCTGTCGTTGGAGCGCTGCTCCTCGGTGGTCCCCGCGCGACCCCGCTCCTGGTAGATGAAGTGGACCGTGGAGTCCATCTGCATGAAGCCGTTGGTCTCCGAGTTGCCCTCGATGCGGTTCTCGATCACCCGGGCGATCCGGGGCAGGTCCTCGGCGAACTGGCCCTCGCCCTGCACGATGCTCGCCTTGATGACGACCTCGCGCAGGTCCTCGTCCGGGATGCCGAGGTCGTCGTAGACCTGGACACCCTGGTCGATCATCGCCTGCAGCTGCTCGGCGGGCGTGCTGTCCGGGTCGAAGTCGTAGGTGCTGGGGTAGAGGAACCCTTCCAGCTCACCCTCGGCGGCGGCCGGCAGCTCCAGGTCGGCGGGGTCCACGGCCTCGTAGTCGGCGACCTCGTTGCCGGTGCCCTCGGCCAGGACGGCGAAGGTCTCGTCCACCCAGAGACCCTCGCGCACGGTCACCCCGCTGAACTCGCGGAACTCCGGGTCCAGGAGGCGCCCGAGAGCCGCCTCCGAGCTCATCTGGTTGGCCATCCGGTAGGTCCCCGGCTGGATGGCGGAGGAGTCCGGGTCGGCCTGCAGCGCCGCGGAGAAGGCGGCGACGGACCCCACGACGTCCTCCTGGACGAGGATCTCCGCGATCTGGGCGCCGGCCGCACCCTCGGGGATCTCGACCATGACCTCGCCGCTGCCGTCGCCCTCGTAGTCGGCCGTGGAGACGTCGTCGCCGGCCGCCAGGTCGGGCACCAGCGAGCGCACCGAGCCGAAGGAGTAGACGCCCGCCACGACGACGACCACGGCGGCCAGGCCCAGCGCGAGCACCACGAGCCAGGGGTTGCGTCGGTGCCGCGGGCGCGGGTGGTGGTCGTGGTGGTCCGGGTCTCCCGGGTCGAGCACGTGGTCGGCCAACGACTCGTCGTGGTGCCGGGCACCACGCAGTCCGAGCACGTCGTCGTCGAAGCGTGCACCCACGCCCCGGGCGTCGTGCTCGTCCCAGTCGTCCTCGGGCGGCTGGCTCATGTGGCGTCCTTCGCGTCAGGGTCGCGAGACCGTCGTGCCCGGGGCTTGCGCGCCCTCAGGGGGGTGCCGGCGGGACGGCCGGCTCGGCGCGAGTCCAGGGCGGCCTGGAGGATGATCACGGCCGCGACCTGGTCCACGACACCACGCTGCTCGCGCCCGGGGACGCCGCTGCCGTGCAGCGCCCGGTGGGCGTCGACCGTGGACATCCGCTCGTCCCAGAGCCGTACCGGCACCTCCAGGCACCGTTGCAGCCGCTCAGCGTACCGGCGGGCCCGCTGCGCCGCCACTCGCTCGGTGCCGTCGAGGGAGCGGGGCATGCCGACGACCACCAGGACGGCCGACCGCCGGCGCACCTCGTCGGCGATCTCCTCGAGGTCGCTGGACCCCTCCTGGTCCCGGCGCAGCGTGGCCACCGGGTGGGCGAGCATGCCGAGCGGGTCGGAGGCGGCGAGGCCGACACGGACCTCACCGACGTCGACCCCGAGCAGCACGCCGGGAGCGGCGCCCGGGGAGTCCGGCACCGAGCTCATGCCCGCAGGGCCTCCTCGACGGCGGAGAGCGCGGCGCCGGTGGCGCCCGCGTCCTGCCCGCCGCCCTGGGCCAGGTCGTCCTTGCCCCCGCCACCCCCGCCGAGGGCCTGGGCCGCGACCCGGACCAGCGCACCGGCCCGGGTGCCGCGCTCGCGCGCCGCCTCGTTGGTGGCGACGACGACGGAGGGCCGGCCCCCGGCGCTCGCCGTCAGCGCCACGACGACGGGCCGCTCGTTGCCGAGGCGGGCACGCAGGTCGGTGACGAGGCGGCGCAGGTCGTCCCCGCTCGCGCCGTCGCCGAGGTCGTGCCCGAGATAGGTCGTGCCGGCGACGTCGCGGGCCTGGTCCACGAGACCGGAGGCCGCGGACAGCACCTGGGCCGCCTTGGCCTGGGCGATCTCCTTCTCGGCGTCCCGGAGGCGGGCCATGAGCTGGGCCACCCGGTCGGACAGCTCGTCCGGCCGCACCTTGAGGGTGTCGGTGAGCTGGTTGACGATGACGTTCTCGCGGGCCAGGTGGGCGTAGGCGTCAGCCCCCACCAGGGCCTCGACCCGGCGCACCCCCGACCCGATGGAGGACTCGCCCATGATCTTGACGAGGGAGAGCTGGGCGCTGTTGAGGACGTGGGTGCCTCCGCACAGCTCCAGGCTCCACGGACCACCCACCGAGACGACCCGGACGACGTCGGGGTAGCGCTCGCCGAAGAGGGCCATGGCGCCCATCTCCCGGGCCTGCTCGAAGCTCATCTCGGCCGCGCTCACCTGCAGGTCGGCCATGAGGCGCTCGTTGATGCGGGTCTCGACCGCGGCGAGCTCGGCGGCGTCGAGCCCGCGGGTCGCCCGGAAGTCGAAGCGCAGCCGCCCGGGCGCGTTCTCGGACCCGGCCTGCGTCGCGCCCTCCCCCAGGGTCTCCCGGAGGACCTTGTGCACGATGTGGGTCGCGGTGTGCGCCCGGGACACCGAGGCCCGTCGGGCGACGTCGACCTCGCTGTGCGCGTCCTCGCCGACCGCCACCTCGCCCTCGACCAGCCGGCCCCGGTGGACGACGAGCCCGGGCACCGGGCGCTGCACGTCGGTCACCTCGAAGAGTCCGCCGCTGCCCAGCCGGATGGTGCCGTGGTCGGCGAGCTGGCCACCGGCCTCGGCGTAGAACGGGGTGCTGGCGAGCACGAGCTCCAGCTCGCCGCCGTCGCCGGCCCCGGCGTCGCGCCGGAAGCGGTCGACCTCATGCCCCTCGGAGAGCAGCCCGACCACGCGGTCCTGCCCGCTCATCTGCTCGTAGCCGGTGAAGGCCGTCTGGGTCCCCAGCCGGTCGGCCAGCCCGCGGTAGGCCCCCGCGCCGCCCCGCCCGGTCTTCTTGGCCTTGGCGTCCGCCTTGGCGCGCTCGCGCTGCTCGGTCATGAGCGCACGGAAGCCGTCCTCGTCGACGGACAGCCCCTGCTCGGAGGCCATCTCGAGGGTGAGGTCGATGGGGAAGCCGTAGGTGTCGTGCAGCGCGAACGCCTCCGCACCGCCGAGCCTGGTCGCCCCGGCGGACCGGGCGCGGGCCACGGCGTCGTCGAGGATGCTCGTCCCGCTGGCCAGGGTGCGCTGGAACGCCTCCTCCTCGGCCGCGGCGACCTCGCTGATCCGCCCCCACTGCTCCTGGAGCTCGGGGTAGGAGGTCCGCATGACGTCCTTGCTCACGGTGAGGAGCTCGGTGAGCGAGGCCTGCTCCACGCCCAGGAGCCGCATCGACCGCACGGCCCGGCGCAGCAGGCGCCGCAGGACGTACCCCCGGCCCTCGTTGCCGGGCACCACCCCGTCGCCGAGCAGCATGAGCCCGGACCGGACGTGGTCGGCGACGACCCGGAACCGGACGTCGTCCTCGTCGTCGGCGCCGTAGGCGCGGCCGCTGAGCTCCTCGGCGCGCTCGATGACGGGGTAGACCTCGTCGATCTCGTAGAGGTTGTCGACACCCTGCAGGAGGTAGGCCACCCGCTCGAGCCCCATGCCGGTGTCGATGTTCTTGCTGGGCAGCTCCCCGGCCACGTCGAAGTCCGTCTTGGAGCGGACCTCGGTGAGCTCCTCCTGCATGAAGACGAGGTTCCAGATCTCGAGGAAGCGATCCTCGTCGACCACGGGTCCGCCGTCCGGACCGAACTCGGGGCCACGGTCGACGTAGATCTCGCTGCAGGGGCCCCCGGGCCCGGGGACGCCGGTGTGCCAGTAGTTGTCCTCCAGGCCGCGTTCCTGGATGCGCTCCGGGGGGAGCCCGGCGACCCGGCCCCAGATCTCGGCCGCCTCGTCGTCACCCTTGAGGACCGTCACCCAGATGCTCTCCGGGTCGAAGCCCAGGCAACCCTGGTCCTGGGAGCCGGTGACGAACTCCCAGGCGTAGGAGATGGCCTCCTCCTTGAAGTAGTCGCCGAAGGAGAAGTTGCCGTTCATCTGGAAGAACGTGCCGTGCCGGGTGGTCTTGCCCACCTCCTCGATGTCGAGGGTCCGCACGCACTTCTGCACGCTCGTGGCGCGCTTCCACGGGGGCGTCTGCTGGCCGGTGAGGTAGGGGATGAAGGGCACCATGCCGGCGACGGTGAACAGCAGCGTCGGGTCCTGGCTGACCAGGGAGGCGCTCGGCACCACAGCATGGTCCTTGCCCTGGAAGAAGGACAGCCAGCGGCGGCGGATCTCGGCGGTTTCCATGATCTCCTCGTAGGCCCGGCGACAGGGGCGCCGGCGGTGCGATGGGGCCCATCCACTCTAGACGACCCCACCGGCACGGGCCGAACTCCGGCCCCGGCGGCCGCGCCGGCCTCAGCGGCCGCGGATGATCCGGCGCAGCTCGCGCCAGCGGGGCCCCAGGCGCTCCTCCCAGCCGCGCGTCGTGGGCTGGTAGTAGTCGGCGTCGGCCAGGTCCTCCGGGAGGAACTGCTGCTCGCCCACCCCGGCGGGCTCGTCGTGGGTGTAGCGGTAGCCCTCGCCGTGGCCGAGGCGGGTGGCCCCGGCATACCCCGTGCCCCGCAGGTGCGGCGGGACCGGGCCGCCCTTGCCGGCCCGGACGTCGGCGATGGCCGCGTTGACGGCCGCGTAGGCGGCGTTGGACTTGGGCGCCAGCGCGTTGTGCACGACCGCCTGGGCGAGGATGATGCGGGCCTCGGGCATCCCGATCTGCGCGACGGCGTGCATCGCGGCCACCGCGGTCTGCAGGGCGGTCGGGTCGCCCAGGCCGACGTCCTCGCTGGCGGCGATGACGATGCGGCGGGCGATGAAGCGCGGGTCCTCCCCCGCCTCGAGCTGCCGCGCGAGGTAGTGCAGGGCCGCGTCGACGTCGGAACCCCGCATGGACTTGATGAAGGCGCTGGCGACGTCGTAGTGCTGGTCGCCGGCCCGGTCGTAGCGCACCGCCGCCTGCGCCATCGCCTGCTCGACCTGCGCCAGGGTGATCTCGGTGACCTCGTCCTCGCGGCCCGCCGGCCGGTCGTCGGCGGCCACGCCGGCGGCCGCCTCCAGGGTCGTGAGCGCCCGGCGGGCGTCGCCCCCGGCCATCCGGACGACGTGCTCCGTCGCCGCGTCGCCCAGGGTGAACGACCCGTCGAGCCCGCGAGCGTCGACGAGGGCGCGGGCGAGCACCCCGCGCACGTCCTCGTCGTCGAGCGAGGTCAGCGTCACCAGGACCGAGCGGGAGAGCAACGGGGCGATGATGGAGAAGGAGGGGTTCTCGGTCGTCGCCGCCACGAGGATGACGGTGCGGTTCTCCACGCCCGGGAGGAGGGCGTCCTGCTGCGCCTTGGTGAACCGGTGGATCTCGTCGAGGAAGAGCACCGTCTGACGGCCGTGCAGCGAGCGCTCGCGCACCGCGTGGTCCATCACCGCCCGGACGTCCTTGACGCCGGCGGTGACGGCGGAGAGCTCGACGAAGGTACGCCCGGCCGCCTGGGCGACCAGGTGGGCCAGCGTGGTCTTGCCCGTCCCCGGAGGACCCCAGAGGATCGCCGACAGCGGTCCGGCGGCACCGCCCGACCCCTCGATGAGCCGTCGCAGCGGCGAACCGGGGCGCAGCGCCGCGCGCTGGCCGACGACATCGTCCAGCGAGCGCGGGCGCATGCGCACCGCGAGCGGCGCCAGCAGCGCACCGCTGGCATCACCCACGCCGTCGGCGCCACCGGCGGTGGGGTCGGCGGCGGAGGTGAAGAGGTCGGACACGCATGTCAGGCTAACGCCGTGGACCGACTCACCTCGCACGCCGAGCTGCTGTCGCGCTCCGGCGGCGACCCCTGGGTGCGCTGGGTGCTCCCCGACCCGCTGCAGGGCGAGGTATGGGTGCACGACGGCGTGGCCCTCGTCCAGCGGCTCGGTGACCGGCCGGGGTTCTGGGTCGCTCCGCTGCGGACCGTGACGGCGGCCCAGGTGCGCTCCGCCCTCCTCCGGCTGCGGGACGGTGGCCACCTGGAGCGGCTGGGGGCCCGCGCGGTCTCCGTCCCGCAGGAGCACGCCGAGGTGGCCCACGACGTCCTCGACCTCGGCGACGGGGGCGACTGGGACTGGATGTGGACCGCCTCGCAGCCACGCGTCGACGCCCGCGAGAGCGACGTCATACCTCTGGACGACCGGCGGGACGCCGCCGAGCTGGAGGAGTTCACCCGGGCGCACAACCCGCGGGTGTGGACGCAGATCGGCACGGGGCGGGTGCACCACTGGGTGGGCGTGCGCGGGCCCGACGGCCACCTGGTCGCGGTCGGCGGCGCCGAGCGCGAGGCGACCGGCGTGCCGCACCTGGCCGGGATCGTCACGGCGACGGAGCACCGCGGAGCGGGGTGGGCCACCGTCGTCAGCGCGGCGCTCACGAGGTGGGCCCTGGCCGGCCACGGGGTCTGCACCCTCGGGATGTTCAGCGACAACGCGGCGGCCCGGACGGTGTATGCGCGGCTCGGCTTCCGCACGGCCCGCGCCTGGCACTCCCGCAGGCTGGCCTGACGCGTCCTCCGACGTCGACGTCCGGTGGGACAGGACCGCTGTGACCACGGCACCGGGCGCGGCGCACGGTCCGGACCCTTGACGGTCGAACACGTGTTCGATACACTGGACGGGCAACCATCGAGGGGGTGGGGGACGTGCAGGACCGGGGACCGCTGGACGACCGGGTCACGAGGTCGGCAGCAGCCGGGGTGAGAGGGCCGGGAACGCCGGCGCGGCGGGCGGAGATCCGTGACCTCGGTCGCCGGCTGGCGCTCCCTCGCCCGGATGTCTCGGACGCCGAGCGCCTCGAGCTCATCCGTGCGCTCGAGGACCTCACCCGCGCGGCCGCGGCGGCCCACGCCGTGCTCTCGGACGAGTTCGACCGGTCCCAGCGACAGCAGCAGGAGTCCGAGGGGGTGTCCGCCGCGCGCCTCGGGTCGGGGGTCGCGGACGACCTCGCCCTCGCGGGCAAGGTCTCCCCCGCCCGCTCCTCGAACCGGCTGGCGTGCTCGCGGGCGCTGGCCCGGGAGATGCCGTGCACGCTGGCCGCCCTGACGGAAGGGGTCATCGACAGCCACCAGGCCGAGGTGATCACCCGGGCCACCACCTGCCTCGCGACCGAGGACCGTCGCCTCGTCGACGAGCAGCTCGTCGGGCGCCTGGACGGCCTGTCCACCAGGCAGCTGCGCGCCACGGTGACGGCTCTGGTCTACGAGCTGGACCCGCAGGCGCACGTGCGACGGGCCGCCCGGTCCGCGGAGGACGCCTACGTCGCGATGCGCCCCGCGCCGGACGTCATGTGCGTCATCTCCGCGATGCTCCCGGCGGCCCAGGGGGTCGCGGTCTACGCCGCGCTCAAGCGGCACGCCGAGCTGCTCCGCGCCTCGGGGGACGAGCGCCACCAGGGCAGGATCATGGCCGACACGCTCTACGCCAACGTCACCGGTCGCGACCCCGTGATGCTGCCGGACATCGACCTCAGTCTCGTCATGACCGACGCCTCGCTCATGGCCGGCGACACCGTGGCGGCCTTCCTGGACGGATATGGCCCGCTCCCCGCCCAGACGGCACGGGACCTGGTGGCCGTCTCGCAGCCGGGACAGGACCACCGGCACACCGTCCACCCGGAGGAAACTCGCGAGGCATCAGGTCGGGGAGGACCGGCGGACACGTCCGGCCACGGCCGGGAGGACGGTCTTGAGGGGACCCGCTGCACAGGCTGGTCCTGCACGCTGGTCCACGGCGCCGCCGGCGTCTCGGGAGCCCCGACGGACACCGCGATCCACGGCGCCGACCAGGCTCCGCCCGACCCGGTCCCGCCCGACCCTGACCCCGGCCTGCCCGACCCTGACCCCGCGGACCTGGCCGCTGCCCGGGTCTTCGTCCGGCGGCTGTACGCCGACCCGCTCACCGGCGAGGTCCTCGCCCGGGACACCCGACGGCGGTTCTTCAGCCGGGCCCAGAGGGCGCTGGTCGTGAGCCGGGACCGCTACTGCCGGACCCCGTGGTGCGGCGCACCCATCCGGCATGTCGACCACCGGGTCCGGCACAGCGACGGCGGTGCCACCGCGGTCCACAACGCCCAAGGGCTGTGTCAGCGGTGCAACCAGGGACGGGAGCGACCGCGACAGGCCGCGGTGCCCCCCACCCTCTACCTCCGGCCGAGCACGGTGCTGCCGAGCGTCTCACCGGGCACCGCCCAGCAGGCCCGGCTCCAAGGGGCCGCCGCCGACGGCGGAGGTCCGGCGCCACCCTGACCCGTCCTCGTCCTGAGGGGTCGATCGTCCCGACCCAGGGCCGGCCGCACACGGACGTCGCGGCCGGCCGACCGGGCTCAGGCGTCAGCGGACTCCTCGGCCTCGGGCTCGGCGTCGACGCCCGCCTCCGCACGCTGCTCGGGCGTGATCGGTGCCGGAGCAGCCGTGAGCGGGTCGAACCCGCCCCCGGACTTCGGGAAGGCGATGACGTCGCGGATGGAGTCGGTCCCGGCCAGGAGCGCCACGATCCGGTCCCACCCGAAGGCGATCCCGCCATGCGGGGGCGCGCCGAACTTGAACGCCTCGAGCAGGAAGCCGAACTTCTCCTGCGCCTGCTCCGGGGACAGCCCCATGATCGCGAAGACCCGCTCCTGCACGTCGCGGCGGTGGATACGGATGGACCCACCACCGATCTCGTTGCCGTTGCACACCAGGTCGTAGGCGTAGGCCAGCGCCGCGCCCGGGTCCTCCTCGAGGGAGTCGAGGTACTCCGCCTTGGGCGAGGTGAAGGCGTGGTGCACCGCGGTCCAGGCGCCGGCACCGACCGCCACGTCGCCCGCGGCCACGGCGTCACCGGCCGGCTCGAACAGCGGCGCGTCGACGACCCACAGGAAGCTCCAGGCGTCCTCGTCGACGAGCCCGACCCGCGCGGCGATCTCCTGCCGCGCCGCACCCAGCAGGGCGCGCGAGGGCTTGGTGGCTCCCGCGGCGAAGAACACGCAGTCCCCCGGCTCCGCGCCCACGTGGGCCGCGAGACCCTCGCGCTCGGCCTCGGAGAGGTTCTTGGCCACCGGCCCGCCCAGCGTGCCGTCTTCGCCGACGGTGACGTAGGCCAGGCCCTTGGCCCCGCGCTGCTTGGCCCAGTCCTGCCAGGCGTCGAACTGCCGCCGGGGCTGGCTGCCGCCGCCGGGCATGACGACCGCCCCGACGTACTCCGCCTGGAACACCCGGAAGGGCGTGTCCGCGAAGTAGTCCGCGCACTCGACCAGCTCGACGCCGAAGCGCAGGTCCGGCTTGTCGGACCCGTAGCGGCGCATCGCCTCGGCATACGTCATCCGCGGGAACGGCGTCGTGAGCTCGACGCCGATGGTGCGCCACACCGCGGCCGCCACGGCCTCGCCCAGCTCGATGACGTCGTCCTGCTCCACGAAGCTCATCTCGATGTCGAGCTGGGTGAACTCCGGCTGGCGGTCGGCGCGGAAGTCCTCGTCGCGGTAGCACCGGGCGATCTGGTAGTAGCGCTCCATCCCGGCGACCATGAGCAGCTGCTTGAACAGCTGCGGGCTCTGCGGCAGGGCGTACCAGCTCCCCGGCTGCAGGCGCGCCGGCACGAGGAAGTCGCGGGCGCCCTCCGGCGTCGACCGGGTGAGGGTCGGCGTCTCGACCTCGACGAAGTCGCGGTCGGCGAGGACGGTGCGCGCAGCGGCGTTGACCCGGGAGCGCAGGCGCAGGTTCTGCCCGGCCGCGCCGGCACCCGGGCGCCTCAGGTCGAGGTAGCGGTGACGCAGGCGCGCCTCCTCGCCGACGCTGACCCGCTCGTCGATCTGGAACGGCAGCGGGGCGGACTCGCTGAGCACGTCGATCTCGGTGGCGACGACGTCGATGCCGCCGGTCGGGAGCTCGGGGTTGACGTCCTTCTCCGCGCGGGCGGTGACCTCGCCGACGACCTGGACGCAGTACTCGCTGCGCAGGTCGTGCGCGGTGCCGGTGAGCACCTCGTCACGGGCGACGACCTGGACGACGCCGCTGGCGTCCCGCAGGTCGATGAAGGCGACGCCGCCGTGGTCACGGCGTCGGGCCACCCAGCCGGTGAGGGTGACGGTCTGGCCGACGTGCTCGGGCCGCAGGGTGCCCGACTCGTGGGTGCGTAGCATGATCTCTCCTCTCGGTGCGGCGCGCCGGAGGGTCTGTCGATGCGACGACCCGGGCCCGCCAAGGCAGCCCGGGAGGTGTGGGCGGGGGCCAGGTCGCGGTGCCACCACACCTTCGCCGAGGGGACCTCGGCCTCTCGTCGGTGTCGCCGGACGCGCGGCCCCGGGCGGGTGTCACGGTCACGAGGTATGCCTGCGCCTCGCTCCTCGTCCACCCCGGCGGGTCGTCACTCCGCCCCGGGAACGACTTCATTCTACGGGTCGGTGCGGGGCGGCCCGACACGTAACCTGCCGCGTCGACCTGCTGCGGTCGGGTTGCCGTGCCACCCTGAGGCATGGGGCGGGAACGAGACGTGGGACGCGGGACGGCCGAGGACGGGCGGGCACGGGGTCGTGCCCCGCTCGTCGAGCCCCGCTCGTCGAGCCCGAGACGATGCCGGGCGTCAGGACCGGCCCCGCCGCCCGTGACGCGCGGTTCAGGCGGTGGGCCCGCCGGGTCGCCGGCGTCGCGGTGGTGCTGCTGTGGGCCACCCACGCGCTGCTGTCGCTCGTGGGTGGCTTCCAGCTGGTCAACCACAGCCAGGCCGTGGAGGACCTGTCGTCCGGGAGGATGACCAGCTACGCCCTGCTGGAGGACCGACCCGGCGGCGGCTCCTCCACCCCCGGGTGGTGGACACAGGAGGACCTCGAGCCGGGCACCGTGGAGGGCCTGCGGACCGGCACGACCACGGTGCTCTACACCGTGGCCGGCTCGCGCCCGCGCCTGGTGGTGCCGGACCACATCACCCCCAGCATGAACAGCTGGGGGTCCTGGACGGAGGCCGAGGTGGCCTGGATCGAGGAGGATCTCGTGACGAGCGGGCTGCCGTCCACGGTCTCTTCGGTGGTCCCGGGGCGGGTCCTGCAGGCGCACGGTCTGCTCGGCCTGGTGCTGGTCGTCAGCATGCTGGTGCGGGTGGTCTTCGGAGCCGCCCCGGTCCACGGCACCCGGTGGTTCTGGTTCTGGCTCATCGGCCTGCCTGCGGGCCTGGGGGTGCTGGCCTGGGCGATCTGGGAGGAGGGCGGGTGGCGCGACCACCGGGCGCCGGCACCGCAGCAGCGGTCCTCGGGCGGCTACGGCTTCGCCGTCCTGCTCCTCGGCTCGTTCGTCCTGACGGCCGGGAGCCAGCTGCTGGCCTGGCTGCTCGGGGTGACCGTCATCCCGCTCTGACCGCGAGCGATCGCGGCGGCGGCACGGCGAACGGACCTGCCCGCGCTGGTGCCCAGCCGCGCCGGCGCCCGGGGGTCGGGCGCCTACCGTGCCTTCATCGCCGCGCTGCCGGCGAGGTCGAGGGTCTCCTCCATCTCCTCCAGCGGGATGCCCTTGGTCTCCGGCATGACCTTGATCGTCCAGAACGTCATGGCCACACCCCCGATGAGGAAGATGAGGAAGGCGACACCGCCGCCCAGGCCCCCTGCGATCGCGGGGAAGGACCAGGAGATGGCCGCCGCGAAGGTCCAGTGGGTCAGCGCCCCGAAGGACTGGCCCCGGGCGCGGATCGCGTTGGGGAAGATCTCGGCGATGAACACCCAGATGACGGCGCCCTGCCCGAAGGCGTGCACCCCGACGAAGAGCATGATGCCAGTGACCACCAGACCGCTGGTGACCCCGGTGAAGTTGCCCTCGTAGGCGAAGAACAGCACCGTCAGCATGCCGAGCGTGAGCACGTACCCGGCCGAGCAGACCAGCATGAGGAAGCGACGGCCTACCCGGTCGATGAGCGTCAGCGCCAGGATCGTCGCGAGCAGGTTGACGAGCCCCACGCCGGCGCTGTTGAGGAAGGCGGCGCTCTCGCCCAGCCCGGCGCTCTCGAAGATGGTCGGGGCGTAGTAGAGCACCGCGTTGATGCCGCCCAGCTGGTTGAAGGCGGCGATGGCGAAGGCGAGCAGGATGACCTTGCGGTGGCCCTGGGTGAAGAACGGCACCTTGGCGCTGTCCCCCTCCACCTCCAGGGCCTCCTTGATCTCCTCGCGCTGCACCCGCGCCTCCTCCTCGTCCGCGGTCAGCTGGTCGATGACCTCGCGGGCCTCCTCGTCCCGGCCCACCGCCATGAGCCACCGGGGGCTCTCGGGGACGAGGAACACCAGGAGAGCGAAGACCAGCGCCGGCAGGGCCTCCGCCCCGAACATCCACCGCCAGGCCGTCTCCTCGGGGAAGAGGTTGAGGATGGCGAAGTTGGAGACGTACGCCAGCAGGATGCCGACGGTGATGTTGAACTGGAAGAGCCCGACGAGCCGGCCCCGGTGCCGTGGCGGTGCGACCTCCGCGTTGTAGATCGGTGCGACCGAGGTGGCGGCGCCGACCCCGAGACCGCCGATGAAGCGGAAGACCATGAAGACGACCCAGTCGGTCGCCAGGGCGCTCCCGAGCGCCGAGACGACGTAGAGGATGCCGATGACGATGAGCACCGGTTTGCGGCCGAACCGGTCGGCGGGCTTGCCGAGCCCCGCGTAGGCCGCCCCCACGACGGTGCCGATGAGGGCCGTCGCCACGGTGAAGCCGAGCGCGAACCCGGACAGCCCGAAGACCTCGGTCAGGTCCGAGGTCGTGCCCGAGATCACCGCCGTGTCGAACCCGAAGAGCAGACCCCCCAGGGCTGCGATGATGGCGCTCCGTAGGACCAGTGGCTGCATGTCCGCTCCTTTGCCGACAACGAGAAACACCCGGTATGACGCAACGTCACCCTGACACACTCGACGGCCGCCAGCATCCCGGGCACGCCGAGGGCACCGAGGGCGGGCGTTCAGCCCTGGGGACCCCGCCTGCTGTGCAGCGCCAGCACGGACAGCAGGAACGGCCCGTTGTGCACCTGCCCACCCAGCACGGCGTCCACCGCGTCGTGCAGGGTCACCCAGCCGGTCGGCATACCGGCCTCCTCGCCCTCCCGGGCGTGCCGCCGTTCCTCCGGCACGTCGGAGAGCCCGGTGGCGACGAAGACGTGGATCGTCTCGTCGAGCCCGCCCGGGGACGGGGTGAAGGACACCAGCGCCTCCCAGTGCTCGGCCTGCAGGTCGGCCTCCTCGGCCAGCTCGCGGCGCGCCGCCTCCACCGGCGGCTCCCCCTCGACGTCGAGGAGGCCGGCCGGGATCTCCCAGTCCTCGGCGCCGATGGGGTGACGGTACTGCCGGATGACGAAGACCTCGGGCTCCCCACGGTCCTCGCGCACGGCGAGCACCGCGACGGCGCCGGTGTGGTGGACGTACTCCCGGCTCGCCGGGCCGTCGTCGAGCTCGACCTCGTCGCGGTGCACGTCCCAGACGGCACCCCGCATGGCCACCTCGGTGCTGCGCACCGGGCGGGACCCGGGGAGGTCGACGAGCTCGGGCAGGCCCAGCCGGGGCGCGGAGAGCGTCATCAGTCGGGCAGCTCGTGGTGACGCTGACGCTCGACCTCGACCAGGCGCTGGCTGCGCTGCGCGTCCAGCGCCGCCGCGACGAGCCCCGCGAAGAGCGGGTGGGCGTGGTCGGGCCGGGACTTGAACTCGGGGTGGGCCTGGGTCGCGACGTAGTAGGGGTGCACCTCGCGCGGCAGCTCCACGAACTCGACGAGTCCGCCGTCCGGGGACTGGCCGCTGATGACGAGCCCCGCCGCGCCCAGCTGGTCGCGGAAGCCGTTGTTGACCTCGTAGCGGTGACGGTGCCGCTCGGTCACCTCCGTCGTCCCGTAGGCCCCGGCCACGACCGACCCCTCGGTGAGCACGGCGGGGTAGGACCCGAGCCGCATGGTGCCGCCGAGGTCGCCGGCCCCCTCGACGAAGGACTTCTGCTCCTCCATCGTGGCGATGACCGGTGCCGGGGTGTCCGGGTCGAACTCCGTGGAGCTCGCGCCCTCGATCCCGGCGACGTGCCGCGCGTGCTCGATGACCATGGCCTGCAGGCCGAGGCAGATCCCCAGCGTCGGGACCTGTCGCTCCCGCGCCCAGCGCAGCGCCCCGATCTTGCCCTCGATGCCGCGGACCCCGAACCCGCCGGGCACGAGGATGGCGTCGACCCCGCCGAGCGCCCGGGCCGCGCCGGCCTCGGTGCGGCACTCGTCCGAGGCGACCCAGCGGATGTCGACCTTGGCGTCGTGCCGGAACCCGCCGGCCCGCATGGCCTCGGTCACCGAGAGGTAGGCGTCGGGCAGGTCGACGTACTTGCCGACCAGCGCGATCTCGACGCGGTGCTCCGGCTCGTGCACCCGCTCGAGCAGCGCGTCCCAGGCCGACCAGTCGACGTCCCGGAACGGCAGGCCCAGGTGCCGCACGACGTACGCGTCCAGCATCTCGGAGTGCAGGACCTTGGGGATGTCGTAGATCGAGGGGGCGTCCACGGCCGCGGCCACGGCGTCGGAGTCGACGTCGCACATCATCGAGATCTTGCGCTTGATGCCCTCGGGGATCTCCCGGTCGGCGCGCAGCACCAGGGCGTCCGGGGTGATGCCGACCTGGCGCAGCGCCGCCACCGAGTGCTGCGTCGGCTTGGTCTTGAGCTCACCGCTAGGAGCGAGGTAGGGCACGAGCGAGACATGCAGGAAGAAGGAGTTGGTGCGGCCGATGTCGTGGCGCACCTGTCGGGCGGCCTCGAGGAAGGGCAGCGACTCGATGTCGCCGACGGTCCCCCCGACCTCGGTGATGATGATGTCCGGCCGCTCCCCCGGCGGCCGGTCCGCGGCCGCCCGCATGCGCGCCTTGATCTCGTTGGTGATATGCGGGATGACCTGCACCGTGTCGCCCAGGTAGTCCCCCCGCCGCTCCTTGGCGATGACGTCGTTGTAGATCTGCCCGGTGGTGACGTTGGACCTGCCCCACAGGTCGGTGTTGAGGAAGCGTTCGTAGTGCCCGATGTCCAGGTCGCACTCGGCCCCGTCCTCGGTGACGAACACCTCCCCGTGCTGGAAGGGGTTCATCGTCCCGGGGTCGACGTTGATGTAGGGGTCCAGCTTCTGCATCGTCACCCGCAGCCCCCTGCTGCGGAGCAGGAACCCGAGGCTCGAGGCCGTCAGTCCCTTCCCGAGCGAGGAGGCGACGCCTCCGGTCACAAAGATGTGCTTCGTCGTCGTCTCCGCCACGGGCTTGCAGTCTACGTGACATCCGTGGGGTCCGGGACAGGGGTGGTCACCGGGCGCGTCGGGGGGCGCCCGGCGGGCCTCACGGCGCCCCGGTGGCGAGGCGGTCGGTGAGCCAGGACCGGGCGGTGGTCAGGAGCTCCAGCGCCATCGGGTGGCGGGGCGCCCAGGACTCGAACCCGTGCGGGGCCCCGGCGACGACCTCCAGGGTGACGTCCGTGCCGGCGGCACGGAGCCGGTGCGCGTAGTCAACGTCCTCGTCGAAGAACAGCTCGATGTCGGAGGTGGAGATCCAGGTCGGCGGCATGCCCGCCAGGTCCTCCCGCCGCGCGGGCGCCGCGTAGGGGGGCAGCGACTCGGCGCCCACGCCCGCGCCGAGGTAGGCCGACCAGCCGACGAGGTTCGACCGGTTGTTCCAGACGAGGTGGTCGGCGGCGTCCCGGTCGCGGTCCGCGGCGGTGCGGTCGTCGAGCATGGGGCAGAAGAGCCACTGCGCCGCCACCGGGTCTCCCTCGTCGACGACCCGCTGGACGAGGCTCGCGGCGAGCCCTCCCCCGGCGCTCTGCCCGCCGACCGCCAGGCGCGCGACGTCGAGGCCGAGGCCGTCGGCCTGGGCGCGCAGCCACCGCCACCCCGTGTGGCAGTCGTCGATCGCCGCCGGGAAGGGGTGGCGCGGCGCCAGGCGGTAGTCGACCGAGACCACCGTGACCCCGGTGTCGCGCGCCGTCTCCCCGCAGTGCAGGTCGTCCATCGCGGCCGACCCGAGGACGAGCCCTCCTCCGTGGATCCACAGCAGCCCGGCTCCGGACGGCCTGGAGGGGGTGTAGACCCGCAGCCTGAGACCGTCGTGCCGGACCGTGCGCCGCGAGACGCCCGCGACGCGCCGACCGGGCACGAACGCGGTGGCCGCCCTCGCCAGGAGGCGCACGGCCCGGCTCTCGAGGTCGGTCCTCGGCACCTTCTGCGCGGCGGCGCGCAGCGTCGGGTGGACTGCGGAGAGGTCCATGGGTGCTCCGTCCTGGTCGGTCGTCGACGACTCCGCCACCCCTGCGGACCCGTGGGAGGTGGTGCCGGGGTCGGGCAGGACGGCGCGGTATGCGGCGAGCGCCGCCTCGAGCGCGTCCAGCCCGGTCGGCAGCCGGGTCGCCCGGTCGCGGGCCCGTCGGGCGAGGTCGGCCCGGGACGCGGGGTCGAGCAGGAGACCGGCGACGGCGTCGGCCAGGTCGGCGGACGACCCCGGGGGCACGAGCACCCCGGCACCGGCCAGGAGGTCGGCCGTGCCCCCCACCTCGGTGGCGACGACGGGGGCTCCGGCGGCGAGCGCCTCCTGCAGGACGAGGGGCTGGCCCTCCCAGTCCGCGGACGACACGACGACGTCCGCCCCGGCGAGCAGCCGGGGCACGTCCTGCCGGTGGCCGAGGAAGTGCACGACGCCCCCGACGTCCGCGGCCTGCTCGCGCAGCGCCCCGGCGAGGGGACCGTCACCGACCACCACGAGGACCGGCGGGGCACCGAGCCGGCGGTCGGTCCGCAGGCGACGGTGCGCCTCCAGGAGCACGTCGACCCGCTTCTGGCGCGCCAGGCGTCCTGCCGTGAGCACCACCCCGGCCCCGGCCGGGACGCCGAGCTCGGCGCGCAGCTCCTGCGCGGCCTGCTCGCGCTGGGCGTCGGTGGCCGGGGCAGCCACCGAGGACGGGACCACGGCGAGGCCGGCCGCACGCGCGCCGCGGCGCCGGGCTCGCTGCACCAGGTCCGACGACACCCCCAGGACGAGGTCCGCGCGGCGGCAGACCACCGCTTCGAGCGCCGCATACGTCAGCGCGGCCGGGCGCCCGTCGGGGGGACCGTTGTGGCTGGTGACGACCAGCGGGGCGCCCCGGGACCGGCCTCCGCGCGGGACGGCCAGGGCGGCGGCGGCGCCGGCGCGCACACCGTGGGCGTGCACCACCTGCGCCCCGCGGGCCAGGACCTGCAGGCGGGCGTGGGTGCGGGCGAGGGCGCCCGGTGAGCCGACGCCGACCTCGACCGGCTGGACGCGGGCCCCGGTGGCGTCCAGGTCGAAGCGGTCCGCCACCACCCGGGGGCAGGCCACCACCACGACGTGGCCGGCGCCCACGAGCTCGGCGGCGAGCTGGCGCACGTGCCGGCCGACGCCGCCGCCGACGACCCCCACCACCAGCAGCACCCTCACCGGTCCTCCTCCCGCGGTCGCCGCCGCAGGCGTTCCAGGATCGGCGCCGCCGCCTCCCGGTCCAGCAGCAGGACGACCCCGAGGACCCCGGCGACGGCCACCGCGCCCCGCAGGGTGCCCAGGGCCACCGCCGCCGCCATGGTCCCCGACGCACCCGACCCGGCGTCGGCACCCGGCAGGAGGGCGGCCAGCAGCACCCCGGCCACCCCGCCGGCCAGGGCCACCACCACGGCCCGGGGAAGCCCGCTCAGCGCACCCCGCCCCCACGCCAGGTGGGTCGCCCGGGCGAGCACCCCTGCCGAGACCAGCATCCCCGCCGACGAGGCGGAGGCCAGCAGGACGAGGACCGCACCGACGCCGTGCCCGGCTGCCGCGCCTGCCCCCGCGAGGCCCACGAGCGCCGCCAGGAGCCAGCCGGCGGCGGCTCCGGCCGCCGCCGCGCGCGGGCGGCCGGCGACGTAGAGCGCGCGCGTGAGCAGCGCGACGAGGCCGAACCCGACGAGACCGGGCGCGAGGGCGGACAGGGCTGCGGGCAGGGCGTTCAGCGCCTCCTGCCCGGCTCCCCCGGCTCCGGCGTCGAGGGCGAGGAAGGCCGCCCCGACCTCCCCGCTCGCGGCGACCAGGGCGGCGCCCCCCGCGCACGCGGCCACGGCCACCGCGGTCGCCGTGCGGCGCAGCACCGCGCGCGTCGCGGCGGCCTCCCCCACGAGTCGCGGGAAGGCCGCGGTGGCCAGCGGGACCACGAGGACGGCGTACGGCAGCAGGTAGACGGTCTGCGCATACGTCCAGACGGTGATGCCCCCGACCCCGGTGCTGTTGGCGACCAGGATGACCACCACCGTGAAGACCTGCTGGGCCCCCACGGTCACCAGCCCGGCGAGCGCGAGCCCGCCCGCGAGTCGCCCCGAGCCTGCGGGGAAGCGCAGGGTGGGGCGCCACCGCACCCCGGCGCGGGCCGCGGGCAGCAGCAGCGGGAGGCTGAGGGCGACGACGCCGAGGGTGGTGCCACCCGCCAGCAGGACCAGCACCTGGTCCGGCACCTCCTCGAGCGGGACGTCGGTGTCGACGGTCGCCCCGACGAGGAGGTAGACGGCGATGACGACGACGCTGGACAGCAGCGGAGCCGCGGCGGCGGCGAGGAACCGGCGGTGGGCCTGCAGCACCCCGGTGAGCACGATGCCGACGCCGTAGAGCACCACCTGGGGGGCGAAGAGCAGCAGCATGAGGCGGCCCGCCCGCTCCGCCGCCGCCGGGTCGCACCCGTCGGGGTCGCCCGCGCCGAGCAGGGCGGCGGTGAGAGGTCCCGCGAGCAGGGCCGCCAGCAGCGCGAGCGGGACCAGCACGAGCAGCGACCAGCCCAGCAGCGCCGAGGCGGTGCGGTCGGCACGGTCCTCGTCGCCGTCCTGCAGGTGGCGCGCCACCAGCGGGACGGCCACCGCGGCGAGCGCCCCTCCGGCCGCGATCTCGAAGACGACGTTGGGGATGAGGTTGACGGTGGTGTAGACCTGCCCCAGGCAGGTGGTCCCCACCGCCTCGGAGAAGGCCACCCAGCGGGCCACCCCGGCCACCCGGGCGAGCAGGGTGGTGGCCGCGAGGATGCCCGCCGCGGCGAGCAGTCCCTGGCCGGCGATCCGGCGGCTGGGCCCCGGACCCGGCAGGCTCATCGACGGCCCCAGCGGTCCAGCTGACGCAGGCCGGGGGTCGCGTCGATGACCCGGGAGAAGCTGACCCGCTCGCTGAGCAGCGTGAGGCCGGCGAGGCCGGCGAGCCAGGCCCACCGGGCCCGCGGCGACAGCTCCCGGACGGCCGCGACACCCAGGGCCGCACCCACGGCGTTGGCCCCGGTGTCGCCGAGCATGCTCCGCCCGCCTAGGTCGTCGGGCAGGGCCGCGAGGGCGGCGCCCGAGCAGGCCGCCGCCGCGGGCTGCGTGCGCGCCAGGGGCAGGCCGACCAGGAGCCCCACCTTGAGCGTCCGCCCCGGGCGCAGGTCGAGCAGGTTCGCGAGGTTCGCGGCGCCGGCGACGACCCCGGCGGCCGCCAGCGTCTGCGGCCCGTGTCCTCGGTCGCGGTCGACCGCGCACGCGGCGAGCGTGCCGGCCGCGACGAGCACGCCGATCTTGAGCGCGCCGGTGGTCACCCGGCCCCGGCGCAGCGCGCCCAGATGCCCCCG
Organism: Serinicoccus chungangensis; assembly: GCF_006337125.1. GTDB lineage: Bacteria > Actinomycetota > Actinomycetes > Actinomycetales > Dermatophilaceae > Ornithinicoccus > Ornithinicoccus chungangensis. Next base: position 1,872,539 of record NZ_CP040887.1, read on the forward strand.
CAGCCCTTTGACGCCGGTCTCGCCCGCCAGGTCGTCGACGGCACCCGCACCCGCGGCGAGCAGGACCGCCGCGGCCGAGGCCGGCTCGACCAGGGCCAGCGGCGCCGCCGTGCCGATCGCCAGGGCCACGCCCTCCACCAGCGTCACCTCGTCGCCCCGATGGTTCACCCTGGTCCACCGCTGGCCCCCTCCGGGCAGGGCACCGGCACGGTCCAGCCTGCGCACCCCCCAGGTCAGCAGCGCGGCGGCCGGACCGAGCGCCGTGCTGGCCGGGCCGGCCGCGGCGGCGGGACCGCGGTGCGGGCCCGCTGGGGTCACGGGACCGACGAGCGGGCCGACCGGGGCAGCGGGGCCGACGAGCGGGCCGGCCGGGGTCACGGGACCGACGTGGTCTCGGCGTCGTCGGGCACCGGCCCGTCGGCCGGTGGCTGGGCGTCCGTGCCGGACGTCGTGCCCAGCCGCAGCGGCGGCGGCGCCGGCACGGGTGCCTCCGCCTGCCGGCCGAGACCGTAGTGCCCTGCCTCCTCCTGCAGCTCCCAGGCCAGCCCGAGCACCGCCGCCGCCCGGCCGCTGGCGCTCTCCAGGTCGTCGACGGTCGAGACGTCGTCGCGCAGGCCGCCGTCGTCCCGGATGGCCTGCACGAGGGCGTCCTCGCCCCCGCCCTCGGCCAGGGCCTCGCTCTCGGTGCCCGCCGCCCCGACCACCAGCGGCTGGTCCAGCGCGGCCAGCGTGCGCACGAGGTCCAGCCGGGTGCTCAGCCGGGCCTCGACCTCCGGCTGGGCCTCGTCGTCGGCCGCCTCGGGGAGTCCACCCCCGACGACGATCATGACGTCGGGGGGACGGCGGTCGGTGACCTGCGCCGCCGGCCCCTGCCAGCGCAGGTCGAGCAGGCCCTCGTCCTCGAGGCGCTCCGCGGCCGCGAGCCACGCGCCCACGTCGCCCTCCGGGTCCGCCCCTGCCAGCGTCGCCCCCAGGAGCGCGCCCGGGCCTGCCTCGTCCACGCCCCGGACCTCCGGGACCTCCAGCGTCGTCGCGAGCCGCTCGACCAGGCCCTCGTCGACCTGCGCGGTGTCGAAGGAGTCCTCGACCTCGACCTCCAGCACCAGCGCCCCACCGGCCTCGGCGACCCGGTCCTCCAGCAGCGCCACGTGGTTGCGGTCGGCCCCCGGCAGCACCACCAGGGCCACCCTGGTGCCGTTGAGGGTGCCGGCCACCCCGCGCGGGCTGAGCAGGTCGACGGCCTCGTCCTTGGCCTCGGCCTGGCGCGCGCGCACGTCCAGCTCGGAGCGCAGCTCGGTCCGCTCGGTCCGCAGCTGCCCGACCTCCTCGTCGATGGTGTCCGAGATGCCCTCGCGCAGGGGGCCGGCGCCGAGGACGATCCCGACCGCCAGGGCGATGAAGACCGCGACCAGCGACACGAGGTGGTAGCGGAAGTCGATCACGGTGAGAACAGCCCCTCCATCCAGGCCCAGACGTCGTCCCATCGTACGGCCAGCACGCCGAGCAGGGCCCTGCCACCAGGGGTGACGGCCAGCGCGACGAGCAGGGCCAGCAGACCGGCCAGCACCAGCCAGACCAGCGACACCGTGGGGATCCGCGACCGGTAGAGCAGGCTCACGCCCTTGGCGTCGACCAGCTTGCTGCCGACGCGGAGGCGGGTGAGGAAGGTGCTGGCCATCCCCTGCCGGCCCTTGTCGAGGAACTCCACGAGGGTGGCGTGCGTGCCGACGGCCACGATGAGCTCGGCCCCGAGCTCGTCCGCCAGCAGCATGGCGATGTCCTCGCTCGTCCCCGGAGCCGGCAGCACCACCGCGTCCGTGACCCCGAGGGCCTCCACCCGTTCCAGCCCCGGGGCGCGACCGTCGCGGTAGGCGTGCACCACCAGCTCGGCACCGCTGGTGAGGGCGGCGTCGGACACGGAGTCCATGTCACCGACGACGAGGTCGGGGGTGTGCCCCATCTCCAGCAGCGCGTCGGCCCCGCCATCGACGCCGATGAGGACGGGTCTGGCCTCGCGCAGGAACGGCCGCAGGGTCTGCAGGTCCTCCTTGTAGTGGTAGCCGCGCACGACCACCAGGGCGTAGCGCCCGGCGAAGCTGGTGCGCAGCTCGGGGACCCCGATGCCGTCCAGCAGCAGCTCCCGCTCCGCGCGGACGTACTCCATGGTGTTGTGCGAGAACGCCTCGATCTGCTGGGACAGGTTGCCGCGGGCCTCCTCCTGCTGCACCCGGACCAGCTCCGGCGTCATCCGCACACCCTCCGCGACGACGGCTCCGTCGACCCGGACCTGCTCGCCGGTCACCGTCACGGACGTGCCCTCGGTCAGGGACATCACCTCGCTGCCGGCGGCGTCGAGCAGGGGTATGCCCGCGTCCAGCAGGATCTGCGGCCCCATGTTGGGGTAGGCGCCGGTCGTGGAGGAGGCGGCGTTGACGACGGCGACCGGTGCGCAGGCGACGAGCGCGGTGGCGCTGACCTGGTCGAGGTCGGCGTGGTCGATGACCGCGACGTCCCCGGGCTGCAACCGCGCCGTCAGGCGCTTGGTGCGCGCGTCGACCCGCACCGGGCCCGCCACGGGACCGGTGTGGCGGGTGCTCGCTCGGCGCCTCGTGCTCATCCGGCGTCAATGGTCGCACGACGGGACAGCAGCTCCCGTGCGTGCTCCAGCGCCGCCTCGGAGTCGGCGACGCCGCCCAGCATCCGCGCCAGCTCGGCCTCCCGCTCCGTCCCCTCCACGACGCTGACGCCGCTGCTCGTGACCTGCCCGTCGGTGCTCTTGCGCACCACGAGATGGCGGTCGGCGTGGGCGGCGACCTGCCCCAGGTGGGTGACGACGATGACCTGGGAGGAGGTGGCCAGCCGCGCCAGACGGGCCCCCAGGTCCAGGGCCGCCGCACCCCCCACACCGGCGTCGACCTCGTCGAAGACGTAGGTGGGCACGGCCCCGTCGCCGCAGACCAGCTCGAGCGCCAGCATGACGCGGGACAGCTCACCGCCGGACGCCGCCCGGGTGACGGACCGCGCCGGGGCCCCCGGGTTGGCGGCCAGCCGGATCTCGACGGTGTCGAGGCCCGAGCGCCCGGCCCGCACCTGCGACCCGTCGGGCAGCTCCACCACCGGCTCCCCCGGGCCGTCCTGCGGGCCGTCCGTCTCGGCCGACCGCTCGGGCCGGCGGTAGGCCACCTCGATGCTGACCGTCGCCGAGCCCATGGCCAGGTGGGACAGCTCCTGGGTGACGGTCGCCGCGACCCGCTCGGCGGTCCGGCGTCGGACGGCACCGAGCTCGGCGCCGCGCCGCCCCGCCTCGTCGCGCAGCCGCGCCACCTCGGAGGCCAGCTGGGCGAGGTCCTCGTCGGAGACGTCGATGTCGTGCAGCTCCTGCGCCGCCCGCCGGGCGAACTCCAGCACCTCCTCGGTGCTGGACCCGTAGCGTCGCAGCAGCGCGCCGAGCTCGGAGCGCCGGGCGTGCACGGACTCCAGCCGCTCCGGGTCGACCTCGACGCCGGCGGCGTAGCCCGCGAGCTCCGGCCCCAGGTCGCTGGCGAGGTAGAGCAGGTCCTGCACCCTGCGCAGCAGCGCGGCCAGCTCCTCGTCGTGCTCGGCCGCCGGCCCGAGGGCCGCGACCGCGGCCGCCAGCAGCCCGAGACCGACGGACCGTCGGCCGCACCCGTGGCCGGGTCGCCCCGACGAGCGCCTCGTGGGCGCCGTGCGCCGCCTGGCGCAGCTCCTCGGCATACGTCAGGCGGTCGGCCTCCGCGCGCAGGTCGGACTCCTCCCCCGGCGCCGGGTCGACCTGCTCGATCTCCTCCACGGCGGTGCGCAGGGCGGACACCCGCAGCGAGCGCTCGGCACTGGTCCGCGTGAGCTCGGCCCACCGCTCCCGAGCCTGCTGCCACGCCCCCCAGGCCTCGGCATACGCCTCGGCTGCCGCCGCCAGGTCGGGGCCGCCGGCCGCGTCCAGGAGGACCCGGTGCTGCTCGGCGTCCCGCAGCCGCCACTGGTCGGCCTGGCCGTGGACCGCGACGAGGTGCTCGCCGACCTCACCCAGGACCGAGACCGGAGCGCTGCGGCCACCGACGCTGGCGCGCGACCGCCCCTCGGCCGCGACGGTCCGCACCAGGATGAGCCCGTCCGTGGCGTCGCCCCCGGCCTCCTCCACCCGCCGGGCGGCGGGGTGGTCGTGGGGCACGTCGACCTCCCCCTCGACCACGGCCCGGGACGCCCCGGCCCGCACCAGGCCGGCGTCGGCGCGCTCCCCCAGGAGGAGCCCGAGCCCGCTGACCACCATCGTCTTGCCGGCCCCGGTCTCGCCGGTGATGACGTTGAGACCGGGAGCCAGGTCGAGCTCCGCCTCCTCGATGACCCCGAGCTGCTGGAGCCGGATGCGACGCAGCGTCACGCCGTGACCCCGGGCTGACCGCCGGCCGGGCCGCGCCACCCGGAGACCGGGAGGGCGAACTTGGCGACGAGCCGGTCGGTGAAGGGGCTGGTCCCGAGCCGCGCCAGCAGCACGGGCGTCGTCGACCGGCGCACCTCGATGCGCGCCCCCGGGGGCAGCTCGACGGTCCGACGCCCGTCGCACCACATCACCCCGGTGACGTGGCTGTGCGGGACCACCTCGACCGCCAGGTGGGCGTCCGGCCCGAGGACCAGGGGACGCGCGAAGAGGGCGTGCGCCGAGATGGGGACGACCAGCAGCGCCTCCACGTCGGGCCAGACGATGGGCCCGCCACCGGAGAAGGCGTAGGCGGTGGACCCCGTGGGCGTGGACATGACCACGCCGTCGCAGCCCCAGGTCGACAGCGGTCGGCCGTCGACCTCGACCGCCAGCTCGAGCATGCGCTCCCGGGCGGACTTCTCGACGCTCGCCTCGTTGAGAGCCCAGTTGTGGCAGACCACCCGGCCGTCGTGCAGGACGTCGACCTCGAGGGTCATCCTGCTCTCGACGTGGTAGTCCCGGTCGACGATGCGGGCCACGATGACCTCGATGTCGTCCTTCTCCGCCTCGGCCAGGAACCCGACCCGACCGAGGTTGACCCCCAGCAGCGGGGTTCCGGCGGGTCGGGCGATCTCCGCCCCCCGCAGGATGGTGCCGTCGCCGCCGAAGACGACGACCAGCTCGAAGCCCGAGGCGTCCACGTTCCCGGGCACCGGGCTCTTGAGGGCGACGACCTCGCTGTCGGAGACGACCTGGTGGGTGGGGTCCGCCTCCGGGACGACCTCGACCTCGATGCCGTGCTGCCCCAGGCGCTCGGCGAACTCGCTCGCGAGGTGCGGCACGTCCGAGCGCGTCGGGTGGGTCACGAGCATGATGCGCCGGCTCATCCGTCCTCCTCTGCTCGCGCCCTGATCAGGGCGTCCATGTCGCTGCGTCCCGGTACACAGCCCATCATGCCTGCCCCGACCGGGCAGGGACCCGGGTGGGCGCACCGACGCAGCCACCAGAGGTACTCCACGTTGCCGCTCGCCCCGCGCAGCGGCGAGCGGAGCAGGTCCTGCGGGGACAGTCCGTGCCCGCGCGCCTCGGTGTCGAGCGCGCGCAGGACGCGCTCGCGCTGCCCCGCGGAGCGGACGACCCCGCTGCGCCCGAGCGCGTCCGCGCCCACCTCGAACTGCGGCTTGACGAGCAGCACGAGGTCGGCGCCGGGTGAGGCGAGCTCGGCGAGGCGCGGCAGCACGACCGACAGCGAGATGAAGGACAGGTCGGCGACGACCACCTCGAAGGGGCCTCCCAGGACCGCGGGCGTCGCGTCCCGGACCGAGAGTCCCGGCCGGTCCTGCACCCTCGGGTCCTCGCGCAGCTGGGGTGAGAGCTGCCCGTGCCCGACGTCCAGCGCGACCACACCGGCCGCCCCGTGCTCGAGCAGCACCTGCGTGAAGCCCCCGGTGGACGCACCCACGTCGAGGGCACGGCGGCCCCGCACCCGCTCAGCCACCGCGGGCCACGCCTCCAGCGCGTGCGCCAGCTTGACCGCGCCGCGCCCGACCCACCCGCGACGCACCCAGGCGGACTCGGTGCCGGCTCCCGACCCCTGCACCGTCACCTCGTCGTCGTCGGCGACCGGGTGCGCGGGCCGCCGGACGGTCTCGTGGCGCACCTGGACGAGGCCGTCGCGGACCAGCAGCTGCGCCTGCGTCCGGCTCGGGGCCAGACCCCGGGCCACGAGGGCCTGGTCCAGCCGGAGGGTCACCGGGGTCGTGGCCGGGCCCCCGGGGACCCGGGGCGGTCGGCGTCGGGGCTCGTCAGCCGGGCCTGCAGGGAGCGGTGCGCCGTGGCGAGGGCGTCGGCCACGGAGGCAGGGTCCTCGTGCTCGAGAGCCCGCCGGAGGGTCCGCAGCGTGGCGTCGACCTCGTCGTCGCCCGTGGTGGGCGGAGCCGTGGTCGCCCCGTCCGAGCCTCCGTCGGTCGGCCCGTCGGCGCCCACGGGACCGTGGTCGCCCACGGGACCGTGGTCGCCCTCGTCGGGTCCGGCGCTCATGCGTCGCCCCAGAGCTCGGCCAGGTCCAGGAGGGTGCCGGCGACGTGGTCGGGTCGCTGCGTGTCCGGCGCCGCCTCCGCCTCGGCACGGTCGGACACCCCGGTCAGCACCAGGGCGCTCGGCAGCCCGGCGGCCCGGGCGCCCGCGATGTCGGTCTCCAGCCGGTCCCCCACCATGAGGGTCTGTCCGCGCGGGTGGCCGAGACGGCGCAGGCCCACGTCGTAGGCGGGGCGGTGCGGCTTGCCGACGACCCTGGGTCGCTGGCCGGTGGCGTGCGCGACGGCTGCCACGAGCGAGCCGTTGCCCGGCGCCAGGCCCCTCGCGGTGGGCAGCGTCGCGTCGTCGTTGGTGGCGATCCACGGGAGGCCGGCGCGGACGGCGTAGGTCGCCTCGGTGAGGTCGGTGACCCCGAGGTCGGGCCCGTAGCCCTGGACGACCGCCCCCAGCTCGGGCGTCCCGCCCCGCTCCGCAGCCGCGGCCACCTCGTCGGGGGCGACGACCGCGAAGCCGGCGTCGCGCAGGGCCTGCGCCACCCCCTCCCCGCCCACGGCCAGCACCGGGAGGGAGCCCCGCAGCTCCGGGTGCTCCTCGGCCAGCACCTCCGCCGCCACCTGCGAGGCGGTGAGGACCTCGCCCTCGTCCGCACGGACCCCCAGGTCGACCAGGTGCCGCGCCACCGTCGCGGGCGTCCGCGAGGCGTTGTTGGTCATGAAGAGCACGTCGATGCCCGCGTCCCTGACCCGCTGGAGACCCTCGACGGCGCCCGGGCACGCCTGCTCGCCCCGGTAGACCACGCCGTCCAGGTCGCACAGCAGGCCGGAGATCACGCCCGTCCCTCCGCCGGCCCCCGGTCGGTTCGGGTCGGGCGGGCGCGCTCGTCGCCGCCGGACTCCCCGGGCACCGGCTCGTCGTCACCGAGGTCGACCACCCAGGCCTCGTCGCTCGTGCCGAGCCGCTCCGCGGCGTCGGTCTCGCCGTGCACGTCCACCTCGGCCGCCGAGGCGTACCACTGCTGCGCCTCCTCCTCGCGGCCGGCTCCCTCCAGCGCCGAGGCGTAGGCGTAGCGCACACGGGCGGCCCAGGGCTGCCGCACGGTGCTGGCGCGGGCCAGCCGCTCGATGTGCTGGACGGCGGCGGCGTGCTGCCCGAGGTCCGCCCGCGCCCCGGTGACCACGATGGCGAGCTCGACCTGCTCGGGCGCCGCCAGCCGCGCCGCCTCGGGCGAGGCCGCGAGCTCGACGGCACGCTCGGGGCGGCCGAGGCCCCGCTCGACGTCGGCCATGAGCGGGAGGAGGTGCTGGGACCCGCTCAGCCGGCGTGCGGTCCGGAACTCGGCGAGGGCCTTGGCCCACTCCCCGCGTCGGTAGTACACGACGCCGAGGGTCTCCCGCACGCCGGCCACCCGACCGGCGCGTCGCGCGGCCGCCTCGGCGTGGGCCAGCGCCAGGTCGTAGTCCTCGGCGTCCAGCATCCTGCCGACCATCACCAGGTGCCCGCCGACCCCCTCGGCGTTCTCCTTGCTCAACGTCCGCAGCTCGCTCCGCAGCGAGCGGTCCAGACCACCGGCGTCGGCGTCCTCGGGCAGCGCCGGCTCGGGGATCCGGGGAGGTCTGCGCACGTCGGGGCGCTCCGCGGACCCCGCGCGCTGAGGACGGCCGGGCCCGCCACGCTCGGGCGGACCCCCACGACCCTGCGGCTCCCGGGAGCCACCGTCGCGGCCGCGGCGCTCTCCCCGGCGTCCGCGGTCGCCGTCACGTCGGTCGCCGTCACGTCGGTCGCCGTCACGTCGGTCGCGCCCCCCGGGGCGCGCACCTGAGGCGGGGCGTTCCTGGTTCACGGGTGTCCTCTCGTCGGCAGCCTGGAATGCTCATTCTGGCAGGCCCGGCGTGCAGACCTGCTGTGGGCATGCGAAAGGGCCCGCCCTGGTGGGCGGGCCCTTTCGTGAAGGGTGGTCCGGCGGTGTCCTACTCTCCCACACCGTCTCCAGTGCAGTACCATCGGCGCTGTCAGGCTTAGCTTCCGGGTTCGGAATGTGACCGGGCGTTTCCCTGACGCTATGACCGCCGTAACATGGTTGACCATGTCACAACAAACCCGCTGGGGGGTTGTGGGTCAGGAACCGTGCAGTGGACGCGAGCATTGAGTCTGTAGGACTTTGAGAGCTTGGGTTTTGTTAAGTTGTCGGCTTATTAGTACCGGTCAGCTACGCACATTGCTGTGCTTCCACGTCCGGCCTATCAACCCAGTAGTCTAGCTGGGAGCCTCTCCACCCGAAGGTGATGGAAACCTCATCTCGAAGTGTGCTTCCCGCTTAGATGCTTTCAGCGGTTATCACGTCCGAACGTAGCTAATCAGCGGTGCCCTTGGCAGGACAACTGACACACCAGTGGTTCGTCCATCCCGGTCCTCTCGTACTAGGGACAGCTCTCCTCAAGTTTCCTACGCGCGCAGCGGATAGGGACCGAACTGTCTCACGACGTTCTAAACCCAGCTCGCGTACCGCTTTAATGGGCGAACAGCCCAACCCTTGGGACCGACTCCAGCCCCAGGATGCGACGAGCCGACATCGAGGTGCCAAACCATGCCGTCGATATGAGCTCTTGGGCAGGATCAGCCTGTTATCCCCGGGGTACCTTTTATCCGTTGAGCGACGGCGCTTCCACAAGCCACCGTCGGGTCACTAGTCCCGACTTTCGTCTCTGCTCGACATGTCTGTCTCACAGTCAAGCTCCCTTGTGCACTTACACTCGACACCTGATTACCAACCAGGCTGAGGGAACCTTTGGGCGCCTCCGTTACATTTTAGGAGGCAACCGCCCCAGTTAAACTACCCACCAGGCACTGTCCCTGGTCCGGATCACGGACCGAGGTTAGATATCCAGAACGACCAGAGTGGTATTTCAACGTTGACTCCCAACCACTGGCGTGGCTGTTTCACAGTCTCCCACCTATCCTACACAAGCCGTACCGAACACCAATACCAAGCTATAGTAAAGGTCCCGGGGTCTTTCCGTCCTGCTGCGCGTAACGAGCATCTTTACTCGTAGTGCAATTTCGCCGAGTTCGCGGTTGAGACAGTGGAGAAGTCGTTACGCCATTCGTGCAGGTCGGAACTTACCCGACAAGGAATTTCGCTACCTTAGGATGGTTATAGTTACCACCGCCGTTTACTGGCGCTTAAGTTCAGAGCTTCACCCACGAATGGGTTGACCCGTCCCCTTAACGTTCCAGCACCGGGCAGGCGTCAGTCCGTATACATCGTCTTGCGACTTCGCACGGACCTGTGTTTTTAGTAAACAGTCGCTTCTCCCTGGTCTCTGCGGCCTTCAGCGCTAACCCGCAAGGGGTTTCACGCGTCCGGCCCCCCTTCTCCCGAAGTTACGGGGGCATTTTGCCGAATTCCTTAACCACGATTCACTCGATCGCCTCGGTATTCTCTACCTCACCACCTGAGTCGGTTTGGGGTACGGGCGGCTCGAACCTCGCTAGGAACTTTTCTTGGCAGCATAGGATCACCCTGCTTCCCGCATACGCGGTCACGATCAAGCCTCGGGCACTGATGGGGCGGATTTACCACTCCCCGGCCCTGCGCTCTTCGACGTGGACAACCATCGCCACGCGGAGGCTACCTTCCTGCGTCCTTCCATCGCTTACCTACTACCAGCTCGGGTCACGCGTTCCACCACCCGGCCCCGCACCCGAAGGTGCGAAACATATGGGCGGCTTCAGGCGCTTAGCATCCCCGGATTCGGTATGGGTCGGTTCTTCGCCGGTTCCGGAATATCAACCGGATGTCCATCGACTACGCCTGTCGGCCTCGCCTTAGGTCCCGACTTACCCAGGGCAGATTAGCTTGACCCTGGAACCCTTGGTGATTCGGCGGAAGAGTTTCTCACTCTTCTTTCGCTACTCATGCCTGCATTCTCACTCGTGCCGGATCCACACCTCGATCACTCGGATGCTTCACTCCCGGCACGACGCTCCCCTACCCATCAACACGCCTGAACACCACCCACGAAAGGTGATGCTGAGCTACAGTGCTGATGCCACAGCTTCGGTGGTGTGCTTGAGCCCCGCTACATTGTCGGCGCGGAATCACTTGACCAGTGAGCTATTACGCACTCTTTCAAGGGTGGCTGCTTCTAAGCCAACCTCCTGGTTGTCTTCGCAACTCCACATCCTTTCCCACTTAGCACACGCTTAGGGACCTTAGCTGGTGATCTGGGCTGTTTCCCTCTCGACTACGAAGCTTATCCCCCGCAGTCTCACTGCCATGCTCTCACTTACCGGCATTCGGAGTTTGGCTGACGTCAGTAACCCGGTAAGGCCCATCAGCCATCCAGTAGCTCTACCTCCGGCAAGAAACACATGACGCTGCACCTAAATGCATTTCGGGGAGAACCAGCTATCACGGAGTTTGATTGGCCTTTCACCCCTACCCACAGCTCATCCCCTCAGTTTTCAACCTAAGTGGGTTCGGGCCTCCACGCGGTCTTACCCGCGCTTCACCCTGGCCATGGGTAGATCACTCCGCTTCGGGTCTAGACCCAGCGACTCAATCGCCCTGTTCGGACTCGCTTTCGCTACGGCTTCCCCACACGGGTTAACCTCGCCACTGAGCACTAACTCGCAGGCTCATTCTTCAAAAGGCACGCCGTCACCACACACGAGGTGCAGCTCCGACGGATTGTAAGCGCACGGTTTCAGGAACTATTTCACTCCCCTCCCGGGGTACTTTTCACCTTTCCCTCACGGTACTTGTCCGCTATCGGTCACGAGGTAATATTTAGGCTTAGCAGGTGGTCCTGCCAGATTCGTACGGGATTTCTCGGGCCCCGTACTACTCGGGAGGCGGCACACACAGTCACGGGTGTTTCGGCTACCGGGGTCTCACCGTCTACGCCAGGCCTTTCCAGACCCTTCACCTACACCACGCGATTTCTTACTGTGCACCAGGCTGGTAGACCCGGTACGCGCCACTCCCACAACCCCGCAGCTGCAACCCCTACCAGGTATCACACAACTACGGTTTAGCCTCATCCGCTTTCGCTCGCCACTACTCACGGAATCACATGTTGTTTCTCTTCCTGTGGGTACTGAGATGTTTCACTTCCCCACGTTCCCTCCACACACCCTATATATTCAGGTGCGGGTGACCAGCGATGAAGCTGGCCGGGTTTCCCCATTCGGACACCCTCGGATCACAGTCTGGTTATCGACTCCCCGAGGCTTATCGCAGATTCCTACGTCCTTCTTCGGTTCCTCGTGCCAAGGCATCCACCGTGCGCTCTTAAAAACTTAACAAAAAGCAACAAAGATACAGATGCTCGCGTCCACTGTACAGTTCTCAACCAACAACCAGCCACCACCAACCGCAGCATCACCACACACCCCCACCCATAGAAAGGTTGGAAGCGGGTATGACACCCGGCACGTGGCCCCAGCCAGAGCAACCCGACCACACCAACCCCCCACCACACCCCACCCAAGGAGTGCGACAGAGAACCAGCCGGCCCGATCCCTCAGGACCCAACAGCGTGTTTGCACCCCCACCAGGCGGCACCACCCGACTTTCCACGACCACCCCAGGACCAGGACCCCGAAAGGACCCACCCAGGACAGCCCGTACTCACCACAGGCGACACCACCCCACCAGGGGCGACAGCTCTTCGATGTTCCACCCTGAAGCAACCTCGGACACCACACTCGGGTGCACCACGAGGCCGCACACACCCCCCACCCCGAACCGGGACAGGGAGTGCACGATGCTCCTTAGAAAGGAGGTGATCCAGCCGCACCTTCCGGTACGGCTACCTTGTTACGACTTAGTCCCAATCACCAGTCCCACCTTCGACAGCTCCCTCCACAAGGGTTGGGCCACCGGCTTCGGGTGTTACCGACTTTCGTGACTTGACGGGCGGTGTGTACAAGGCCCGGGAACGTATTCACCGCAGCGTTGCTGATCTGCGATTACTAGCGACTCCGACTTCATGGGGTCGTTGCAGACCCCAATCCGAACTGAGACCGGCTTTCTGGGATTCGCTCCCCCTCACGGGATCGCAGCCCTTTGTACCGGCCATTGTAGCATGCGTGAAGCCCAAGACGTAAGGGGCATGATGATTTGACGTCATCCCCACCTTCCTCCGAGTTGACCCCGGCAGTCTCCCATGAGTCCCCAACCACCCAAAAGGTGTTGCTGGCAACATGGAACGAGGGTTGCGCTCGTTGCGGGACTTAACCCAACATCTCACGACACGAGCTGACGACAACCATGCACCACCTGTACACCAGCCACAAAGGGAAACCACATCTCTGCAGTCGTCCGGTGTATGTCAAGCCTTGGTAAGGTTCTTCGCGTTGCATCGAATTAATCCGCATGCTCCGCCGCTTGTGCGGGCCCCCGTCAATTCCTTTGAGTTTTAGCCTTGCGGCCGTACTCCCCAGGCGGGGCGCTTAATGCGTTAGCTGCGGCACGGACCCCGTGGAATGGGACCCACACCTAGCGCCCAACGTTTACGGCGTGGACTACCAGGGTATCTAATCCTGTTCGCTCCCCACGCTTTCGCTTCTCAGCGTCAGTAGTGGCCCAGAGACCTGCCTTCGCCATCGGTGTTCCTCCTGATATCTGCGCATTCCACCGCTACACCAGGAATTCCAGTCTCCCCTACCACACTCTAGCCTGCCCGTACCCACTGCAGACCCGGAGTTAAGCCCCGGGCTTTCACAGCAGACGCGACAAGCCGCCTACAAGCTCTTTACGCCCAATAATTCCGGACAACGCTCGCACCCTACGTATTACCGCGGCTGCTGGCACGTAGTTAGCCGGTGCTTCTTCTGCCCCTACCGTCACCCGAAGGCTTCGTCAAGGCTGAAAGAGGTTTACAACCCGAAGGCCGTCATCCCTCACGCGGCGTCGCTGCATCAGGCTTGCGCCCATTGTGCAATATTCCCCACTGCTGCCTCCCGTAGGAGTCTGGGCCGTGTCTCAGTCCCAGTGTGGCCGGTCACCCTCTCAGGCCGGCTACCCGTCGTCGCCTTGGTAGGCCATTACCCCACCAACAAGCTGATAGGCCGCGAGTCCATCTACCACCGAACTAAATCTTTCCACACCACCCCATGCGAGACAGTGTCATATCCAGTATTAGACGCCGTTTCCAGCGCTTATCCCAGAGTGGAAGGCAGGTTACTCACGTGTTACTCACCCGTTCGCCACTAATCCACGGTGCAAGCACCGCTTCATCGTTCGACTTGCATGTGTTAAGCACGCCGCCAGCGTTCGTCCTGAGCCAGGATCAAACTCTCCGATAAAAAACAAAACCATTACCGAACAGATAACGATCCCAACAAAAACCACAACCAGCACCCGGGGGCGGGCACCAGCCATGGCAAACAAAACATGGCATCAAAAAACAAACACGCTGTTGAGTTCTCAAGAATCGGACACACACCATGATCCGTGCGCTTTCGCGCCGTGATGTCCGGGGCTTTCTTCTAGGTTACGCACCCGCGCTTCCGGGAGTCAAATCCCGTCCGAGCCCTGCTCAGACGCTGGTGGTGCGTGGTGCCGAACCCGGGACCGGCCACCTCTCGGTGTCCGTGCCTCCCTGTCGGTGCGGCGAGGTGAAACTCTAGGCGACACCCGCCGCAGACGACAAATCGGCTGGTCAGGAGGCTTTTCGGACCGCGGCGAGGCTCTTGCGGCCACGCTTGAGCAGCGCCACCTGGCCGTGCAGGAAGTCCTCGTCGGTCAGCAGCCGGTCGACGTCGTCCACCCGCGCGTTGTTGAGGCTGACGCCCCCGTCGCCGACGAGCCGTCGGGCCGCTCCCCTGCTCTCGGCCAGGCCGGTGCGGACCAGGGCGTCGAGCACGCTGTCGCCCACGTCCGCCGAGCCTCCGGGGAGCTCGGCCGTGGCGTCCTGCAGGGTGCCGGCCTCGAGCGTGGCGGGATCGGCCCGCCCGAAGAGCACCTGGCTCGCCGCCTCGACCTGCGCGGTGGCTGCCGCCCCGTGGACGAGGGTCGTGACGTCGGCCGCCAGGGCCCGCTGCGCCTCACGCAGGTGCGGGCGCTCCCGGGCCGACTCCTCCAGCGCGCTGATCTGCTCGGCGTCGCGGTCGGTGAAGACGCGCAGCAGCTTGCCGGTCTCCGCGTCGGCCACGTTGATCCAGTACTGGTAGAAGGCGTAGGGCGAGGTCATGTCGGCCGAGAGCCACACGGCGTTGCCCTCGGACTTCCCGTACTTCATGCCGTTCTCGTCCGTGATGAGTGGTGTCGTGAGCACCTGGACCGAGGCGCCCTCCACCCGGTGGATGAGGTCCACCCCCGCGGTGAGGTTGCCCCACTGGTCCTGCCCCCCGGTCTGCAGGGTGCAGCCGTACTCCCGGAAGAGGTGCAGGTAGTCCAGCCCCTGCAGCAGCTGGTAGCTGAACTCGGTGTAGGAGATCCCCTCCTGGCTCTCGAGCCGGGCCGCGATGGCCTCCTTGCGGATCATCTGGTTGACCCGGAAGTGCTGGCCGACGTCGCGCAGGAAGTCCAGCGCGCTCAGCGGCGCGGTCCAGTCCAGGTTGTTGACCATCACCACCGGGTTGTCCCCCTCGACCTCGAGGAAGGGGCGCACCAGCTGCTGGATCCGGGCGACGTTGGCGGCCGCCTCGTCCTTGGTCTTGAGCACCCGCTCGGCGGTCGCCTTGGGGTCGCCGATGAGACCCGTGGACCCGCCGACCAGGCAGATGACCCGGTGTCCCGCCCGTTGCAGGTGGCGGAGCACGATGAGCTGGACGAGATTGCCGAAGTGCAGCGACGGCGCGGTCGGGTCGAAGCCGCAGTAGACGGTGATCGGTCCGTCGTCGAAGGCCTGGCGCAGGGCGGCCTCGTCGGTGGTCTGTGCCACCAGGCCCCGCCACCGGAGCTCGTCGAGGATGTGGGTCACCGTGGGGTCCTTCCGGTCGTGGGGTACGAGATCCGCCTCG
Organism: Serinicoccus chungangensis; assembly: GCF_006337125.1. Lineage (GTDB taxonomy): Bacteria > Actinomycetota > Actinomycetes > Actinomycetales > Dermatophilaceae > Ornithinicoccus > Ornithinicoccus chungangensis. Next base: position 1,887,984 of record NZ_CP040887.1, read on the forward strand.
TGATGAGGTCCAGCCTACTGTCGGCCCGCCGGTCGCCCGGACGTGCTGCGCGGGTCGGCCCGGCGCGGCGCCGCCGCCCGGTATGTCGACACCGTCGCCTCCCCGGCCAGCCAGAACCGCCACGGGAAGAGATCTGCCGACCCTCCCTCGCCGCTCACCCCGACGCGGGGTCCCGTGCGGACCTGCTCACCGGGACCTGTGCCCGGCGCGGGCTCGACCAGCCCGGCCGGTGCCTGCAGCCGGACCCGGGATCCGGGGCCGCAGAGGTCCAGCCCGTCGTGCTGCCGGTCGAGCCCGAGCGCACGGCCCAGGTTGCCCGGCCCGCGGGCGAGGTCGCGGTCGGGCACCGGGCTGGACCGTCCCTTCTGCCGTCTGCGCCGGGCCGACGGTGCGCCGGCGACCACCTCGCCCGCACGCAGGAGCACGGCCGAGGCCGTGCCGGAGGGCCCGGTCACGATGTTGGCGCAGCAGTGCAGGCCGTGGCTGAGGTAGACGTAGAGGTGGCCCGCCGGCCCGAACATCACCCCGGTGCGTGCCGTGCGGCCCCGGTAGGCGTGCGACCCGGGGTCGGCCGGGCCGGCATACGCCTCGACCTCGGTGAGCCGGACGGAGACCCCGTCATGGGTGAGGACGCACCCGAGCAGCCGAGGAGCCACCTCCAGCACCGGACCGGACAGCTCGGTCCGCGAGACCGTCCTCCCGCTGCCGCCCCGCACCTCGGACGGCGCGACCGGACGGTCAGTCACGGATGGCGGGCATCTCCCGCACCCAGTGCCGCAGCCGGGCGAGCTGCTTGAGCAGGTGGGCCCGCTGCTCGGTCACCCGGACCGGCGCGGTGCCGCCGTGCGCGTTGCGCGAGGCCAGGGAGCCGGGCACGGTGAGCACCGACCGGACCCCCGGGTGCAGGTGCGGGCTGATGGAGGCCAGGGCGGCGTCGTCCAGGTCCTCCAGCCCGATCCCCCGCTCCTCGCAGTGCCGCACGCACGCACCGGCCACCTCGTGGGCGACCCGGAACGGCACCCCCTCCCGCACCAGCCACTCGGCGACATCGGTGGCCAGCGAGAAGCCCCGGGGCGCGAGCTCCTCGAGGCGCTCGGGGTGGAAGGTCAGGGTGGCCACCATCCCCGAGACCGCCGGCAGCAGCACCTCCAGGGTGTCGACCGCGTC